>NZ_DBMFCD010000001.1:167532-591417 GCF_056872695.1 Wujia sp. | reverse complement strand
GGAGATTATGGGGATTTCCAGACAGATGCTGTCATACAAGCTGAAATCCACTCTTAATAAGATGCGTGAAATGTATATGAATAAATTTTTTTAAAAAATTTTTCAAAATCTTTTGCATCTGCCAAAGTCATTTGACTTTAGTAATTAGAGGAAGTTAAAGGACTTCCTAAAATGAACCATGATAACTGAATATCCAATAATAACTGACGTGACATTTCATGCAGAGAGCACGAGGAAGATGCCGCTATAGGATTATAAGACAAAACCAAGATTTTTAGCTCAGTCTGTAATGCTGCGAAAAAGCACTGACCGAAGCCAGTTGGCAGGCTGGTGATGCGAAGATATGTATGAGATGCGATACACTTGCAGATCCTGAGAAGTCTGTAACTGGTAAACCTATGAACTGCTGGAGCCTGGAAACGAGAGTTTTCGGGTTGTGGTCTGGAGTATGCATTCGGGCAGGTTATTATTCCCTTCTTGCATATGCGGGAGTAACGATTCGGGGTATCGAGGATAAATAGAATCGAGCGAGCACTGTTTAATAATCAAATTGGCTATAGAGGTTATGCGGCAGAGCTTTCCTTATGGGAAAGAAACTCTGCCGTATTCCTGTGGAGCCAATATAGCGCTATGGATGCTTTACAAATAAAAATAACAGATTGGAGAGAGGACAAATGACAATCCGCAGAGGAGATATTTTATGGGCAGATCTCGGTATGTTTCCTACAACATCTGTTCAGGGTGGTGTAAGACCGGTGATCGTAGTGAGCAATAATAAAGCCAATACATACAGTTCAGTCATAACGGTAGTTCCGTTGACATCAAGAATTTATAAGAAACGGTATTTGCCAACACATGTATTTATCAGCAAATATGATATGACGGGAATCCGAAAAGGAAGCCTGGCACTGGCTGAACAGGTTATGAGCATTTCTACGAAATGTATTATTGAGAAATGCGGAAGAGTGAACAAGTGGACCCTGGATCGGGTACTGAAAGCAGTACAGATTCAGATGGGAATGGAAGAGAAGACTATATAGCTGTTACGAATATTTATTTTTGATAATGGTAACTATAGGAAAAGGAGGCGATGTCCATGACAGCAGTTGAAAGATTAGAAGCATTGAAAACGGTTGATATCAAAGAGATTGACCGAGATAGTTTGCCAAAGTACAAGGATTTGATTTCAGAGCTGGATAGCAGGAAAAGCAATAAGATGGAAGTGCTGCTTAATCACTCTGATAACCCGTATGTATATGAAGATATGGGCTATGTTGTAAAAAGTGTTTTTAATGCAGCAGCTTCCCTTTCCTATATAGACTGTACAAAACAGCTTGTAGCAAAGAAAGCTGGATTGGCATAAGGGCATAAGGAAATAACTGGAACAACAAAATTTCATATTCACACAGAAGACGAAGTGTGCTATAATGCTAACAGGACTAAATTTGAATAGAGCACTTCTATTTAAGGGTTCTGTTTTGGCAGAATCTTTGGATAGGAGTGTTTTTTATGCAAAAAAATATCTGGATAGCAGCCAAGTACCTTCGTCTCAGTATTGAGGACGGAGATAAGGCTGAAAGTGAATCTATTGTAAATCAGTCAATTTTGATTGATAACTATATGAAATCGACGTCTGATATTACTATTGTTGAGACATTTAAAGATGATGGTTTTTCAGGTACAGATTTTAATCGACCTGGTTTTCAGGCAATGCTCAAAGCAATTGAAAATAAGGAAATCAACTGTATCATTGTAAAAGATTTATCCCGATTTGGTAGGGAGCATATAGATGTTGATCGGTATATTCAAAAAGTATTTCCACAGCTGGGAGTACGATTTATAGCAATCAATGATAATTATGATTCTGAAACAGCAAACATTACCGATACACATCTTGTATTACCGGTAAAATCTTTTGTCAATGACACATATTGCAGACAGAATTCCCAAAAGGTACGAAGTCATTTAAGCGCAAAACGGAATATTGGAGAATATGTTGGAAATTATGTGTCATATGGGTATAGAAAATGTAATGCTGATAAAAGTCAGATAGAAATTGATCCGGTTGCTGCAAAGCATGTAAGAGATATTTTCACTTGGAAGATGGAGGGCATGAGCAATCAGCTGATTGCAGATAAACTGAATGAACTGGGAGTTCTTGCACCGGCTGATTACAAACGTGCGACCGGAGTAAACTTCAAATCGTCATTTCAGACACATCTGACATCCAGGTGGTCAGCAGTAGCAATTATCCGTATCTTAAAGAATCCAATTTACTATGGAGTGCTTCAACAGGGAAAATCCCAAAGAATTAACTATAAAGTTAAGGTGCAGAGGGCATTACCAAAGGAAGAATGGGTGATTTTTGAAAATCATCATGAAGGTATCGTTACAAAAGAAGAATATGAAACAGTTCAGATGTTGCTTGCGAAGGATACCAGGATAGCACCCGGAGAAAACAGACTTTATTTGTTTGGTGGGTTATTATCCTGTGGAGACTGTGGAAGTAATCTGATCCGGCGAACTAACAGTTATAAAGGAGAAAAGACAGTTTTTTATATCTGTTCTTCTTACAATAAAAAGAAGGATCAATGTTCCCGACATAGCATCAGAGAAGATGTGCTGATTCAGCTGGTGATGGATTCTTTGAAAATGTACAGTAAGATGACGGATGCCATACGAAATGCAGTGGAGTATTTGAAAGAAAATTCTTTGGATACACAGACGTTGATACAGCATGATGACCAGATACTTGAATTACGAAACAAAGTCAATAAATATTATAAGTTGTTACATTCATTATCGGGAAATCTTGCGTCAGGAGTTATTTCTAGGGATGATTACGCTTTGCTTAGAGAACGGTATCAGACAGAAATTAAAAGTCTGGAAAGCAATATTGAAAAGCAGGAAGAGTATATGGAAGATCTCCTTGAAAATAAACTGCTGTGCGAAGAATGGGTGAATACATTTCTTGAGAAACCGTCGCTGGGAGATCTTGACAGAGATATGCTTCTTCAGTATGTGGAAAAAATAAATGTATTTGAAGGAAGAAAAATAGAGATTGTTTACCGATTCCAAGATGAGTTGGTAACAGCTGCAAGATTGGCAGAACAGATTGGAAAAACAAAACAGGAGGTGGCTGTATAATGGCAAGAACAAGAAATCGCCAGATGAAACAGGCTGAAGCATTCGTACAGGCATCACCGCAGAAAATCTGGAAAGCCGGTATTTATACCAGAATATCTGTAGATATCAATGGTGAGAAGAGAGAATCACTGGAGACACAGAAACTGATCGCTCTTTCTTACGCAGAATCTCATCCGGATATTGAAGTTGTAAAGTTTTATAAGGATGACGGTATATCAGGTACGAAATTTGATCGAGATGACTTTGTGAGAATGCTTGGTGACATCAAAACAAAAGAAATAAATACGGTCATAGTAAAGGATTTATCACGATTTGGTCGAGATTTGGAAGAAGTATCAAAATACCTGGAAAAAATATTTCCATTTATGCAGGTGCGCTTTATATCAGTCAATGATAACTATGACAGTATCAGTCCAGAATGTGACAATCAGATGCTGGGAATCATGATATCGAATCTTGCAAATGATATGTACGCAAAAGATGCATCAGTAAAGATGACAAGTGCTATGAAAATTAAGATGGAGTCAGGTGAATATTGTGGTGGAGATGCTCCTTATGGGTATAAGAGAGCTAGAGATGAAAAAGGAAAATCTACTACTGTTCCCGATCCTTTAACTGCACCGTATGTAGTAGAAATATTTGAAAAACTTGCTGCAGGGCAGTCATATTTGAAAATTTCGAGAGAGTTTAATACCATGCTGCTGGCTTCGCCAAGGGTATACGCAAGAACTGGGAAGTTATTCTTGGATAGAATTGACGAAACGGATATGCATTGGCAATCATCTGTAATTAAACAGATTGCGGAAAATAGGCACTATTTGGGAAATACTTATTCACATAAAACAAGAACCTCACTTCTTACAAAAGAAAAAAATGTAATGTTGGATAAAGAAGAATGGATTGAACATGTGAATACCCATAAGGCTATAGTGAGTGCTGAATTATTTGAAAAAGTACAAAATGTAATCAAATTAAAGCAGGAGAAAGCATTGCCCAAAAAAGATTTATCGAATATGCAGACTCATGGAAAACAGGATAATAAGTATGTTGGATTGATATACTGTGGTGACTGTGGCGCTAATATGGTTCGGAGATACTATTACAGCGAAAAGAATGGTGTTTTGTATTACAATTACTATTTCATTTGTGGTAATTATGCAAAAATTTCCAAGGAAAAATATAACTGTAATCGCTGGAAAGAAGAAGTAATTGATGAACTGGTGTATCGGGCACTCATCATGCAGCTAAAAACAGTATGTGAATTAAAAACGCAACTGAAACGCTTTAATGATGAATATTTTGAAACATTCCAAAAATATTTGAACAGGGAACAGAGTAAGATTGTTCAGCTCAATAAAAGGAACGAAGCAAGACGATTTGAATTATATGAGCAATATGTTTCGGGCGAGATTGATACGGATGCATATAATCGTATGACAGAAAGAATAACCGTGGTCGAAAAAGACCTGGTTACAAGACAGAAAGAAATTGAGAAGAGTAGAAAAATTACAGAAAAATTGTGTAAAAAGAACTTCTCGTGGCTTGCTGAATTCAGTAAAGGAAAGAATTTGGAATTCCTTACAAAAGATGTTGTCCGTTCTTATATAAAGAAAATCTCTTTATATGAAGACAAACGTATAGAGATCGAATTTAAATTTCAAGATGAAATACAGGCGTTATCAGAAATTTTAGAGGAGGGGGTGATCAGATGTCAGATGGTAAGTGCATAGTAAAGTATTTAAGATTGTCGCTGGAAGATGAGGATATGCTGGATGAATCCAATAGTATTACCAATCAGAGAATTGTGATTGGGCAATACATAGCCAGTAAAAATGAGTTCAAAAATACGGAAGTGTTAGAATTCAAAGATGATGGCTATAGTGGAACGAATTTCGATCGCCCAGGATTCCAAAGTATGATGGAATTAGTAAGAGATGGAAAAGTCAGCACAATTATAGTGAAAGACCTTTCTCGATTCGGCAGGAATCATATAGAGGTTGACACATATCTGGAACAAATTTTTCCATTTATGAATGTGAGATTCATAGCGATCAATGATAATGTTGATAGTATGAAATATGAATCTGGTATGCCGGGAATAGATGTTGGTTTCAGAAATATTATTAACGAACATCATAGCATTGATACTTCCGTTAAAGTAAAAAGAACTTTGATACAGCGTCAGAAAGCTGGAAAATATATGGGAGCGAGAGCACCGTATGGATATTTGAAGCCTGATGAAGATGTGACCAGCCTCGTGATTAATCCGGAGACAGCGCCTGTTGTGAAGATGATATTTCAGAAATATCTTGATGGAATGAATATTACTCAGCTGGCACGTTACCTGAATGAGCAGAAAATTATGAGTCCAGGTCAATATAAAAGAGAAGTTCTGAAAACTGGTGTGAAGAAAACAACAGAAAAATATATCTGGTATCCGGTAACTGTAAGACTGATACTGATGACAGAAACGTATACGGGAACTACGATTGGCGGCAAGTGGAAAGTTGCTTCGGTAGGAAGTAATAAGCATTTGAAAACAAAAGAAGAAGACTGGATTGTGGTTGAGGGTACGCATGAAGCGATTGTTTCTAAAGAGGTGTTTGATGCTGTACAGGAAAAGTTGGAATTAAATTCCAGAAAGAGGAGCAAAACCCACAATAATAATTATCCGCTGAAAGGATTGGTAAAATGTGGGGGATGCGGTCAGAATCTACAGCATGTAACCAGATGCAATCCGCACTTTAAGTGCCCAAGGAAATTTAATGCGGCAAATCAAGATTGTGTAACAGACAATTTATATGATGACGAGTTCAATGAGATGATTTTCAGGGCAATAAAGCTGTTTGCAAAGATCAGTGATGATGCTGAACCGGTACTCGAATTACAGAAAGCAGAATTAAAATCAAAAGTGAATGGAGCTGCAAAAAAGATTCGGGATGCCAAAGACAGTATTAGCAGATACAAGCACCAGAAGACTGAACTATATATGCGATATGCAATGGAAGAAATCTCAGAAGAAGAGTTCACCAGAAAAAATGACAAGCTGGATAAACAAATTGAGAAAGAAACCTTAGCGATAGCGCAAATGGAGACAGAACAGAGTGAAGCGGCTGAACGTTTATTTGAACTTCCGTCCGATGGCAGACAGTGCCTGACAGACCTGATCGAAGGAAATAAGCAATTAACCAGAGAGATAGCAGTAACTTTTATTCGTGGTATCAAGGTATATAATGATAAGCGAATAGAAATTGAATGGAATTTTGCTGATGAGCTGGTGAAGTATGTAGAGCAGGTGCAGAAAATCTGCAGTTGAAGTGATGATGGACAAATTACAAAAATTTTGTGTCATTAGCTTGACACAAGGGGGCTGTCATGCAGATAACACGGTGGATCTGCAGGAATTCATGATTGCTCCGGTTGGCGCTGACTCGTTCAAACACTGTCTGGAGATGAGTGCAGAGATCTATCATACCTTGAAGCGCGTACTGCATGAGAATGGACTTTCAAATGGCGTAGGTGACGAAGGTGGTTTCGCACCGAATCTTGCAACCTCTGCGGAGGTACTTGACTATCTTGTGCTTGCAATCAAAGAGGCAGGATATAAGCCGTATGAAGATGTGAAGATTGCCATTGATGCGGCAGCAAGTGAGCTGTATGACGAGACAAGCGGGCTTTATTATTTTCCGGGTGAAAGTCGTATGGCAGGCAGGGAGATTTACCGGAACTCGGAAGAGATGGTACAGTATTACGAGGATCTGATCGGTAAATATCCGATTTACTCGATTGAAGATGGGCTTGATGAAAACGATATGAAGGGCTGGAAGGTACTTACGTTCCGGCTTGGCGACAAGGTACAGCTTGTTGGAGATGATTTGTTTGTAACCAATGTAAAACGGTTGAAACAGGGAATTGAAGATGGAATTGCCAATGCAATCTTAATCAAGTATAATCAGATTGGAACCTTGACTGAGGCGATGGATGCGATTGAACTGGCAAAAAAATCAGGATACAACACAGTGATATCCCATCGATCCGGTGAGACAGAGGATTCGTTTATTGCTGATCTGGCAGTGGCGGTCAATGCAGGACAGATCAAAACAGGGGCACCATGCCGTTCCGACCGGACATCCAAATATAATCAGCTTCTCCGGATTGAGGAGGAACTAGGAAAACTTGCAATCTACAATGCAAGCTCCAACTGATATACAGCATTCAGGATTTGAGCCCGGATAACTGCACATATAGTTCTGAAAATAAATCATTGGCATATAAATTAATTTTTTGTAAAATTAATATTGAATTTACAAAATTCTTATGGTAATATATGCAAGTATGAGTTAATATATTAAGGAGGAACTATCGTGAAGACAGCGTTGATTATAGTATTTCTAGTTATATCAGTTATTTTGGCAGTTATTGTTATGATGCAGGAAGGTAAAGGCGGTTTGTCCGGTGCAATCAGCGGCGGTGGCGCAGATACCTACTGGAGTAAGAACAAAGGAAAATCCAAAGAATCTGTATTGAAGAAGATTACAGTCGTTCTTGGCATTTTATATTTTGTACTTGCTTTGTTCCTGTCATCAAAATTCATTTAGATTATACAAGCTGCTTTGATAAGAAGCAGCTTATTTTTTTGGAGGCGTTACTATGGGAGAAAAAAGAGAACGAATCAAACAGAAGCTATATGATTTTATTTGTGATGAACAGTACAAGCCGATGCGTTTAAAGGATATCCGTTTCCTGCTTCAGGTTAAGGATGCTGATAAAAAGCGTGTAGAAGAAGCTTTAAACGAGCTTATGGAAGATGGAAAGATCACTGTTACGCCGAAAGGGAAATACAAAAAACTGGATGACAAATTCTTAGTCGGAGATTATATCGGCAACAAAAAGGGATATGGGTTTGTCCGTGTGGAAGGATATAAGGATGATTTCTTTATTCCTGCCAAGTTTTCAATGGGAGCGTTTCACGGCGACCGTGTCATGATTGCACCTGATTCTTATACGAAACAGGGAAAAAGCACCGAGGCAAAAGTAACGCAGATCTTAAAGCGTGGACTTACAACAATCGTTGGAACCTATGACAAACAGCAGAATTTTGGCTTTGTCATCCCGGATAACCAGAAGGTAGCAGATGACATCTTTGTTGCAAAGAAGGATTCCATGGGAGCGATGACCGGCCACAAGGTTGTCTGCAGGATCACCAACTATGGGGCTGATCATAAATCCCCGGAGGGCGAGATTATTGAGATCTTGGGACATGTGAATGATCCTAGCACAGACATACTTTCAGTTGTACGGGCATATGATATACCAGTAGAATATCCGGACAAGGTAATGGAATCCTTAAAAGATATTCCAGATGAGGTTGACGAAGCAGATTTCGTAGGACGTACGGATTTCCGGGCACTTCCAACCGTCACGATTGATGGCGAAGATGCAAAGGATTTGGATGATGCGATCACGTTATCCTACGAAGATGGCATCTATACATTAGGCGTGCATATTGCGGACGTATCACATTATGTAAAAGAAAAATCACCTCTTGATAAGGAAGCACTTAAACGTGGTACAAGCTGCTATCTGGTAGACAGTGTGATTCCGATGCTGCCACATAAATTATCGAACGGTATCTGTTCCCTGAATGCAGGCACAGATCGTCTGACTTTAAGCTGTGTAATGAAGTTCGATAAGAAAGGCAAACTGTTAGATCATACAATCTGTGAAGGTATCCTGCATGTCGATGAACGTATGACATATACGAATGTTGAAAAGATATTAGAGCGCAGCGACGAGGAAGTATTAAAGCGGTATGAGCCGCTCGTTTGGATGTTTGATCTGATGCTGGAGCTGTCACAGATTCTTCGGGAGAACCGCCGGAAACGTGGTTCGATTGATTTCGATGTGGCTGAAACTAAGATTATCGTGGATGAAAACCACAAGCCGGTTGAAATCAAGCCATATGATCGGAATCCGGCAACAAAGATCATCGAGGATTTCATGTTGGCGGCCAATGAAACAATTGCAGAGGATTATTTCTGGCAGGAGCTGCCGTTTGAATACCGGGTACATGAGCATCCGGACGAGGAGAAAATTGATATTTTAGCAGCATTCATCAATAATTTTGGACTTTTTATCAAAGCTTCCAGAGATGAGACACATCCAAAGGAACTGCAAAAAATTCTTGATCAGATTGAAGGGAAACCATATGAGGCTCTGATCAGCAAGATGATGCTTCGATCCATGAAACAGGCGCGCTACTCGACGGAATGTACCGGACATTTTGGTCTGTCCTGCAAATATTACTGCCATTTTACATCTCCAATCCGTCGGTATCCGGATTTACAGATTCATCGAATCATCAAAGAGAATCTGCACGGAGAACTTTCAGAGAAGCGGATCGAGCATTACCGTCACATTCTGCCGACTGTAGCAAATGATAATTCTGCCAAGGAACGTCGGGCGGAGGAAGCGGAACGGGATGTCATTAAATTAAAAGAAATTGAGTATATGTCTGAGCATATAGGGGAAGAATTCGATGGGGTCGTCTCTGGTGTTACTTCAAACTATATCTTTGTAGAGTTGGATAATACAGTAGAAGGTGCAGTATCTGTTGCTTATATGTACGATGATTTTTATTATTTTAATGAACAGGATTACGCAATGGTAGGAGAGAAGACCAAAAAGAAATATCAATTAGGTGACAAAGTACGAATCAAAGTATTAAAATGTGATAAAATTAAGAAAACCATTGATTTTTCATTAATTGATGGTAATATAGAAGGAGTTGAAAACAGTGGCGAAACAACGAGGGACGAAGCTGATAGCCAATAACAAAAAAGCATATCACGATTACTTCATAGAGGACACTTACGAGGCCGGCATTGCTTTGGTTGGCACGGAAGTGAAATCTCTCCGTATGGGAAAGTGCAGTATCAAAGAAGCATTTGTCGGATTGGATGGCGATGAGGTATATGTTTATCGCATGAATATTTCCCCATATGAGAAAGGAAATATATTCAACAAAGATCCGCTTCGGACAAGAAAGCTGTTGTTGCACCGCTATGAGATCAACAAATTGATTGGACAGCAGAAGATGAAGGGATACACGTTAGTTCCATTAAAAGTCTACTTCAAAGACAGTCTGGTTAAGGTAGAAATTGGACTGGCGCGAGGTAAAAAGCTGTACGATAAGCGGGATGATATCGCGAAAAAAGATATGAAGCGAGAGGTCGAGCGAGACTTTAAGATTCGTAATCTTGGATAAAACAAAGATTAAGGTAGGAGAACATATGAGTCAGGCAAAGGTAGATCGTTATAAGGAAGAAAAAAAGAACCGGAAGAAAATCCAGAAAAAGAAAAAAGCAAAACAGGTTGTAGAAGTGCTTGTATGTGCTGCAATTTTAGGTGCTTTAGTTGGATTTCCTCTGGGACGGCATGCCTATCAGAAAAATTATGATAAGCGCCAGGCAAACAAAACGATCAGCGCATCTGTTTATGATTATTGGGGACAGCAGTATTGGGCAGCAAATTATGCTGGCACTGTTTTCCCAACCGCAAGTAACAGCGATGCTACACCTGTAGATGCATCTGGAACAGATACTGAATAATAAATAGGTATATACACTTTTAAAGTGGGATATATATAGATTTTCGTCAATCAAACCAGGGGTTGTACTGGTTTCGACGGGGGTTTAGAAATTACGGTAGCCATTCGTGGACCAGGACCACGCTAAAACTTGGAAAATAAATATAAACGCAGACGAAAATTACGCGTACGCTGCCTAGTATGGCAGCTGTCAGCTCTAGGTTCCCCACAACTTAGAATCCTGGCATCGACTTAGTGGGACACTCCGGGGCTTAAGCTTTGCGGTTTCGGAAAATTCATGAAGCTACTATATAGAAAAGCCTGTTTGTAGGCGTTTCTGTATGGGAAATCTAATATACAAACTGTAATGGGAGAAGCTGTAATGGAAGAGCTTTCGGACAGGGGTTCGATTCCCCTCAGCTCCACTAATTTTCATTAGGAGAGAAAAAGGAAAAGACACGGAATTAATCTTCCGTGTCTTTCTTTGGTAATCGTGCATGCATAAACTCATAGATATTCTCACATAATTCCTTCTGCATCGTAAACGAAATTGTATAACGCTCTTTTTCTGTGAATATATTCAGAATATAGAAGAGCATACTTTCATCTGGAATGACCATCGTCACATGCTTGATCTGGTCAAAATCGTAATGGGTCGTGCCATATTTGTGTTCAATCGTAAATCCGGTATCATCGAAGATATACGTAGCTGAAAACGCCTGCTTCCGGAAGGACATCACTACGAGATAGATTCCGTAAGCACCTACAAATGTCACGAACAATGAGGTTAACACCAGATGTTTGGCATAGCCATGTATCATTGTAAACACCTGCAAGGCAGCAACAAGGAGAAAAATCAATCCCAGAAACCGATAGGCAAGCCTGTTTGCACGCCGTTTATTGACTGTATATTTATAGCCCTTCATATTAGAAAATCCTTTCTTATGGTAATCATCTATTAAAACTGTATTGGAAATACATCGTGTATGATGAATACTCATACAAGGATAGTATAGGGGTTTAAAACACTTTATGCAAGCGCATTTTGCATAGATTTAACAAACTTTAACCTGATATTGATAGAATAAAAAGAATAAATGAGGCATATATAGATAGTATGGAACAAGAACAGCAATTACAATTACATATTACAAAGAATGACCGTAAGATTATTACGGATTTTGCAAATTCGTTATCCGATAAGGAATATCAGCTTCGCTGTATGTGGGCAATTCAGATTTTGGAGTCGAAGCTCACGATGATTAATCTTGAGTTGCAGGAGAATCTGGAACGGGAGGTTGTCGTGCGTCTGACACACCGCATCAAAAGTGCGGAAAGCATCTTCCTGAAGCTGCGCCGTAAAGGCTACACCATTAATCTGGATAACGCCAAGAAGAAATTGAACGATATCGTCGGTGTCCGGGTAACCTGTATGTTCCGGGATGATATCTATGCGCTGGTGGATTGTCTGAAGATCCAGCATGATATCAAGATATTAAAGATTAAGGATTATATAAAAACACCAAAATCTTCTGGCTATCAGGGAGTACATATGATTCTGTCTGTGCCAATTTATCTGTCGAAGAAGGCGGACTGGATGAAGGTAGAATTACAGCTTCGGACCGTTGCAATGGATTCATGGTCGGTACTTGATTATCAGCTGCTCTATAAGAAGGATCTGGCTGATACCGGGGAAATTGTGCAGGAATTAAAACGTTATTCCGATGTGATTGCCGATATGGATACCAATATGATGCGGTTACGAGATAAAATCAAAGAGATTTAAGCGCCTGTCTGGCGCTTTTTCTTATGTCCGGAAATGCTGCTTTACATAGATTTAACAATTCTTTACCTTCTATTGATAGAAGGAGACTCTATATTTCGATATTATTCAAGCTATGAAGGCCATTGTGCTCACGGGATACGCTTGCAAAACAGCTTTCAAATCGGTTAAAAATGCAAAAAAGAGGAAGGAAGAATTAAAATGAACGAAAGTATGGCGACTGTGTTCGGTTTGCTGGGAGGTCTGGCGCTTTTTATATTCGGAATGAATATGATGAGTGAATCACTCCAGAAGGTAGCCGGAGACAAAATGAAGAAGGTGTTGGGAGTACTTACACGAAATGCCGTGTGCGGAATGTTGGCGGGCGCACTTGTAACGGCAGTCCTGCAAAGCTCCAGTGCGACAACTGTATTGGTAATTGGTTTTGTCAGTGCCGGATTGATGTCCTTAAAGCAGGGTATCTCCGTTATATTCGGTGCAAATATCGGAACGACAATGACTGCTCAGTTGATGGCATTTAAAATCAGTGATTACATTATGCCGATTGTATTTATCGGATTTCTGATTGCATTTATTGCGAAAAAAGAGAAGATAAAGTTTGTCGGACAGACAATCTTCGCCTTCGGTTTGTTATTTGTTGGTATCGAGATGATGGGTGATGTCATGAAGCCGCTTGCAACAAGCCCGGTATTTATCAATATGATGGAGAAAGTCGGCAATATTCCGGTACTCGGTGTAGGTGTCGGTATGCTTATGACGCTTGTCGTACAGAGCAGCTCCGCAACGATTGCAGTATTGCAAAGCTTCGCATCACAGGCAGGCCCGGATGGTGCGAGTGTGATCGGATTAGTTGGCGCAATTCCGATTCTGCTCGGTGATAATATCGGTACAACCATTACCGCAATATTGGCAAGTATCGGTCAGTCCAAGGATGCAAAGCGCTGTGCGATTGCACATAGCGTGTTTAATATTACCGGTTCCTTTCTCTTTATCTGGATCATCAAGCCATTTGCAAAGTTTGTTGAGATGATCTCTCCAAAGGGAAATGAACTGGATGTGATTTCAAGGCAGATTGCAAATGCACATATGAGCTTTAATATCATCAATACTCTGATCTGGCTGCCGTTGCTTCCGGTTATGGTGAAGATTGTTATGTTTATTGTCAGAGATGACAAGGAAGTGTCTATCGAAGATTATAAAGAGAAAAGCTTTCTTGACAAAAATGTGATCAGTCAGCCGATTGCAGCTATGTATCTTGTATCCCAGGAGATCCGCCGTGCAGGACGCCTTGTATCAGAAATGATTGGAAATATGAAGGCAACGGTGATGAATAATGATAGCAAAGCGCTTGCCGAGCTAGAAAAAAATGCGAAGCTTGTAACAGAGATTGATGAGAATACTGTCAGCTATATCTCTGGAATGTTCTCGAATGGTTCTCTGACTGAAGAGCAATCATCTACGACTGCGGGACTGTTGTATGTCCTAAATGATATTGCACGTGTCAGCAAGCGGTGTGAGGATGCTTCACCGGTTATACGTGCCAAACTTGAAGGAAAGTATAAATTCTCAAAGGATGCAGTAGAGGAACTTGGAAAAGTAATTGATAACGTAGAAATCATGTATCGGACATCGATTGTTTCACTGGAAAATGGGGATGCAAAGACTGCAAGGAAGGTCTTCGATTATCGCAAGGAACTGCGTAATATGGAGAAGAAATTCAACAAGAACCATCTAAAACGTTTGCGGAAAAATAATTGTAAGCCGGAATTTACATATCCGTTTTCAAATGTGTTACATAATCTGGAACGTATCGGTGACAGCTGCAGCGGCATCGTTGAAGAGGTGATGGATAATGTCCGTTTCCTGGAATTGGAGGAAGCATAGCATGAAGCTTAGAGCAAAACATAGATTTCGCATATCCATCGTAAGTTTTTTGTGCGTGGGTACATTGGCTGCATCCTTATGCAGCTGTGGAAAAAAAGAAACGCAGGACTATGCATTTGCCGGAACAAATGGAGACGCTTCTTCCCTTGGTATGATTTCGGTGCAGGTTCGTGAGGATGGTTCCGGTACCAGAAACCAGTTTGAAGAATATCTCGGGATTTCCATGTCTGATGATAACACGGATAAATACAAGGATATGAAACAGTGCATGGTTTTATCAAGCGGGAGTGCCATGGCGAGCGCTATTAATGAATTAAAAAACGGAATCGGATATGTATCCTACGGACAGATGCAGGGAGCTTCCAAAGCACTTGCTGTAGATGGAATTGTCTGTACCAGAGAAAGTATTGCAGATTATGCGTATCCATTGACCAGAGATTTTACACTTGCGTGGGTAGAAAGCCCGAATACATTGCGGGATGATTTTGTCAAATATATAGCAGGTGCCGGTCAGAAGATCGTTGGTCAGACATATGTGCCAGTGGCGGAAGAGACAACATTTCTGGCAGATCCGGATGCACAGGGAACACTCAGCATCCGCGGTTCTTCCTCTATGGCAGATCTGCTTTCGGAGCTTGCAGATGCGTATATGGCAGTGAATAAAAATGCAACGATCCATGTGTATGCGACAGATTCTACGAAGGGGTTGAACGATGCAATGGAAGGAAAATGCGATATGGCTATGGTATCACGCAGCCTAAAGGATTACGAGACAGATCTTGTAGAATCAACGGTGATCGCAACGGACGGAATCGCTGTGATTGTCCAGAAGGATAATCCGATTAATCAGGTAACGAAAGATGAATTGAAAGGTATCTTCAATGGAGACATCACATCTTGGAATGATATTCAATAAAATAAAAAATCTGTTTCGTAAGATATTTAAGAAACGAGATAAAGAAACTGAAACTATAACCGAAAATACGGAGGAAAATACTATGTTACAGGAAACAATCTATGATAACCGGGAACTTTCCTGGTTGAAGTTCAATAAAAGAGTATTGGAGGAAGCAGTGGATGAGAACAATCCGCTCTGTGAGCGTTTGTCGTTCGTGTCAATCTTCCAGAGTAATCTCGATGAGTTCCTGATGGTACGTGTCGGTTCATTGGACGCTGGAAAAGACAGCAAAGTCCGCGAGAACAAAACGAATATGACCTGTCAGGAGCAGCTTGACCGTATTATTGTGAAGGAGAAGAAGCTCCGTGAGAAGAAAGATGAGATCTATCTGCGTCTGATGTACGAGATGGAGGAATATGGTGTCAAAGAGCTTTTATACAAAGATCTGAACGAGGATGAGCAGGATTCCATGAAGCTTTACTTTGAGAATGAGATCCAGCCATTTATCTCACCTCAAGTCGTTGGTAAGCGTCAGCCATTCCCATTTCTTCGGAACAAGGAGATCTACGCAGTCGTAGAGCTTCGCACGAAGTCAAATAATACGAAGATAGGAATTATCCCATGTAACAACCCGGTCATTAAGCGTATGATTCCGGTATCTTCAGATGGCAGACGGTTTATGCTGGCAGAAGAATTGATTCTGCATTTTGCTGGTGAAGTATTCCCGGGGTATAAGGTAATCAGCAAATCCCTGATCCGTATCCTGCGGAGTGCGGAAATTGACGTGGATGATGCATTAGACGATGATGAAAAAGATTACCGCAAGGGTGTGGAGAAGGTGCTTCGTACAAGAAGCCGTTTGTGCCCACTCCGAATGGAATATACAAGAATGATGAATGACTCCATCATCGAGAAGATGTGTGGATTTTTAGGACTCACAAAAAAGCAGGTATTTCATTCCATCTCTCCACTTGACCTGTCGTTTTTATTCAAGGTGGAAGATCTGCTTCGAAATGAAAAATATTTATTTTACGAACGTCGCGTGCCACAGCAGCCGGCTATGATTGACCGGACACGCCCGGTGATGGAGCAGGTCAGAGAGCATGATTTATTCCTGTCTTATCCATATGAGAGCATGAAGCCTTTTATCCAGCTCTTAAATGAGGCTGCAATTGATCCGGAGGTCGTATCAATCAAGATGACCTTATATCGTCTTGCCAGCGATTCAAAGATAGTTGAAGCGCTGGTAGAAGCTGCAGAACAGGGCAAAGAGGTTGTTGTATTAGTCGAACTTCGGGCACGTTTTGATGAAGAGAATAACATCCGCTGGTCGAGACAGCATGAGGATGCCGGATGCCGCGTAATCTATGGTTTGAATCATATGAAGGTACATTCCAAGCTTTGCCTGATTACAGGAAAGCGGAATAATAAAATCGAATATATCACACAGATCGGTACCGGTAATTACAATGAGAAGACATCCCGTATCTACACGGACTATTCTCTGATCACATCTTCGGTAGATATCGGAAATGAAGCTGCCAATGTGTTCAATCATCTGTCAATGGGAACTACCGTCGATGAGACAGAGCATCTGCTTGTAGCTCCAAACTGCCTGCAGAATAAAGTTCTCGCAATGATCGATGATGAAATTGCAAAGGCGAAGGAAGGAAAAGAAGGTTATGTCGGTGTGAAAATCAATTCCCTGACGGATAAGAAGATCATCGACAAGCTTATCGAGGCTGGTAAAGCCGGCGTGAAAATCCGCATGATCGTGCGTGGAATCTGCTGTCTGAAAGCAGGTGTGGCAGGAGAGACGGATAATATCCGGATCATCAGCATTGTCGGAAGATTTCTGGAACATTCCAGAATCTATATATTCGGCAAAGATGACCCGAAGGTGTATATTGCTTCTGCCGATTTTATGACAAGGAATACCGTTCACCGTGTAGAGGTAGCGGCTCCGGTCTATGATCCTGCAATCAAAGCCCGGATTCTCGATGATTTTGAATTGTTCTACGAGGATGACCAGAAGGCAAGAGAGCAGATCAACGGTATCTACCTTCCAAAACAGGGAGACAGTCATATCAATGCACAGGAAGCACAATATGCACAAGCTTACAAAAACAATGAGATACATGCATAGATTTCCTGTATACATAGTGCTATAACAATTACATACGCTATACAATACTGCGCCATCAGTATTTTGTATAGATTCGAGACTTCCTCTCGACTGACAGTGAATGAACATTACTGTCAAATGAAGCGCCTGTTAACGCCATACGCAGGCGCTTTTTTCTTTCTCCGGGAGTGGAATTTGAGACGGATGTATCTGGGACGATTATGCAAAGACGATGGATTGTCATATGAAAAAGCAGTAGAAAAATATTGGGGTTGACTATCCGGAAAATCTCTGTTAATATATCCATATTCTCTTTATTGCATTAAAGCAGTAACGCAACAGAGAAAGAAAGATGAGGAGCAAAGACATGAAAGAATTATCAAATTTACTTGGATTTCGGGAAAGTATCAAGGTGGTAGACGCAACCTTACGTGACGGTGGACTGGTGAATGACTTCTATTTCACAGACGACTTTGTAAAAGCGTTGTATCAGGCAAATATCGACGCAGGTGTTGACTATATGGAGATGGGATATCGTGCATCGAAGAAGGTATTTGATGAATCGAAGTTCGGTAAATGGAAATTCTGTAGTGATGACCATATCCGTGAGATCGTAGGAGAGAACGATACAGACTTAAAGCTTGCAATCATGGCAGATATCGGACGTCATGATAAGAACGATTTCGATGAGAAGGTGAATTCACCGGTTGATTTAGTTCGTGTGGCAGCATACATCCATCAGATGCCGGAAGCAATCGACATGGTAGAGGATGCGGCAAAGAAGGGATACGAGACAAGCTGTAATATCATGGCTATCTCGAATTCGCAGGAGGAAGATATCAAGGTTGCACTTGATATGCTTGGCAAAACACCGGTTGATGTTATCTACATTGTGGACAGCTTTGGTTCTCTGTATCCGGAGCAGATTGCCCGTATCGCAGATCTGTACCTGAATTTCGCAGCGAAATACAATAAGAAGATCGGTATCCATGCACACAACAACCAGCAGCTCGCATTTGCAAACACGATTGAAGCGTGCGGTGATGGTGTAGACTGGTTAGACGGAACCTACCTGTCCATGGGAAGAGGAGCCGGCAACTGCGCAATGGAGCTATTACTTGGATTCCTGAAGAATCCAAAATACAACGTATACCCGGTATTCAAATTCATTGAAGACCACATGATGAAATTAAAGGATGACGGCATCGTCTGGGGCTACGATCTCCAGTATCTGATGACCGGACTTTTAAACCAGCATCCTCGTTCTGCAATCGCCTTCACAAAAGAGAATCGCCACGACTACGCAGAATACTACAAGGAACTGTTAATTTAGAATAGGCAATAATTAAATAATATAAAAGCTGAAAAGTGTGTTATTTCATTAACTCATTATTGTAGTAAAAGAAGTATATCCGATATAAAATGAATTGATGTCATATACATATGTTTGAAACTTAGAAGTGCTTAATGTTCTGTATTACATTAGCAATGTTTGAACACGATGTTCAAACAAGCCGCCACTGAGCCATGGATGGCGAATTGGCGGCGATTGCGTACGGTAAAATACCGTAGATCAGAACATTTAGCACTTTTTAGTTTCAATACATCGTATATGGCATCAATTCATTTTTATACAGACACTTGTTTTACGTACATTTTACAAAACTACGATAACGCACTTTACTTACATTCTGTATATTCTCATTTGTAAGTTAAATCAAAAAGAAAATCTTTAAGAGAAAAAGGAGACAAAGAAAATGAGAAAGTTAAAGAAAGCAATCATTGGAGTTTTAGCATCAGCCATGCTTATGGGAGCAATGACAGGATGTGGTAAAGTAGCAAGTGATGATATCACCGTAATTTCCCGTGAGGATGGATCCGGTACAAGGGGCGCGTTTATCGAACTGTTTGGTATCGAGGAGAAGGATGCAGATGGTAACAAGATTGATAATACAATCTCTACTGCAGATATCACAAACTCAACATCCGTTATGATGACGAGTGTAGCAGATGACGAGGCAGCCATCGGATACATATCACTTGGATCCCTGGATGATTCTGTAAAGGCATTGAAGATTGATGGTGCGGAAGCAACCGCTGATAATATTTCAAACGGAAGCTACAAGGTATCCCGTCCGTTCAATATTGCAACAAAGGGTACACCAAACGAAGTAACACAGGATTTCATCAACTTCATCTTGAGCGAGGATGGACAGAAGGTTGTTGAAGAGGCAGGATATATCAGCCAGGGTAATACAGGTGCATTCAAGGCTGCAGGCGTAAAGGGTAAGATCAATGTTGCAGGTTCATCTTCCGTAACACCGGTTATGGAGAAGCTCAAGGAAGCATATGTTGCAGTCAATCCGGATGTACAGATTGAAGTACAGCAGAGTGATTCTACAACAGGTATGACAAGTGCAGCAGAAGGTGTCTGCGATATCGGTATGGCATCCAGAGAGCTCAAAGACAGCGAACTTAGTGCAGGTCTTACACCGACAGTGATTGCAATTGATGGTATCGCAGTTGTTGTAAATAAGAACAACGATGTCGATGGTCTTACAAGCGATCAGGTGAAGAGCATCTACACAGGTTCTATCACAAAATGGTCAGAAGTAAAGTAATAGAACAATAAAAACTTATCAGAAAGAAAATACGAGGCATACTATGACGAAAGTAAAAGAACGAACTATGCATATCGTATTCCTGGTGGCTGCCTGTATGTCCATACTGGCAGTCGCCATGATATGTCTGTTCATGTTTGCCAATGGCGTACCTGCCATCCGGCAGATCGGATTTGTGAATTTCATATTTGGTAAAACATGGATGCCGGGTGCAAATAAATTCGGTATCTTCCCTATGATCATCGGCAGTATCTATGTGACAGCAGGTGCAATCATTATCGGTGTTCCAATCGGACTTTTATGTGCCGTATTCATGGCAAAGTTCTGTCCACCGAAGATTCATAAGATTATGAAACCGGCTGTGGATCTGCTTGCAGGTATTCCATCCATTGTATATGGGTTCTTCGGTCTGGTTGTGATCACACCGATGATCCGGAACACATTCGGCGGAAGCGGTAAAAATATTCTGACCGCCTGCATCCTGCTTGGAATCATGATTCTGCCAACCATCATCAGTGTATCGGAATCGGCAATCCGCGCGGTTCCGGAAAGCTATTACGAAGGAGCATTGGCACTCGGTGATACGCATGAGAGAAGTGTCTTCAAGGCAGTACTCCCTGCAGCAAAATCCGGAATCCTTGCAGCCATTATTCTTGGAATCGGGCGTGCGATCGGTGAGACAATGGCAGTCATCATGATTGCCGGAAACCATGCAGTTATGCCAGATAGTCTATTGGCCGGTGTGCGTACACTTACATCGAATATTGTACTGGAGCTTGGATATGCAACAGACTTGCACAGAGAAGCACTGATAGCAACCGGAGTGGTTCTGTTCGTATTCATCCTGATCATTAATCTGTTGTTCTCAGTTGTGAAAAAGAAAGGGGCGAAATAGGCATGAGTGAACAAGCAGTCGTAGCAAAGGCAGATACGGAAGCAATCCGGCCGATCAATGTCGTCACCTGGAAGGATAAGCTTGCTGCATACAAAAAACGGCCGTTTTCCATGTTTTTACTGATTGCAGTCACAATATCTGCAGTCATTACGGTTGGCGTGCTTGGCGCACTTGTCATCTATATTCTGGCAAATGGTATCATGAATCTTTCTCCGGAGCTTTTTGCCTGGAAATATACAACCGAAAATGTATCGATGCTTCCAGCCATTATCAATACATTTCTTATGACAGCGCTTTCCCTGCTCATCGCAGTTCCAATCGGTATTTGTTCTGCTATTTATCTGGTAGAATATGCCAAGCGCGGAAATAAACTTGTGAGTGTCGTCAGAATCACAACCGAAACATTATCCGGTATCCCTTCTATTGTTTATGGTCTGTTCGGATATCTGATGTTTGTTATTGCATTCGGCTGGGGGCTTTCGTTCTTCGGTGGTGCGCTTACGCTTTCCATTATGGTTCTTCCAACCATTATGCGTACGACAGAAGAAGCGCTCTTAAGCGTACCGGATTCTTATCGGGAAGGAAGCTTCGGACTTGGAGCCGGCAGACTGCGGACGATATTCAAGGTTGTACTTCCATCTGCGGTACCCGGTATTTTATCCGGTGTTATCCTGGCAATCGGACGTATCGTTGGTGAGACGGCAGCTTTGATCTTTACATCCGGTACAACCGCCGAGATACCAAAGAGCTTATTTGATTCCGGATGTACACTGGCTGTTCATATGTATAAGCTGCTTTCGGAAGGACTCTACACAAAACAGGCATATGCAACCGCCGTTGTGTTGCTTGTAATGGTTGTCATAATCAATGCAGCATCCGGAAAGCTTGCCAAAAAACTGCAGGCAAAATAAGTACTGGGATTTGGAGGAAAAAATGGGTAATTTCAAAATTAAAGACATGGATTTATATTACAGCGATTTCCATGCGTTAAAAGATATCAACTTGGACATTCCATCAACAAAGATCACTGCGTTCATCGGTCCATCCGGCTGTGGAAAATCCACACTCTTAAAAAGCCTGAATCGAATGAATGATCTGGTCGAAGGCTGTAAGATCACGGGTGAGGTAACACTGGATGGTGAAAATATATACAAAGGAATGGATGTCAATACATTGCGCAAGCGCGTCGGCATGGTGTTTCAGAAACCAAATCCGTTTCCAATGAGCATCTACGACAATATTGCATATGGACCACGCACACACGGAATCCATAAAAAGGCGGAATTAGATGAAATTGTGGAACGTTCTTTAAAGCAGGCTGCTATCTGGGATGAAGTCAAAGACCGTCTGAAGAAAAGCGCGCTCGGTATGTCAGGTGGACAGCAGCAGCGTCTGTGTATTGCGCGTGCACTTGCGGTGGAGCCGGATGTGCTTTTGATGGATGAGCCGACATCTGCCCTCGATCCGATTTCCACCTCGAAGATCGAAGATCTGGCAGTCGATCTGAAAGATAAATATACAATCATCATGGTAACACATAATATGCAGCAGGCAGCACGTATCTCAGATAATACAGCATTTTTCCTGCTCGGAGAAGTTGTTGAGTTTGACAATACAGAGAAACTGTTCGCAAATCCAAGTGACAAGCGGACAGAGGATTATATCACAGGAAGGTTTGGTTGATGAATTATGAGAAATGAATACGAGAAGCAATTAGAGAATCTGAATGTCGAACTAATCCGTATGGGTGCACTTTGCGAGAAGGTGATCGCGGGCACTACGAAGGCACTCTTTAGTGGCGATGCCACATATACATCGAAATCCCATGCAGTGGAAGAGGAGATTGACAAAAGCGAACATAATATCGAGCATATCTGTATGAGCCTGCTGTTAAAGCAGCAGCCGGTCGCATCGGATTTCCGTTTTATATCGGCTGCATTAAAGCTTATATCTGATCTCGAACGGATCGGTGACCAATGCGCCGATATTGCGGATATGATCCGTTTCACAGCTCCTTATGACTTAAAGGATTTTAAAGACCTTGAAGAAATGTCAGGTGCTGCGAAAGATATGCTGTCAAATGCTGTGGAGGCATATGTCAAAAAAGACAAGGATCTGGCAATCACTGTAATCCAGGCTGATAATAAAGTCGATGCATTATTTGATTCGGTAAAGAAACGTCTCATTAAAGAGATCGGGAAAAAAGCAGAAGATGGTGAATTTTATATAGACATTATCATGATTGCAAAGTATTATGAAAGAATAGGCGACCATGCAACGAATGTTGCGGAATGGGTGTATTATTCAATCACAGGAGAACACATATAAAATGATTTATGTTTTAGAAGATGACAATAGCATACGTGAATTTGTAGTTTACACATTATGTCACATGGATTTGGAAGCAAAAGGCTTTGAACGTCCGTCAGAATTCTGGGCAGGGATGGAAGAAACACTTCCGTCCCTGATTCTGCTTGATATCATGCTGCCGGAGGAGGATGGATTGTCGGTCCTGAAAAAGTTGCGGGAACATGCTGATACCAAAGAGGTTCCGGTCATTATGTTAACTGCAAAGGATAGTGAATACGACAAAGTACTGGGGCTTGACAGCGGCGCGGATGATTACGTGCCGAAGCCGTTTGGCATTATGGAGTTAGTTGCCAGAATCAAGGCTCTGCTTCGCCGGACAGAAAACCGTGCAGATACGACCGATGACGGTGAGAAGCTTATTGCAGGAAGTATTGCCTTAGATACAAAGCGCCACATTGTTTTAGTGGATGGAGAGCGCATCAATCTTACATTGAAGGAGTTTGAACTTCTGCATCTGTTTATGGAAAACCAGGGGCAGGTGTTTACACGTGATCAGCTGCTAAACCGTATCTGGGGATATGAATTCGACGGGGAAAGCCGTACGGTTGATGTCCATATACGAAGTCTCCGGATGAAATTAAAGGAAGCCGGGAATATGATTGAAACCGTCCGCGGTGTCGGCTACAAGATCGGAGATTAAGATGAAAAAGAAGATATTCAAGAATACAATTTTGATCATCCTGCTTTTGGTTGTTCTATGTGGCATATCCATCATCGGTGTCTTATACAGCTATTTCAACAAGCAATACGTTGCCTCCCTGAATCAGGCGGCAGGCTATATTGCGGAAGGGGTCAACCTATCCGGACTGGATTTTCTAACTGACCTTGATGAGAATGAAAAACGTATCACCTGGGTTGCAGCGGACGGAACAGTCCTTTATGACAACAAAGCCGATCCCCATACGATGGAAAATCACAAAAATCGTACAGAGATCAAACAGGCAATGACGTCTTCCGCAGGCACAAGTGTAAGGTATTCGAAGACGCTTTCCGAGGAGACAATCTACCACGCCATCCGTATTGCGGACGGAAGTGTGGTCCGTGTCTCTGTAGTCCGTAAATCGATTCCGGCGCTTTTGATGAAGGTGCTGCTTCCGGTAATTCTCGTATTACTGCTCGGTGTTGAATTCTCCGCGATTCTTGCCTACCGCTTATCGAGACAGATTACAACGCCGTTAGAAGCGATCGATCTGGACCATCCGGACGAATCAACGGTTTATGACGAGCTGTCACCGTTTATCCGTAAAATCCGCATCCAGAACGAGCAGATTCAGAAGGCGATGACGCAACTGCAGACACAGAAAAATGAGTTTGCACTGATTACGGAAAACATGCAGGAAGGTTTTCTTGTTGTGGACAAAAAGGAAATTGTTCTCTCACACAACCGGAGTATCTCAACTTTGTTTGATGTGGATGAATCGGTAGATGGAAAACATGTGTTGGAGATTAACCGATCGGAAGAGTTTATCGACTGTATCAAGAAGGCGATCCAGGGAATCCACAGCGAGTATATCTGCCCGGTTAAGGGACGTTTTTATAATATCTATGCGAATCCGGTATTCCGGAATAACGAGGTTGCCGGCGCGGTAGTTATCATCACGGATGTCACAGAGAAGGAAGAACGCGAGAATTTGAGACGGGAATTCTCGGCGAACGTATCGCACGAATTAAAGACACCGCTAACTTCCATATCCGGTATTGCAGAAATTATTAAAAATGGGATTGTTGACGAGAAGGATGTCAAAACATTTGCAGGTAAGATCTATGACGAAGCACGTCGGCTGATCCATCTGGTAGAAGATATCATTAAGCTGTCTCAGCTTGATGAGAGAGAGCAGGCAGTAGAAAAGACTCCGATTGATATATATGACCTAGCAAGAATCGAAATCCATCATTTGGAGCCGGTAACAGAGGAACGGCATATCAAAATCAATCTGCAGGGTGAACATATGATGATATCCGGCATACACTCTGTGTTAGAAGAAATGGTATACAATCTGATTGAAAATGCCATTAAATATAACAAAGAGGATGGAACCATAGATGTCGTGATCAAAAAGAAAAAACATCGTTGTGAGTTTTGTGTCAAAGATTCCGGCATCGGAATTCCGGCAGACCAGCTTGACCGGATATTCGAACGCTTTTACCGGGTTGATAAGAGCCATTCCAAGGAAATAGGCGGCACGGGACTTGGACTTTCTATTGTAAAGCATGGCGCAAAGCTGCACAATGCGGAGATAAAGATTGAAAGTGCATTAAATGTCGGTACGGAAATAAAATTAATCTTTCCGATATAGGTGTCTTGTCACCTGTCAAAACATGTGCTATACTGCATGTACATTCGGAGCAAAAACGCAGGCGGAATGTCTGCGCTTTTTGTTATGGCGACGAGGAAAATGCACGCATTTATGTGGTGCATTTGACGACCGCTAATCAGAGCACGATGCGCAGAGCACATCGTGTCTCTGTATTATGTACAGGTATAAATTCAAAGGAGACAGGAAGATGCGAGAATTACATTACGATGTTGTGATCGTCGGCTGCGGTGTCGGTGGATTATATACAGCATTGAATTTACCGGAAGATAAACAGATTTTAATGCTCTCAAAAGCAGAGCTTGAAACCTGTGATTCGATGCTGGCACAGGGCGGTATCTGTGTGCTGCGGGACGAGGATGACTATGATTTGTATTTTGAGGATACGATGCGTGCCGGTCATTATGAAAACCGCAAGGAAAGTGTCGACATCATGATCCGTGGCAGCCGGGATGTCATCAATGATCTGATCGGATATGGTGTGGAATTTGAGAGAAACGCAGACGGAAGTCTTGCTTATACAAAGGAAGGAGCGCATTCTAAGCCGCGCATCTGCTTCCATGAGGATATAACCGGGGAAGAGATTACGACCCGTCTATTATCTGCTGTGAAGCAGTTGAACAATGTTACCATTTTTGAACATACAACCATGACCGATATTATAGAAGATATCAATCATGCCTGTGTGGGTATAATTGCAAAATGTGCGGACGGCGAAGAATTAGAGATCTATGCGGAAAACACAGTATTTGCAACAGGTGGAATCGGTGGGCAGTACAAGCACTCCACGAACTACCCGATCCTGACCGGCGATGGCTGTGAGATTGCGCGAAAACACGGCGTAGAATTAGAGCATATGGACTATGTACAGATTCATCCAACCTGCTTTTACACGGAGAATCCGGGCAGAAGTTTCCTGATTTCAGAGTCGGCAAGAGGTGAGGGTGCAATTATCTTGAATCACAAGAAAGAGCGTTTCGTCGACGAATTGCAGCCGCGAGATGTTGTGACGAAAGCGATTCAGGCAGAGATGGAAAAGGAGGGTGTGAAGTACGAGTTCTTATCCTTTGAGAATGTTCCACGCGAGACAATCCTGAACCATTTCCCGCATATCTACGAGCATTGCATGAAGTATGGCTTTGACATTCTGATGATGCCGATTCCGATCGTTCCGGCACAGCATTATTTCATGGGAGGTATTCATGTAGATAAGTTTTCGCACACAACGATGCCGCATTTGTATGCTGTCGGCGAGACAAGCTGCAACGGGGTACACGGGAAGAACCGCTTAGCCAGCAACAGTTTGCTTGAAAGTTTAGTGTTCGCGAAGCGTGCAGCAAAGCACATCACTGGCGAGCTTGTGTAAAGTTTATAGATCACTGTACATGATTTAAGTATTGATAGTACATATATTTTATTTTGAATTGTTCCATATACGATGTATTGAAACTAAGAAATTCTAAGATGTTCTGATATAGATTATGAATTTGGACGCAACCGCCGCCAATTCGCCATCCGTGGCTCAGTGGCGGCTTGATTGAACATCGTGTTCAATCATTGCTGATATGGTACAGAACATCAAGAATTTCTAAGTTCCAAACATATTGTATATGGGAACATATTCAAAAATAAAATATATGTATTTACGAAATGGAATAATCATGTACAATGATCGTGTACATTTAATAAAAAAGGAGATTAGACACATGAATGAGATTACAATGCAGTTAGTTGCAGATAAGTATATTAAGATGGCTTTGGAGGAGGACATCAACAGTGAAGATATCAGCACGAACGCCGTGATGCCGGAGTATAAGAAGGGCGAGGTTACATTGCTTGCGAAGCAGGACGGAATCATTGCCGGATTGCAGGTATTTAAGCGTGTATTTACGATGTTAGATCCGAATACCGAAGTGATCTTCGCGGAGCAGGATGGAAAGCAGATCAAGGATGGCGATGCCGTGACAAACGGGCAGGTGCTGGCAACGGTTGTCGGAGATATCCGCGTGCTGCTATCCGGTGAGCGTACGGCACTGAATTACCTGCAGCGCATGAGTGGTATTGCAACCTATACGAATAATGTTGCTGCACTTTTAAAGGGAACAAATACCAAACTTCTTGACACAAGAAAAACAACACCTTGCATGCGTATCTTCGAGAAGTATGCGGTTCGTGCCGGCGGCGGAAATAATCACAGATACAATCTGTCTGACGCCGTCATGCTGAAGGATAATCATATCGACGCCGCAGGTGGTGTGGCAAAGGCAATTCAGATGGCAAGAGATTATGCATCATTTGTCTGTAAAATTGAGGTTGAAACTGAGAATCTGGATATGGTCAGAGAAGCAGTGGAGGCAGGAGCCGATATCATTATGTTAGATAATATGTCTCCGGAGCTGATGGCGGAAGCAATCAAAATTATCGATGGACGTGCCAAGACGGAATGTTCCGGAAATATCACGAAAGAAAATATTGAGACGATCACAAAGCTTGGTGTCGATTATGTATCGAGTGGGGCGCTGACACATTCCGCTCCAATCTTAGATATCAGCTTGAAGCATCTGCATCCGGTTGACTAATTTATTTCAATCAAGGAGGAAACACAGATGGAGCAGATAATTTTATCCGGAGATGAGCGTAGAGAGAAGCTGCTTGCACTTTTGCTTCGCTCCGATGAACCTATATCCGGAGCTAAAATCGGAGAGATCTACCACGTCAGCCGTCAGGTAGTTGTGCAGGATATCGCCCTGCTTCGATCTAAGGGACATTCCATCCTGTCGACACCGCGTGGCTATGTATATGAAAAAGAAACAACCAATCAGAACAAACGGCGCATCGTGAAAGTGTGCCATTCAGACGAGCAGGCGGAGGAAGAATTAAGTACCATCGTCGATCTCGGCGGTGTTGTATTGGATGTGATGGTAAACCACCGAACATACGGAAAGGTGACGGCACCTTTAAATATCAAAAGCCGCCGTGACGTCCGCCGTTTTGTAGAGGACTTGAATGAAAGCAAATCCTCGCTTTTATCCAACACAACCTCCGGCTATCATTTTCACACAATCGAAGCCGAAAGCGAAGATATATTGAACGAAATTGAAGAAGCCCTCAAGGAAAAACACTTCCTCGTCGACTTCCTCGACTACGAAACCAATTTCCAGCAATAAATGAACCACTTGTAAGGTGAAATTTTTGAGGTAATTTACACAGATATTTATGTTTTTTTATAAATACACAATAAAATAAATCAATCTAGCAATTATTATAAAATGTGCTGTTTTCAAATAACTGCCAATATGTTACAATAACAATCGTGTATAACTTATAAGATAACGTAAATAGCGAATTGTATCCATTCAATTGTATATTGTATTGTCTGTAATTATTAATTTGTTTGCAGACCATTGGAACACGCTGGTACTTAATGAGCAAGCTATTATTTATATTTATAAGATAATTTCATCTTGCGAATTTAGTACCATTGCGTGTGGAAGTGAGCGAGGAGCCATCCATGGAACGAAGTTCCATTTAGGATGGATGGCGACGACTTATCACAGAGCGCAGCGATGTGATGTTACCCGTGCGCGTCTGCAAGCAATTATATAATTACAGACAACACTTAGATAACGTGCAGGATACAATTCGCAATCCACGCAATTAAAATCAGGAGGATAATTACAATGGCAAAAATTCAGATGAAGACTCCACTGGTAGAGATGGACGGAGATGAGATGACACGAATCCTTTGGAAGATTATCAAGGATGAATTGATCTACCCATTTATCGACTTAAAGTCCGAGTATTACGACCTTGGTCTGGAGTACAGAAATGAGACAAACGATAAGGTTACTTTTGATTCTGCATACGCAACACAGAAGTATGGTGTCGCAGTCAAGTGTGCAACGATCACACCAAATGCTGCACGTATGACAGAGTATAACCTGAAGGAAATGTGGAAGAGTCCAAACGGAACGATCCGTGCAATCTTAGACGGAACCGTATTCCGTGCACCAATCGTTGTCAAGGGAATTGAGCCATGCGTAAAGAACTGGAAGAAGCCAATCACAATCGCAAGACATGCTTATGGCGATGTCTATAAGAGCGTAGAGATTGATGTGCCGGGAGCCGGTACAGCAGAGCTTGTATTTACAGGCGAGGACGGACAGGTAATCAAGGAGACAATCCACAAGTTTGACGGCCCGGGTGTGATTCAGGGACAGCATAACATCGACAAGTCTATTGAAAGCTTTGCAAGAAGCTGTTTCAACTATGCGCTTGATACAAAGCAGACACTGTGGTTTGCAACAAAAGATACGATCTCCAAGAAATACGACCATACATTCAAGGATATCTTCCAGGAGATCTTCGACAAAGAATACAAAGAGAAATTTGACGCTGCCGGCATCGAGTATTTCTATACTCTGATTGATGATGCAGTTGCCCGTGTTATGAAGTCTGAGGGTGGATTTATCTGGGCTTGCAAGAACTATGATGGTGATGTTATGAGTGATATGATCTCGTCTGCATTCGGTTCTCTTGCCATGATGACATCCGTACTTGTATCTCCAGATGGAAAATACGAGTACGAGGCAGCACACGGAACTGTCCAGAGACATTATTACAAGCACTTAAAGGGCGAGGAGACATCGACGAACTCTGTTGCAACGATCTTCGCATGGACCGGTGCTTTGAGAAAGCGTGGCGAGCTTGACAATATTCCGGAGCTGATGGAATTTGCCGATAAGCTTGAGCAGGCGACAATCAAGACGATTGAAGACGGCAAGATGACAAAGGATCTTGCTCTTATCACAACAATGAAGGATGTCACTGTATTAAACAGCGAGAACTTCATCAAAGCAATCCGTGAAACACTTGAGGGAATGTTAGCTGAATGAATATATGGGATGTTCTGAAAATTGAACAGACGAAGGATAAAGACGCATTGAAGAAAGCCTATCGAATGCGTCTTTCTTCTGTCAATCCGGAAGATGATCCGGAAGGGTTTATGGAGCTTCGGAAAGCCTATGAGGAGGCAGTGCACCTTGCCGATCAGACGGAGGAGGAATTCGACGTTGCCGTTCCAGACACACCGGAGCAGCAAATGCTTGCTTCATTAGAGGCTCTATATGATGATTATGCCCGTCGTATCAATCCAGATGAATGGCTTGCACTCTTTAATTCCGATTATTTTGTATCGCTCGACACAAGTGAGGATGCATTGTATGTACTGTTGCGGTTCCTGATGAATCATGTGCTGGTTCCGAAAAAGGTATGGAAATGCATCGTCGGATATTTTGATCTTGAAGGGCGCAGAAGCGAGCTTGCAGAACAGTTCCCGGCAAATTACCTGGACTATATCACGAACAATGCGACCTATGAGGATATCATCAATTATGAGGCGTTTGAGCATGCAGAGATCACAACCTCCGCAACGATCGATGCCTATATCCGTGATTATATTGAATTAGATCATATGGTGCGCAGCCAGGCTCTGAAAGAAGCCGAAGAGAAAATCCGGCAGATAAAGGAAAAATATTATATTTCCAATGTATATATCAAGCTCGAAGAGCTGCGTATCCGTCTGCAGACCTGCCGACTGGAATTTTCTGAATATATTCAGACATCCATGACGGAAGAAGAACAAAAAAAACAGGATCTGGATGCATTATATGCCAAAAGGTATGCTTCCGTATTTGCAGCGATCCGTGTGGAAGCGGAAGATATTTCTGCAAGATATCCGGAAGATATTACATTGCTTCATTTTTGTGGGGATGTCTGTATTTTAAGCAATGATCTAGAACAGGCAGAACAGTATTTTAATCGTTCCAAAGCATTGGAACCACAGAATTATCTTATGCGCGCCAAACAGGCAGAACTCGCATTTCGCAAAGGTAATTACAAAGAAGCCAGAGATGGCTATATGAATCTGCTCAAGGAAAATCATTATGATGATTCTGTCCGCATCGGTATGGTGCGTGCCAATCAGATGATGATTCAGGAAAATCTGGAGAAGCTAAAGAAAGATCCGGACGATATACAGGCAAAGATGGATATTGGCTGGAGCTATTACCAAAGCTACCAGTTTCAGGACGCCATCCTATTTCTGACCGGATTCCAGCCGGAAGCTGATCGTAAATTTGAATACTATAATGTTCTTGGACGCTGTTATCTTGGCATCCGTGATTATGAACACGCCAAGCAATGCTTTCTTGTGTGGAAGGACCTGATTGAACAGCTCCCGGAGGAAGATACAAGTGCAGAGACCGAAAAAAAGCGTGTCCGCTATCCGTATGTGAACTTCCTGATTGCGGATTGTTATATGAAGACAGAGGATTATGAGAATGCCAGACGTCATCTGGAAATTGCATTATCCAGAGAACATGAGGAGATTATTCTTTCTTATGAGGCGGATTGTGAATTAAAATTTCTGACCGGACAATATACCGATTGTCTGCGTGCCTGTGAGCGCTTGTTAGAACGGGATTCACACGATTATGTGGCGTATCTGTTCAAGGCGAAAGCCTGCAAAGCACTGAATTATTTTCAGGAAGCCTATAATGCCTGTGAACAGGCAATTAATCTGTATCCGTATCTGGCACAGCCATATGCGTTAGAAGCAAGTCTTTTTATCCGTTCGCAGCAATATGAGCAGGCACAGGATACGATCAAACGATTTGATGCATTTGGAAATGAGAGCGACAGCATTGATTATTACCGGGCAAGGTTATCCATGCTGGATAACAAGATTGACCCGGCCATCCGGCAGCTTAAAGCTATTGTCAGTCGTTCGGATGAAAAAACATCCGATATGGAGCATTTTGAAGATGTCAATATGCTTTTAGCACTTTGTTACCGCTATAAAGGCATGTACGATCAGGCGCTCGAGCAGTTTGAGCTGGTAAAAAAACAAAATGCGAAGTATCCCTTGATTGATATGTATATAGGTTCTTCCTATACAAAACTCGGAAAAATCAAACAGGCATTGGCGGCGCTTGATACACAGCTTGCAACACAGGCAACCGCGCAGGTTTACAACGAGCGTGCAATCGTATACAGCCTGATGGGCGAATACAAAAAAGCGGTTCGGGATTATCAGGCAGCACTACAGTTAGAACCGGACAATTATTTTGCATATCTTCGTATTGGCATGATACAGGAGCTTCACAAAAGCTACAAAGCCGCAGCTGATGCATACCGGAAAGCATATGAGGTTTCAGAGACCGATACCGAGCAACACAGTGAGAGCATGCAGAGCTTAGCACGTGTCTATCAGTGCATGAACTGGTTTTCCGAAAGCAAAAAGCTCTATACCGATTATAAGAAGCAATATGAATGGAATGCAGATATTGCCTACGATTATGCCGTACTGCTTGTACGGATGGATGCGTCGAAGGATGCGATTGCCGAGCTGCTTCCTTTCGTGGATGATTCAGCCTGTGCAAGAAAATTACTTGATATCTATGGGGATGCCGGTTTTATTGATCTGGCACATGAAACCTTTGAATATATCATAAGCAGAGATCCGGAGGATTACCGGGTGTATGGTGCAATGGGGGATATCTTCCGTGAACATGGCATGTATGCGGACGCAAAGCCATTATATGAGCGGGCGATTGCGCTTGACACAGACAAAGAAGCCAATTATTATAGTGAATGGTTGGAATGTATGATCCAGTTAAAGGAATTACGCAGTTTTAAGAAAAACAATGCGATATCGAATGCAGCTGCTGACTATTCAAAGCAACAGCTTCAGACACCACCGCAGTATATCAAGATGGCTCGATTTGCACGTCTTTCCAAAAACTACAAAGAATGTAAGGACTGGTTAGAGCAGGGGCTGCATGCCCGCCGTTGTCACGGCTGCTTCTATGGTGTGTGTCACCGGATTTTATATGAAAAAGCACTGCTATACGAGCAACAGCGCAACTATGCGATGGTGCGCAGCATGTATGAGGAAGCAATCCGGGTATGTGGACAGAATCCTTTCTATGAGGCATGTCTGAAACGGATCAAAGATAAAAAATAAGAAATTAGGTTTAAAGATGATAGTAGGAATTGATTTAGGAACGACAAACAGTTTAATTGCATATTTTGATGGCGACCATGCTAAGGTCATCCCCAACCGCCTGGGTGAGAATCTGACACCTTCGGTTGTTAGCGTAGATGCGGATGGGATTGTCTATGTCGGCAAGACAGCAAAAGAACGTAAGATGCTGTACCCTGATCAGACGGCGGATGTGTTTAAGCGTAACATAGGAAGCTCCAAGGTATTTATGCTTGGAACCCGCAAATTCTCTGCGGAAGAGCTTTCCAGCCTTGTATTAAAATCACTGAAGGAAGATGCAGAGCATTATCTTGGCTGCACGGTTGAGGAGGCTGTCATCAGTGTACCTGCGTATTTCAACGATGCCCAGAGAAAGGCGACAAAAAAAGCAGGAGAGCTTGCCGGATTTGTAGTGGAACGTATTGTCAGTGAGCCGACTGCTGCAGCGATTGCCTATGGCTTGGATAAGAAAAACGCGGATACGAAGTTTCTTGTGTTTGACCTGGGTGGTGGTACCTTTGATGTGTCCATCCTAGAGCTTTATCAAAATATCATGGAAGTGCGTGCAGTAGCCGGAGATAACTTCCTTGGTGGAGAAGATTTTACGACTGTACTGGAACAGATGTTTCTCCGGGAACATGAAATCAACGAGGATACCCTCGATCAGAAAACCCGAGCTCATATCCACAAGCAGGCGGAGCTTTGCAAGCTTGGCTTTGCAGATGCAAAGACATCCGTTATGAAATGTAATATCAACGGAGACATCGTGGAGAGTGAGATTGATATCGATGATTATGAAAAATCCTGTCAGGTACTGCTAGGACGTATCCGTAAACCGATCGAGCGAAGCCTGAAGGATGCAAATATCAAGCTTAAGGATATCGAGGAAGTGATTCTGGTTGGCGGGTCGACAAAGCTCTCCATCGTGCGCCGGTTCGTGAGCCGTCTGTTCGGACGTCTGCCGAATACAAGCATCAATCCGGACGAGGTGGTTGCTGTCGGTGCCGCAACACAGGCAGCAATGAAAGAGCGGAACGAGGCAGTCAAGGAGATTATTTTAACGGATGTCTGTCCATTTACACTTGGTACGGAGGTTGTATCTCGCAGAACCGGCGGCGTATTTGAAGCCGGTCATTATCTGCCTTTGATCGAGCGAAATTCTGTGATTCCGGTCAGCCATACCGAGCGTCTCTATACAGTCAGTGACAGGCAGACACGGATCAAGGTTGATATCCTGCAGGGTGAGAGCCGTCTGGCAGCAAATAACGTCTACCTTGGCAGCATTGAGGTAATGGTTCCTCCGGCACCGGCAGGCGAAGAATGTGTCGATGTCACATACACCTACGATGTCAACTCTATCTTAGAAGTAATTGTGAAAGTAATCTCAACGAATACAGAAAAACGTCTTGTAATAAAAAACGAGGAAACAGACCTGACCAACGAGGAGATTGATGCAAGATTCGAAGAACTTTCTTCCCTGAAGATTCATCCACGGGAACAGGAGGCAAATAAATTATTGCTGCTACGTGCCGATCGTATGTATGAGGAATCCATCGGAGATACCCGCAAGCTTCTTGAACATGAGATCAATCAGTTTGAAGATGTATTGAATAAGCAGAATCCTTCAGAAATCAGCAGTGCGAGAGAAGCCTTCAAGGAATTCCTCGACAACATGGAAGATGATTTATTCTAAAATACAAAAGAAAAGGGCTGACGCTTTAAGATAGCGCCAGCCTTATTATATGCCGTGCATATGCATGCAACAAATCCAAATCCTGCAAAAAAGAATCTGTGAGCTCAATAAAAGATTCTTTGTCGTTATAGTTCCGTTTGTATCCGGATAGAATACCATCATCTAATTGCGAAATAAAATAACCGTTTTTGCGCAGATAACAAGTTTCCTTCTTTGCCGGCTCCCGGTAGTTTTTATCCACATAGTTTGCCACACTTTTGTGAACTGCCATATCCTCTGCGGGAAGATAGTAGTAATCCCTGTAATTATCAAAGAAAAACTTCAATTCCTCTGTATAGATCGGAGCATTGATCGTTGCTTCTTTCTGGAATCCGGTGATAATGATGTCCTGTATCCCGATTGTCAACCGCTTCGGAAGCGGATATTCAAGCTCCAGAGAAAAAAGCAGACGGTTCTGACGCACAGACATCTTGCGGACAAGCAGACATCCGGCTTTTAATCTGCAATAAGCAAGCATACCTGTACAATCCAGAAGACCTTCGAGATCTTCGTAATTATGCTGTAACAACAACTGTTTATTTGTTTTCACCGGAAGCTTTATATAATCCTGATATACTTTGATCAGATCTCCACCGGAATATTTATCCAGTCGATGGATACCTAAAAAACGTTCCACGCTTTTCTGTTTCATATTTTCCATATGCAGAGATTCCTTCAGAAATCGGATCTGCTTGTAAAGGTCAATACTTTCCTTATCTGCAAGCGTATTTTCCATCTGGTAAGCGGCTGCCTTTTTTGTGATATATGGAATATCAAATCCATCCCCATTGTAAGTAACGATATATTTATATTTCTTTGCGAACGAAAGAAATTGTTCCAGTATGTCTGATTCGGATCTGCCGTCCTGATTGAACCACTGACAGATTTTCCATTTCGAATGCTCATAATAGGCGCATCCAATCAGATACAGCACGGTGTATTCTGCTGTGAAACCGGTCGTTTCAATATCAAAAATCAGTAAATCTTCCGAAGGATAGAAATGTTCTATGGTCTGAAATTTACTCTGGTGTGCTTCGTTTATAATTTTCTCCATAGGTACCTCCTTTCCGATAATTCCCGACAACTTTTTCTAAATTGGTTTAAATTATAGCATAAATACCATAGAAGTAAAGAAAATGCTTGTATTTTTTGGGCATTATGATATAATTTTAGCTAAAGTATGATGTACGGAGGAGATAGAATGTTACGACCAGACGATATTAGATCAACATCTTTTAAGAAAGGCTTATTTGGTTACAAAGCCGCAGAAGTTGACAGCTTTAAAGACACTGTATTCAGAGCGTACAGCGACCTTTCCAAAGACTATGAGGAAACAAAGGACAAATTTGATAAACTCACAAAGGCAATGGAAGATACAAGACTGAAGTTGTTTGAACTGGAGAACAAGCTTCAGCAGGCTGAAAATGTATCATCCGATGCCGGTGAAAGCGTAGAGGCAAAGAAGCGTGCAGATCAGATTATCAAGAACGCAGAGGCAACTGCTGCTGATATTATTGCAAAGGCGAAGGCACAGAGCGAGAAACTGGAAAACACAGCAAAACCAAAGGCAGAAGCTCCAAAGGCAGAGCCAGAAAAAGCAAAGGAATCTGCTTCTTCTAAATTCTTTAAGAAAGCAGATGAGGATGTACATACTGCTGCAACAAGCAACGAAGATGATGACGAGATTTTTGTTGGTGAAATTGAAGATGCAAGAAAACCAGATCGCATGATGATCGGAGATGGCGAAGAAGAGGACGAGGGCTTCGAATTCTTATAAGCTTACAGACAATCGGCGTAGAGAAAAGACAGGGAGTTGTCGTATTGTTGCGACAGCTCCTTTCATTGTTAGGAGAAGAACATGCTTGCATATATTAAAGGAACCGTTACAGAAATCGGAACCGATGAAATTATCGTTGAGACAGGAGGCATCGGTTTTTCCGTATTTACCTCGTCTCAGACTTCCGCAAAACTTACGAAAAACCAACAGGCAACTATTTACACCCATTTAAATGTGCGGGAAGATGACATGAGCCTGTTTGGATTTTTATCGAAAGAGGAACGATCTGTTTTCCGTATGCTGATCAATGTCAGTGGTGTGGGGCCGAAGAGTGCCCTGTCCATCTTATCCTGTCTGTCTGTGGATGAGCTCCGGATGGCTGTTTTATCAGACGATCACAAAGCAATTGCAAAGGCAAACGGAATCGGTCCAAAGACAGCGCAGCGGCTCGTGATTGAACTGCGTGACAAGTTTCATCTGGAAGATGTACTTGGAGAGTATGAGGAAGTTTCTCCGGCAGCATCCGCTCCAGAGGATGTTGTTTCAGAAACGGCAATGGCATTGAGCAGTCTCGGTTATTCCAATGTTGAGGCTTTACGTGCTATCAAGAAAGTGCCGGACAGTGAAACGATGACCGTCGAACAATTATTAAAAGCAGCATTAAAACACATTATATAGACTATGGAGAAAAAAATGGAACGAATCATTCAGGCAGATATCATTCCTGAGGATGATAAAATTGAACAGGGATTACGTCCAAATCATCTGTCCGAATACATCGGACAGGAAAAAGCCAAAAAGAACCTGCGTGTATTTATCGAAGCAGCAAAAAAAAGAGGCGAGCCTCTGGATCATGTTTTGCTCTATGGTCCTCCGGGACTCGGTAAGACAACGCTGGCATCCATTGTTGCATCGGAGATGGGGGTAAATCTCAAGATTACATCCGGACCGGCTATCGATAAACCGGGAGATCTTGCTGCAATCTTAAATAATTTATCCGAAAATGACGTTTTATTCATCGATGAAATCCACCGTCTGAATAAACAGGTAGAAGAAGTTCTGTACCCGGCCATGGAGGATTTTGCGATTGATATCGTGATAGGCAAGGGCGCCGGAGCCCGTTCGATCCGGTTAGATCTTCCCAAATTCACATTGGTTGGAGCCACTACACGGGCGGGGATGCTGACTGCACCTCTTCGAGACCGCTTTGGTGTCGTAAACCGTCTGGAATTCTACAACGTAACGGAGCTGATGCAGATTATTCTTCGGTCTGCCTCCGTATTCGGCGTCCATATCGACGACGAAGGTGCCCTGGAAATCGCCAAACGCTCAAGAGGTACACCGCGACTTGCGAACCGTTTATTAAAACGTGTCCGCGATTTTGCACAGGTAGAGGGGGACGGTTCCATTGATTACGAAGTTGCAAAAACCGCACTGGACAGACTGGAAGTCGATTCTATGGGACTCGATAACACAGACCGGAATATTTTAGAGACAATGATCCATAAATTCGGCGGTGGACCGGTTGGCTTAGATACGCTGGCTGCAGCGATTGGTGAGGATTCCGGAACCTTAGAAGAGGTGTATGAACCATATTTGATAAAAAATGGCTTTATAAATCGCACGCCGCGTGGTAGAATTGTAACGGAACATTGTTACCGGCATTTTGGATTGGAAAATCTGATAGAATAACAAAGGAGATATAGGAATATGGCAAATAAAGTAGATATCCCGGTTGTCATCAACGGGAAGGTATATACATTAAGCGGATATGAAGGGGAAGATTATCTTCAGAATGTTGCAACTTATATCAACGGCAAGATTGCAGAATGCAAAACATCTGATCAGTATCGCCGTATGAATACCGAGTATCAGGGAATTTTGCTTGCTTTAAATATTGCCGATGACTATTTCAAGGCGAAAAATCAGGCAGATTCGATGGTGACCGAAGACAGCAACAAGGAACAGCAGTTATATGATCTTCGTCACGAGGTGATTGAATCACAGATCAAACTCGAAAGCTCTGCTCGTATGATTGAAGAATACAAAGAGCAGATCAATGCATTACAAAGAAAGATTATTCAGTTAGAGGCAGAGAAAAACCGAAATGAATAACAAAACCTCCAAAATTGAAGTACTTGCACCTTGTGGTTCGTATGAAATTTTAGTTGCCGCTGTACACGCAGGCGCAGATGCCTGCTATATTGGCGGCAATTCTTTTGGTGCAAGGGCATATGCGACAAATTTTGATCAGGATACGATTCAAAAAGCAGTGACCTATGCACACTTACATGGTGTGAAAGTATATTTAACTGTCAATACACTGTTAAAGCAGGCGGAATTACCTGCATTATACGATTATATCAAACCATTTTATGAGATTGGCGGAGACGCCCTGATCATTCAGGATCTCGGTGTTTTTTCTTATGTCAAAAAACAGTTTCCGGACATTGCAATCCATTGCAGCACACAAATGAATATTACATCTGCTTACGGTGCAGCCTTAATGAAAGCACAGGGAGCTTCCCGCGTGGTAACTGCACGGGAGATGTCTTTGGCAGAAATCCGCACGATAAAGGAACAGGTGGATATTGAGGTTGAGACATTTGTACATGGTGCAATGTGTTACTCTTACAGTGGGCAATGCCTGATGAGTTCTCTTGCAGGTGGCAGAAGCGGAAATCGCGGACGCTGTGCCCAGCCTTGCCGCAAGTGTTATAATAACAGCTATTTATTGTCCATGAAAGATATGTGTGCGTTATCATTGATTCCGGAGCTGATTGAGGCCGGCATTGATTCATTAAAGATTGAAGGCCGTATGAAAAATGCATATTATGTTGCTTCCACTGTGCATGCGTACCGTACGATAGCCGACGATTATCTGCAAGGAAAATTCGATAAGAAAAAGGCGGAGGATTTGACATTCGAACTGGCAAACATTTATAATCGTGGCGGATTCTCTGATGGATATTTCTTCCGGCATAACGGAGCCGATATGATATCGAAAACGCGTCCAAACAACCAGGGCGTTGCGGTTGGCAGACTGGAACGCATTGAAAATGGAACCATCACCCTTAAGCTTACAGAAGCTGTCTTCCGGCAGGATGTGCTGGAATTATCGACAAAATCCGGTGAAATTGTAGAAATCACTTCCTCGAAAGAAGGAAATGCAGGGCAGTATCTGACATTAAATTGTCCAAAGACAAAGCAATTACAAAAAGAGCAGCTTGTATATCGCACTAAATGTCCAAAGATCCTGCAGCATGTGCAGGAGGACTATATCGATCAATATAAAAAGCTTCCAATCACGATTGCTGTCTCTGCAAGAATCGGAGAACCACTTTCTGCATCCATAAGCTTAAAGCTAAACTCCAAAACTTATACAGCAACTTTGACAGATATGCAGGTGGAGCCAAGCCGGCAGGGTGAAACATCCGAAGACGCAATAAAAAAACCGTTTGCACAGCTTGGAAATACAGAATATGCATTAGAGACCTTTCAATGCACCTTTGATTCCAATGCCTTTTTACCAAACGGCGTATTGAAAAAACTGAGACGTTCCCTGCTTACTGCGATGGAGACAATTATCGAAAAAACGCATGCACGTGTTGCACCGGTTGAGCTTCCATGGGATTCTGTATACGAAATGTACACATCCGTGAAGGATACAGATATATCAGAGGCTGCCGGCGATACGCTGATCTTGGGCATATCCACAATGGAACAACTATATGTTACATTAGAAGAACTCCCACACATGGCATCCAACGTAACTGGCATAACAATACCGGTTTCCATGTATGATCAATGCAGGGATATGGTTCCGGATTCTATCCGGATTTATGTAGAATTACCACATATCATCCACGATAACAGTTCTCTGGATTTGCAAGAATCCGGAATCCGTGGTATATATATTAGAAATATAGATGCACTGGCAATCGTTACCAGTCAGACACTTCCGGAGGATTGCCATATTTTATGTGATGCGAGCTTGTATTGCTATAACCGTCTGGCACATGGATTTATCAGACAGTTTTTCGGTGACCGCATGGTTACATTTCTGACACCACGCGAATTAAAGCTTGAAGAACTTGACGATATCTCCAATGAAGCTTTATGTCTGACGCTTTATGAATACCAGCCGGTGATGCTTACGGCAAACTGTCTGCAAAAGACGCAATATGGCTGTAAAAAAGAAGATACGGTATTAGCTGTAACGGACGAAATGGGAAACCGGTTTTATGCCGGCACGAACTGTCAGATGTGCTACAATGTTATTTACAACAAAGTGCCATACTCTATATTAGATAAATATAAAACGCCTGCATTCTCAAGGCTGCATTCCAAAGGCTATATGGTTCATTTTACAATCGAGCCAGAAACACGTGTACGACAGATTCTTCGTACATTTGCCGGAGACACTGCGGATATCGGAGAGAAGACAAGCGGACATTTATACCGAGGTGTATTGTAATGATCAATATTATTTGTGAAGTATCCAAGTACCTTGTACTGCTTTTTATGGTACTTTATACGGTGAAATGCTTTTCTGTGCTCTCGTCAAAAAACGAAGAGCAAAAGCGGAAGAAATTGAATAAACAGATCGGATATGTGTTTGTCATCCATTTTCTATGTTATCTGATCCTGTATTTGCGGCTGGGGCAGTTAAAGATTCTGATTTTTTATGCTGCACAGATTTTTGTTGCTATCCTGTATATGGTTTTGTATCACAGCATATATAAGGATTCTTCCCGTCTTTTGACAAACAACGCGGCATTTCTGCTATTGATTGGTTACACAATGCTGACACGTCTGAATTTCAATCTGGCTGTGAAGCAGTTTATCTTTGCAACCGTCGGACTTGTTATTACCGCATTTATACCGTATATCATGCTCAAATGGAAAAAAATGAAAGACTGCGGTGTTTTATACGGAGTCATTGGCCTGATTTTCCTGCTTACCGTATTCATTCCAGGACTCGGAAGTGAGAAGTACGGTTCGAGAAACTGGATTCAGATTGGTAGTCTTTCCATACAGCCTATGGAGTTTGTTAAGATTTTATTTGTATTCTTTGTTGCATCTATGCTGGTCAAGGCAAGCACATTTAAGGAGCTTTTTGTAAATGCAATTATTTCAGCTGCATTCATGGGCGTTCTGGTTTTGGAAAAGGATCTGGGAGCAGCTGTGATTTTCTACATAACCTATGTATTGATGGTATATGTGGCAACCTCACGACCGGTATTTTTAGTCGGAGGAATCTCACTTGGCGCGGGTGCCGTCATGCTTGGATACGCGCTGTTTAAAAACTCTCTGTTCCAGCATGTCATGGTCCGTGTTCATGCATGGCAGAATCCATTTGCCGATATTGACGGTGGCGGATATCAGCTTGCCCAGTCACTTTTTGCAATCGGAACCGGTGGCTATGCAGGCTCCGGCTTGACACAGGGTGCGGCAGGAAGTATCCCGGTCAGTGAAAGCGATTTCATCTTTTCCGCAATCTGCGAGGAGTTAGGCGTTATATTCGGACTGGCTATGATTTTAGTTATTGTAAGTATTTTTATATCTTTTGCCAATGTGGCAATGAAATGCAAAGAGCCGTTTTACAAATATGTGGCACTTGGTTTTTCAAGCATCTATATTGTTCAGTGCTTCTTAAACCTTGGAGGAGTAACGAAGTTCATACCATCTACTGGTGTGACACTTCCACTTGTAAGCTATGGTGTCAGTTCTGTATTAAGTACCCTGATCATATTTGCAGTTGCACAGGGGGTATATGTAATAAGTAGTAGTGAGGCAGTGAAATATGAGCGAGAAAAAGAAAAAGCAAGACAGAAACTCCGCGAACAGGAATCAGCCGTTAACACCGGAAGAAGAGTTGATCGCGAAGGAAAAACAGCGAATTAAAAAGAACAAGATCAAGAACCGGCCAATCATTGTTATCACCTATATGATGGTAACATTGTTTGTCGGCATGATTGCCTATGTCATTTATTTCATGCAGTTTAAGGCGGAAACCGTAATTGCAAACTCCAGAAATGTACGACAGGATTCTTTTGCACGTACTGTCGAACGAGGCGACATCATTACAAGCGATGGAGTTGTGATTGCAACAAGTGAGACGGACGAAGCCGGGAATACCAACCGTTCGTACCCATACAGCAACATGTTTTCACATCTGGTCGGATACGATGAGTACGGCAAAGCCGGATTGGAGCTTGCAGGTAATTTTTATATGCTTCGTTCCCATATCAATATATTTGAACGGGTTTACCGGGAACTCAAAGAAGTAAAAAACCGCGGGGATAATGTCATTACAACTGTCGACTATGATTTGCAGGCGGCTGCCTACAATGCGCTTGGCAGCTGTAAGGGAGCAGTTGTAGCGATTGAACCATCCACCGGTAAAATCCTCTGTATGGTTTCAAAGCCGGATTATGATCCAAACGATATCGAAAATGTCTGGAGTTATCTGCAGACAGAGGAAGGATCTGAAAGTACGATTCTTTTGAATCGTGCCACACAGGGACTCTATGCTCCCGGTTCTACCTTTAAGGTTGTATCCTTACTGGAATTTATTCGTGAAAATCCGTCTACCTATGGAAGCTATCAGTTTCATTGCGACGGAGATTCCATCTTCTCCGGAGTTGGAATCCGGTGCAGCAACAATAAAGCCCACGGAGATTTGTCTTTAGCCGATGCCCTTGCATATTCCTGCAATGTCAGCTTTGCAACAATTGGTGAAACTTTGGACAAAGGATCTTACCGTTCCACCGCTGAGGAACTGTTGTTTAACAAGAATCTGCCATATGATGGTGTATATAATTCTTCCCAGTTTAAGATTTCCGCAGATTCGCCGGATGACGCAATCCCGCAGACTGTAATCGGACAGGGAGACACAAAGATTACACCGTTGCATAACGCCATGATCATGTCTGCAATTGCAAATGACGGTGTGTTGATGAAGCCATATACAATTGATTCGATTGAAAATGATGACGGTGCAAAAATCAAAACCTTTCACCCAAAGGAAGCCGGTACTCTGATGACAGCAGACGAAGCCAATGTTCTGACCGATTACATGAAAGGTGTCTGCGAATATGGAACCGGATCCGGTTATTTTTCCGGACTTTCTTATCAGGTAACCGGTAAGACAGGTACAGCAGAATTTGATAACGAAGGAAACTGCAACTCCTGGTTTGTCGGATTCTCCAACCCGGATGATCCGGATATTGTCGTCTGTGCAATCACAGAACAGTCTAATGTGACCGGGGTTACAGGTGCCTGGGTTGCCAGACAGGTGTTTGATGCATACTACAGCAAATAGTTTGCCTTGCGGCATCCTATAGAATCTGCTATAATAAATTCAATTTTGGGACACACCAATGGAATAAGCAGGAGGAATTGCAATGATAGAAGCAACAAGCTGTGGTGGTGTGGTAATCTTTCGAGGAAAAATCCTGTTGTTATATAAGAATTACAGGAATAAATACGAAGGCTGGGTTCTTCCGAAAGGAACCGTTGAAGAGGGCGAGCAGCACAACGAAACTGCACTTCGGGAAGTCAAAGAAGAAACCGGCGTGAGCGCACAGATTATCAAATACGTTGGAAAAAGCAACTATACGTTTAACACCTCTTATGATGTCGTAAACAAGGATGTACACTGGTATCTGATGATGGCGGACAGCTATTACAGCAAGCCACAGAGGGAAGAATATTTTATGGATTCCGGGTACTATAAGTATCACGAAGCCTATCACTTATTAAAATTTCCAAACGAAAAACAGATATTAGATCAGGCTTATGAGGAATATACCGCTTTGAAGCAGAATAATCTGTGGGGAAGCAAAAAATATTTTTAATGAATTATGAAGAAGAGAAAACGTATCTTATATAATTTATGTCTGGCCGTATTGATCTGTATTTTTCTTGGTTCTGCAGGGTATCTTGCGTATTATTTTCTACAGAGCAAGAAAAGCGAAGATCAGTTTCAGGAGCTGGAAGCAATGATTGATACTCCGGTCGGAGAAGAGGAGGTTGTCTACGTGGCAACCGCCGGTGATGCAGAACCCGGATTGGAATTCGTAGATATCAACGGAACCCATGTCCAGAAATCCTTTGCTTCCCTGTATCGTAAAAATCAGGATTTTATCGGCTGGTTATCCATAGAGGATACGAACATTGATTATCCGGTTATGCAGACTCCGGAGGATGAAGAATATTATATCCATCGGGATTTCTATGGAGCGTACAGCAATGCCGGCACGCTGTTTGTCGATCTGGACAGTAATGTACAAAAACCTTCGGACAATATAATAATATACGGACACAATATGAAAACCGGGAAAATGTTTCACGACCTGCTGAAATATGAGGATGAAGCATTTTATAAAAATCACAAATATATTCAGTTCGATACCATATATGGGAATGGAACGTATGAGGTAATTGCAGCTTTCCGCACCCACATATTAGCAGAAGGGGAAGAGGGCTTCCGTTATTACCAGTTTTTCAATGCGGAAGATAAAACCGCGTTTAACCAGTATGTTTCCGGATGCAAAGCATTAACCGGATATTCGGTTGAAACTAGGGCGTCTTACGGAGATTCGCTGCTTACATTATCAACCTGCGCCTATCATACAGACAACGGAAGATTTGTTGTGGTTGCGAAAAAAATCAATTGACATTAGACGTATAATGTGATATATTATCAACTGTTCCGCCGGTGTGTCGGAATTGGCAGACGAGGCAGACTCAAAATCTGTTGATGACAACATCGTGCGGGTTCAAGTCCCGCCACCGGCATTGAATGAAAATGCGAGAGTCCTTATAACTTAAGGATTCCCGCATTTTTTGTAATTAGAATCATTATTGGTGTGCACAAAATGTGCAAAGTTCTAAATCTCATCCAAGCCGGATCATTTCTTTTCGTAACCGCCGGATGATTTTTTTCTCCAATCTTGAAATGTAAGACTGCGAGATTCCAAGTAAATCCGCAACTTCCTTTTGTGTCATTTCCTCATCATCATGACCGATTCCATAACGAAGCTCAATAATCGTGCGCTCCCGATCACTCAGGATATCCATTGCCTGCTCCAGTAGATTCAGATCCACCTCATCTTCAATATCCTTATAGACCAGATCTTCCTCCGTTCCAAGAATATCCGATAGCAGCAGTTCATTTCCATCCCAGTCGACATTCAACGGTTCATCAATGGATACCTCTGTTTTGATACGTGAATTCCGTCGCAGGTGCATCAAAATTTCATTTTCAATGCATCGGCTGGCATAGGTGGCTAATTTAATATTTTTGTCGGATTTGAAGGTATTGATGGCTTTGATCAGTCCAATCGTGCCAATCGAAATCAAATCCTCCACGCCAACACCGGTATTGTCAAATTTCTTGGCAATATAAACAACCAGGCGCAGGTTGTGCTCAATCAACGTCTGCCTCGCCTCCAGAACATCATCATCCAGATGTGTTAAAAGCAAGGTTTCCTCCTCTGTCGAGAGTGGTGCCGGAAGGATCTCTGCGCCTCCGATATAATGAACTTCATTTTTTGGAAATAAAAGATAATTCGCAATACTTTTGATATTAAAGCGAATCATATTGTTGCTGACGATGCTAATCATGCTGGTTCCTCCTTCATAGGTTGTAATTTTTCATGTAGTAATACTTCATACTGATTTCCCAAAAACACGTCCCGGCTGATTCCTGCTGTCACAGAAAAAAAACGTGTCTGTTCCTTTTCATACAAAAGTTCAGGAACCATGATTGCCGGCATCATGGAAAACCGGCTTCCAATTGTGTGATAAGGAATCGGGAAAAAATGAAGATTTCCGGTTCCGTTTATCTGCAAATACGGAAATTTTCCGGTTCTATGATACTGTTCCAGGTTTTCATAGCTTTGTTCTGGCAGATAATTTTTCAACAAACGATAATTTATAATAATTGCAGGTTTTCCGGTATATGGATTTTGTAACCGGTTTCCGGTATCCACAAATGCGTGCGCACATATTTTAGCACCAGGAAGGATCAGTGCTACCTGATATGTATGTTTTCTTTGCTGTTTCCGGTCATAAATCATCCGCCCGATACGACAGGTCAGAACAGAAAAGGTACAGCACATATAAAACCATGGATTGTGCAGGGCATACTCATTCCGTATATAAAAAATCTGCATCATCCCGGCAAACCAGATACAGCAGGCAAGCACAACCACTCCTGTTACTAACATGGATGTATGAAGTCTGCAGGATTTTGTAAAAAAATATGTCATAAAAAAGTAGCTTGTGGCATATATTATGTAATAGAGAGTACATCTTGATATCGTTATCAAAAAAATACCTGTTGATAAAGCTGCCATAAGAATCGACCAGCTCAGCGTGCGAAAGATTCTTATGGTATGCCCAAGAATTGTCTGTATCATAAAAAGGAGTGCTAACTGGATCAGCACATGATACACGAACAATACATCGGCATAAACAATGTATGTCATATTCACCTCCTTTACTTGTTCGTGTGTATTATATAGAATTACTTCTGAAAACTATGTCGCATTTCGTATTTTGATTTCGTAAAATTCCAAGTATATTCGACATTCCCGTTCGACTGTATTTCACATAATTATAAATAAAATAGAGAATAGGAGAGAATTATGGATAGTGTTGTCAGTTCAAAGGATAAGATCAGTACCGGCCTTTCACTCGTTCTGAGTCAGGAAAACGATGGATCACAAACCGCAATATCCGACAGACAATATACAATTATTCTCCGGTATCTCGGCAGTTTCCCTGACATTCAGAGTCAAACTGCCATTTCGATGATTCCACTTTTAAATGGGTTTGCAGTTGGAACCGCAGCAAAGGAAGCCATCCTGCAGATGGCCGCACAGCCGCAGATTCTTTATATTGATATCACACACCAGATGGAATACGAACAGGCGGTCTCTGTAAATAGCCGGATCTCTGCATGTTTTCCAATGTATGATAAAACAGAACAACTTCTGCGTGGAAACGGCGTGCTTGTCGGTATTATCGATTCCGGTATTGACCTTTCCCATCCGGCATTTCTTCGCGAAGATGGAACATATCGGATTCGTTCATACTGGAATCAGGCACAATCCGGCAATTCCCCGGAGCCATATGGTTTTGGCACCCAATACTCCGAGGCACAGCTTGGTACAGTCATGCAGCGCAATATTTCTTCCTTCCCCCTGGATACAAGCGGACATGGCACCGCAGTTGCAAGCATTGTTGCCGCACTCAGTCCGGATGCAGATATAATTGGTGTTGCAACCCTTCCGAATACAGCTGCATTTTTATGTGCGGTGGATTATGTTGTGCGTTACGCCATGCAGCAGACATTGCCTCTGGTATTAAATTTAAGTTACGGCAATAATTATGGCGATCATCAGGGAAATGCAATCGTGGAACTTTATCTGGAAACATTACGTGCCAACGGTAAAATCACAATCGTAACCGGAACAGGAAATGAGGGGAATACCGGGCGCCACCGCTACATAGAAGGAAATATGCTGCAGCATATCGGCTTTTTAGTCGGAGAGAGCTTGCAGATCTTTAATTTACAGCTCTGGTTTGCATGGGGCTTCCGGTTTCTGTTTCGATTTAATTCCCCTTCCGGAAACACCTCCGCATATTATGATTCTGACAGACAGGGGTATTTTTATCAGGAATTATCCAACACATCAAAAATATCGGTACAGATCGGACTTCCTTCACCATACAATGTGAATCGTGAAATATTTATTCAATTTCAGGGGAATCCAATCCCTTACGGATATTGGGATCTTACAATCATTCCCTATCAGAATCAGTCCTATCAGATTCATGCCTGGCTTCCGGTTGCCGCCTCCACACCGGCAGTTGTAGAATTTGAAATTCCGACTTCTGAACTTTCTTTAACAGTTCCTTCTTCCCTGTCAAGCGTGATCAGTGTCGGTGCCTATAACCAGATGCAACTGAGTCTTGCGCCATTTTCCGGAAAAGGTGGTGGCAATGTGCAAAAACCGGATGTCATTGCCCCCGGTGTCGATATCCTTGTTGCAAATGCAGGTGGTGGCTACACCTTGCGAAGCGGTACTTCCTTTGCAACACCATTTGTCTCTGCAGCAGCAGCCAATCTGATGCAATGGGGGATCACAGATGGGAACGATCCTTTTCTATACGGGGAACGGCTCAAAGCATATCTGACTGCCGCCGCAAATCCTTTACCCGGCAGAAATCAGGTTCCGAACTTTTCGGAAGGGTGGGGCAGACTCTGCGCCAATGCGAGTGTTCCGGAAAGCACAATCTAGGGCTTATGTTTGGTATCGTTTCTTCCTGATTCAGATATCGACGTTTATAAAAATCTGTGCTATGATAAATTTCATGATATCAAAAGAAAAGAGAGGGCGTTTCGATGACGGAAACAACCGCAGAAAAGAAACATATTACCATTGGTATTTTGGCTCACGTGGATGCTGGAAAGACAACGCTTTCCGAGGAGCTTCTCTATGAAACAGGAGCCCGAAAACACGCAGGGCGTGTCGATAACGGCGACACATTGCTCGATCATGATGAAATGGAACGGCAGCGTGGAATTACGATTTTTTCCAAGCAGGCAGAGCTTTTAACTTCTGATACACGTATCACCTTATTAGACACACCGGGACACGTTGATTTTACAGCTGAAATGGAACGGACATTACAGGTACTCGACTATGCCATCCTTGTAATCAGCGCCTCGGATGGAATACAGGCACATACCAAAACAGTCTGGCGGCTGTTGAAGGAATATCAGATTCCGGTATTTCTCTTTGTAAATAAAATGGACCAGCCGGATACTGTGCAGTCAAAGCTTTTGTCTAAGCTGCAGACATTATCCGACCGCATTGTCGCATTCTCTGATTACCACAATGAAAAAGTATCCCGCGCGGAAGATATGTACGAAAATCTTGCGATTGCCTCCGGAGAAGAAGCAATCCTAAATCAATATATGGAACAGGAAAATTTACCGGATTCCATCGTGCAGTCGATGATCCATTCACGTCAGGTATTCCCGTGTTTCTTTGGAAGTGCATTAAAAGGAATCGGTGTAGACGCATTGCTGCAGGGATTCGATTCTTATACGCTCGATGCGTATCAGGCAAAAGCAGCTAAGCCGTTTGGAGCCCGCGTCTATAAGATTACACGCGACGAAAAAGGAAACCGGCTTGCCCATATCAAGGTGATGCAGGGAACCTTATCTGTCCGGGATGCGATTGGAGACGAAAAAGTTACACAGATCCGGATTTACAGTGGGGAAGCCTATCAGACTGTCCCAACTGTCTCCGCAGGTATGATATGCAGTGTTACCGGATTGGAATCCGTACAGGCAGGAGATGGCATCGGAGATTATACAGATAATCCGATGCAATGCATCGAACCGGTGATTTCCTATACAATCACCTTTGATGAAGCTGTCAACACACGTCTGATGTACACTAAAATAAAAGATCTGGACGAGGAACTGCCGGAACTGCATCTTTCCTGGGATGAACAGACGGAAACAATTCAGATCATGCTGATGGGACCGGTTCAGATTGAGATTCTGACACAGTTGATCAAAAAACGCTGTGGCGTTGTACCAACCTTTGACAGCGGTGAAATTTTATACAAAGAAACCATTGCACAGCCTGTCATCGGTGTCGGTCATTTTGAACCATTGCGTCACTACGCCGAGGTACATGTCCGTATCGAACCTGCGGAACAGGGAAGTGGTGTCGATGCATCTCTTGACTGCAGCGAAGATGTCCTCGCAAAAAACTGGCAGCGCCTGATCTATACTCATTTACTGGAACGAACGCACCGCGGAACAAAGATTGGTGCACCATTAACCGATGTACATTTTACCGTGATAAACGGACGGGCACATACAAAACACACCGAGGGTGGAGATTTTCGTCAGGCAACCTATCGCGCTGTCCGACAGGGATTAATGGAATCCGGTACCATCATCCTTGAACCGGAATATGATTTTGTACTTGAGATTCCCAGTGATATGATCGGACGTGCCATGACTGATTTACAGACGTTATATGCAGTTATGGATGCACCGGAACAGATGGGAAATCACACGGTCATCCGGGGACATGGCCCGGTCGCTACTCTGCGTGATTATCAGCTTCATGTACGTGCATTTACGAAAGGACAGGGGGAATTCCATGTGAGCTTCCGTGGCTACATGCCATGCCACAATGAAGAAGAAGTCATACAGTCCCATCCATATGATCCGGAAGCAGATCTGCATAACCCAACCTCGTCTGTGTTCTGTGCACATGGTTCCGGCTTTCTCGTCCCTTGGGATCAGGTAAAGGCCTATATGCATGTCAATGATGCTTCGGACTCTGAACAGACGCAGGCAGAATATACCGTCCACAGCCGGGAAAGCTTTGATTATTCGATTGGATTAGATGAGATTGATGCAATTTTGTCCGGTCAGACGGCAAACCAGAATGCCAAAAAGCAGGTCTATAAAAAGAAAATTGTCCGGCACACGGAGACTTACACTGCAAAAACATCGAAGGCAATCGTCACACCAAAAGAGAAACGTCTGATCGTAGATGGCTACAATGTGATCTTTGCTTGGGAAGAACTGACAGCACTTTCAAAAACAAATCTGGATGCCGCAAAAGATAAGCTTATTTCTCTGTTATCAAACTATCAAGGCATTACCGGTATAAAAACACTGATTGTCTTTGACGGTTATAAAGTAAAGGGGAACCACGGCAGTACGGCTGTGCAGGAAGATATTGAGATCGTACATACAAAGGAAAACCAGACTGCTGATCAGTTTATCGAAGCATATACGCACGAAAATGAAGAAAAATATCAGATGATCGTTGCCACTTCGGACGGACTGATCCAGACAATCACACGTGGTGCCGGCTGTCAGATCATTTCCTCCAGAGAGCTTTCTTCTGCAATGAAAGCTGCCGCAAACGAGCTGCGTGAACTATATGATATCAAATAGGGCATAACTGTACCTGTAAATGATGAATTTATGGGTGCAGTTGTTTGTATTTATCGAAAATCTATGTTATACTTTGATTAATTATGACCAGAATAGCTATAGCTTGACATAACAGGAGGTTTCAATGAGAGAATATACAACACAGATGGATGCTGCCAGAAAGGGCATTATCACACCGGAGCTAACCAGGGTTGCAGCAAAGGAGCATATGCGTGAGGATGAATTACTCCCACTCGTGGCAGAAGGAAAGGTTGTCATTCCGGCGAACAAATTACATACCTGTCTGGATCCGGAAGGTATCGGTTCCATGCTTCAGACGAAGATCAATGTCAATCTCGGCATCTCCAGAGATTGCAAGGATTACGATATTGAGATGAAAAAAGTAATGGAAGCAGTCAATCTTGGCGCACATGCCATCATGGATCTGTCCTCCCACGGAAATACAGAGCCGTTCCGTAAAAAGCTGATCGCAGAATGCCCGGTTATGGTTGGTACGGTTCCAATCTATGATTCGGTCATTCATTATCAACGTGATCTTGCAACACTTACCGCAAAGGATTTTATCGATGTGGTGCGCCTGCACGCAGAAAATGGAGTGGATTTCGTAACACTGCACTGTGGTATCACAAGAAAGACGATCGACCAGATCAAAAAACACAAACGGAAGATGAACATTGTTTCCCGTGGCGGCTCCCTTGTCTTTGCATGGATGACGATGACCGGAGAGGAAAATCCTTTTTACGAATATTATGACGAGATTTTAGATATCTGTGCCGAATACGATGTAACTGTCTCCCTTGGAGATGCCTGTCGTCCGGGCTGTCTGGCGGATGCAACGGATGTCTGCCAGATTGAAGAATTAGTCCGGCTCGGAGAACTTACCAAGCGTGCCTGGGAGAAAAATGTACAGGTCATGGTGGAGGGACCGGGGCATGTACCGATGGATCAGATTGCGGCCAATATGAAGGTTCAGCAGACGATCTGTATGGGAGCTCCATTTTATGTACTTGGTCCTCTGGTAACCGATATTGCACCGGGATATGATCATATTACCGCAGCTATCGGTGGTGCGATCGCCGCACAGGCCGGTGCCGCTTTCTTATGCTATGTAACACCTGCAGAACATCTGGCATTGCCAAATGTCGATGATGTCAAGCAGGGAATCATTGCATCAAAGATTGCCGCCCATGCAGCTGATATCGCTAAAGGTGTACGTGGTGCACGTGATATCGATGATAAAATGGCGGATGCCCGCCGGGTATTAGACTGGGATAAACAATGGGAGTGTGCATTGGATCCCGAAACAGCCAAAGCCATCCGTGCAGACAGAAGTCCGGAGCATGAAGATACATGTTCCATGTGTGGAAAATTCTGTGCTGTGCGAAGCATGAATAAAGCGTTAGCAGGAGAATACATTGATATCTTATAAAAAACGGGAGGGTACTTATGGGAAAAAATGAAGTTTGGGAAAATATTAAAAAATATGCAAAAGTATTTTTTCAGGGCATAGGTCTGTTTTTTGCATATGTCTTTCACTACATTGGGATGTTTTTGAAGTTTGTTTATAAGCATCTGAAAAAACTGTTCAAAAAGCTTTACCGGATTATCCGCAAACATATCAGACGAGTGAAAAAACATATGAAAGCCGGAGATTACAGCTTACTTTTTTATACTGTACTCGGTGTCGTAATCTTTATTATTTTGTTGATTTTACTCATCCATGGTGTATCTGGGAAAAAAAAGGAGGCCACAACGACAACAACAGAGTCTACAACGGAAGCTTCCACAACTGAACAGGTGGATCCACAGGCAGTTCTCCGGGAACAGGCAACTTATATCTATCAGAATAACCAGGATTATCTGATGCTTGTCAATGATACGAATCCGATTCCGGCCGGATATACATTTGAACAGCATACCCTGAACAGTGGGTATATCGTAGATGAACGTATCTACAATGACCTGCTTGCAATGCTGGAAGCATGTAATGCTGCCGGAAGTGAATATACGATCAAGGCTGGTTATATCAGTGCAGATACAGAGGGCAGTGGAGAGTATGCAACCGGTCTTGCGTTCGATGTAACGGCTCATGATGTTGCGGAGTTAGATGCTGCTGTTGTTTCCCAGCTTCCGACGAACCAGTGGCTGATGCAGAATTGTTCTTCGTTCGGCTTCATTGTCCGGTATCCGGAAGGCAAGGAAAGTATTACAGGACATAACTATGAACCTTGGCATTTCCGTTATGTTGGAAGAGACGCTGCTGTCTTTATGACAACAAACAATCTGACATTGGAAGAGTTCTACACTCTTGTAAACGGAGGTACCGTATCCACAGCAACTACGACCTCTGCCACACCGGCAGTTGATCCAACAGCTGTCACAACTTCCGAAGACGGAAGTCTGACAACGGAAGATACCGGTGCAACAAGTGAAACAACAACCGAAAATCCATTGGATATTTTAAATTAGAAGTAGAAAGATAGAAACATATGAGTAAACCAGATAAACATATGAAAAAAGGACCATACGAACGGGAGATGGCGCGTCGCAGACGCGAGAGAAAGTTGCGCATCCGCCGTTTCCATCTGATCTGTCTCGGCGTCATGCTCCTTGCATTTGTAATTTTCTGTGTGAATATTTTTTCACACAAAAAAAGCATCCGCAAGGAAGCCGTTTCCCTCTATGAAGCTGGAAACTATCAGGAGGCTTTGGACAGATTCAAGGAAGCCTATGCCGAAAAACAATGGTTTTCGGATTCCATAGATGTAGATATTCTGATGTATGAAGCAGATTGCATGATGCGGCTTCAGCAATTTTCCGATGCAGAGCTTACCTATCTGAACATACAGAAAAAATATCCGGTTTCCAGATATGATAAGGAACAGCTTTCATATCTGACGGATCTGTCCCATGCACTTGGCAATTATCAACAAGGAGACTATGTTTCCACAGTTGCAACTTTTACAAAAGCTGTAGAAAACGGACATAAAGATATCAGCATCTACGCAGCCATCTGTTATGAAAATCAAAAAAACTACAATAAGATGAAAGAATACCTGGATATCTACGCAAACTATCAAGGAATCGATGCCTATGTGAATTATAAATATGCATCCTATTACTACGATACCAAAGACTATAACCAGGCGTTGACCTATCTGACACAGGGTGAATCCGCCGGAGAAAGTGACTACCTGCAGGAGATTCTGTATGCACAGATTATGTGCTATAAAGAGCTGCAAAACTATACGGAAGCTTTTTCACGTGCCACTTCCTATATTGCCAGGTACCCGGAAGATCAAAATGGGCAGGATTTATATGCCTACCTGGATACCCGTGTTAACTTGAACGAGGTTCCGGTCAACGATCGTTACCATCTGTATTCCGAACCGGAGAATGCAAGTGCAACCGAGTAACAATAATATATTTATGTAAACTAAAAAGGATATAGTATGTACGAAAACAAAGAAGAACTCGAAAAGGTTATATTGTTCGCTGTCGATCTGGACAACGGGGAAAATGTGGAGGCCAATCTGGATGAATTGGAGGAGCTGGTTGCAACTGCCGGTGCCGAAACACTTGGACGTATGATCCAGAACAAGGATTCCGTCGAGAAAGCAACCTACCTTGGAAGTGGTAAAGTCGAGGAGCTTCGAGATATGGTGGAGCGTCTCGGTGCAACCGGTGTTGTGTGCGATGATGAATTATCTCCGATCCAGATGAAGAATCTGGAGCAGGAATTAGACACAAAGGTCATGGACCGGACGATGGTGATCTTAGATATCTTCGCGAAACACGCAACAACACGGGAGGGTAAGCTTCAGGTAGAACTCGCACAGCTCAAATACCGCAGCAATCGTCTGATCGGTATGGGACAGGTGATGTCCCGTCTCGGCGGTGGTATCGGTACACGAGGTCCCGGTGAGAAGAAACTCGAGGTCGACCGGCGTATCATCCGGGAACGTATCGCGAAGCTTTCCAGTGACTTAAAGAACGATATTGCACACCGCGAGGTTATGCGTAAGCAACGTCTGAACAGCCATATTCCGATTGTTTCAATCGTCGGTTATACAAATGCCGGCAAATCAACACTGCTCAATCATATGACGCAGGCAGGCGTCTTAGAGGAGGATAAGCTGTTTGCAACACTTGATCCGACCTCCCGGAACTATAAACTTCCGAACGGACAGGAGATCATCCTGACGGATACGGTTGGATTTATCCGCAAGCTGCCACATCATCTGATTGATGCATTCCGTTCGACATTAGAAGAAGCAAAGTTTGCTGATATTATCCTACATGTGGTCGATATCTCGAATCCACAGGCAGACCTGCATATCCTGACAGTCTATGATACGTTACGTGAGTTAGGCGTGAAGGATAAACCGGTTGTCACTTTATTTAACAAGATTGACAAAGTGGACGAGCTTCCGGCTGTCAAAGATTTTCAGGCAGATCATACCTTATATATTTCTGCCAAGCAGGAAGAAGGATTTGAGAAAATCACAGATATTCTTGCAGAAATCATCAACCAGAGCCGCATTTACATCGAACAGACGATTCCGTACGCCAAAGCAGGCGTGATCCAGCAGATTCGCAAATCAGGAAATCTGTTAGAAGAGGAATACAGAGAGGACGGCATCTTCGTCCGCGCGTATGTTGATGCAGGCACGAAAGGGCTACTATAACATGGAATTACCGATTACTTTTGAACAGAATATGCGAACGCTTCTTAAGGACGATTATGATGCGTATGTGGCATGTCTCGAACAGCCGATGCATCACGGCATCCGCATCAATACGATGAAGATATCTGTGGAAGATTTCCTGAAGATCAATCCATTTCATCTGCGCCCGGTTCCATGGTGCGAAAATGGATTTTACTACGATGAAACATTAGATAAACCATCCAAACATCCATATTATTTTGCAGGGCTTTACTATATTCAGGAGCCTTCTGCCATGACACCGGCACATGTACTGCCTGTGGAAGCAGGAGACCGCATACTTGATATCTGCGCCGCACCAGGTGGAAAATCCACCGAGCTTGCGGCGAAATTACAAGGAACCGGTTTGCTTGTATCGAACGATATCAGCGCTTCACGCGCGAAGGCATTGCTGAAGAACTTAGAGGTTTTTGGCGTAGAAAATGCGCTGATTATCAGCGAAGCACCTTACAAATTAGCCGAACGGTTCCACGAATATTTCGATAAGATCTTAATCGATGCGCCATGCTCCGGAGAAGGCATGTTCCGCAAATCTGCATCCATGATCACCGCATGGGAGAATAACGGCAATCAGTTGTTTGCCGACCTGCAGCGAAGCATCTTAGATCAGGTTGTCACAATGCTTAAACCCGGCGGCATGCTGCTTTATTCGACCTGTACTTTTGCGCCCCTTGAAAATGAGCAGTCCATCGAATATCTGCTTTCGTTGGATGATCGTCTGGAACTGGTGGATTTCCATCCGTATGAGGGCTTTGACCACGGACATCCGGAATGGGGCAATACCGGAAATGAGACGCTGACGCGCTGTGCCAGACTCTGGCCACATAGGATCGAAGGCGAGGGACATTTTGTATGTCTTGTCAAGAAGCAGGGCGAGCGGGATAACCGTGCCAATTATGGTGATTACCCGGTCAAGCGTGCAAAGCTACCGGATTCTGTTACCGAATTTTTATCGCATACAACGCACGAATTTCACCTAGAACGGTTTGAGATATCGGGCGATAAACTCTATTACATACCGGAAAGCTTCCCGACAGTCCGAGGACTCCGTATCTTACGGTGCGGCTTATATGTCGGCGAGATCAAGAAAAACCGCTTCGAACCAAGCCAGTCACTTGCAATGGCGCTTACGAAGGAAGAATTTGATAACTGCCTGGATCTTCCTGCGGATGATGCAAAGGTCATCAAATACTTAAAGGGTGAGACAATTGATTTCGATGATGCATCGGTCAAAAACGGTTACGTATTAGTGTGTGTGGATGGATATCCACTTGGCTTCGGTAAAGCAAACCAAGGTGTTTTGAAGAATAAGTATTTACCTGGATGGAGGTTGATGTCATGAAGATAGCAGTGATCACAGGTGCATCTTCCGGTTTGGGAAGAGAGTTTGCCAGACAGATCAATCAGCATTTTGTCACACTCGACGAGATCTGGCTGATTGCACGAAGAGAAGAACGGTTGAATGAATTAAAGGAATCCCTGCATGGAGTCCATGTACGGACAATTCCGGTTGATCTGTGTGACAGAGATGCCGTTGGTACTTATGAGGAAATGTTGAAGAAATTCCATCCTCAGATTCGTGTACTTATAAATGCTGCCGGATACGGAAAGATGGGCTATGTCGAGCAGATCTCTGAGGAAGATCTGGCTGGGGAAATCCGGTTAAATTGCGAGGCTCTGACCCGCATGACAAAGATATCCCTTCCATACATGGCGAAGCGATCAAATATTATTAATATCGCAAGTTCCGCTGCTTTTATGCCACAGCCAAACTTCGCAGTCTATGCTGCAAGTAAGTCCTATGTACTCTCGTTTTCAAGAGCTCTGCATCAGGAATTGAAGAAGCATGGGATTGTTGTAACCGCTGTCTGTCCGGGACCGGTAAACACCGAGTTTTTTGATATCGCAGAAAGCTATACCAAGACCAAGGGATATAAAGTTATCCTGCGTGCAAATGCAGGCAAAGTCGTTACACTTGCAATAAAGGATGCAATGAAAGGAAAAACCGTATCAACATATGGGGTTGTCATGAAGGCATTCCGAGTTGTGACAAAGATTATTCCGCATGGCTTGATTGTTCCATTCATACACTAAACAGCTTGATATATCTAAAATAAAGGACAGACTTATTGCAATGAAAAAGAAAGAAAAAGGCCAGTATGGCTATATTAATTATTACAAAAAAGGAAAGCTGCTTGTGACATTGATCCTTGCAATTATGATTGCATCGATTATTCTTTCCATGCTGCTTGCATTTGGTGACACCGGACGTATCGGTATTGTATTCGCAATACTCCTTGTCCTGCCGTTTGCAAAATTTCTGATTGCTTATATTATGTGTGCGAAGTTCCAGACGATGCCACAGGATGTTTATGATACGATAAACGGTCAGACCGACGAGACGAACATGATCTACGATCTCGTAATCACACAGACAGAGGGGATGCATTACTACGATGCGGTCTGTGTCAGAAACGGAAGTGTGTACGCGCTTGCGTTAGATAAACATTTCAAGGAAGAGAAGAAGGAATACGAGTCATTCATGCAGCAGGCACTTGCAAACAGCAAGTACAAATACATTGTTCACCTGTACACAGATGTGGACACCTTTGCGAAGAAGATTCATAGCATTGGCGAACCGAATGACAAGACAAAATTAATTGATCAGCATATGCGGGAACAGATACTGACGTTCTGCGTGTAGATTCATATATAAAATCTATATGTAAGATTCGAAAGAACAGCTAAAAATATACATTTATGCTGTAGTTTATAAGTAAGGAGGAGCTTTCGGTATGCAGGAACTAACCATCACAGATTTGGAAGCCGGACAGCGTTTAAATAAATATATGATGAAATACCTGAATCAGGCACCTTCTTCCTTTATCTACAAGATGCTCCGCAAGAAAAACATCACCAGAAACGACAAGAAAGCATCCGGTGACGAAATCTTAGAATGCGGCGATGTTATTAAAGTATTTCTGGCAGATGAGACGATTGAAAAGTTCCGCGTTGTCAAATCCGCTGACTCGGCAACATCCGATGGTTCCGCACAGGCATCCAAACAGAAGCCGGATATCACGCTGCAGATTCTCTACCAGGATCCGGATATCTTAGCAGTGCATAAGCCTGTCGGTGTCTTATCACAGAAAGCACAAAAAAATGATTACTCCATCAACGAAGCAATCGTTGATTACTGCCTTTCCATGCGGATTCTAAGCGAGAAACAGCTAGAGACATTTCACCCGTCGATCAGCAACCGCTTAGACCGGAACACCTCCGGCATTATCCTCGCCGGAATCTCGTTGAAGGGCAGTCAGACGTTAGCCCGCATATTAAAGGGACATACCTGTGAAAAATATTACTACACGATCGTAGCCGGAGAGATGAAACAGCGCATCCATGAGAAAGCCTACATCGTAAAGGATACAAAGAAGAATCAGTCTAAGATACAGAAACATGAAAGTCCCGGTGCATCGATGATTGAGACTGCATTTACACCGCTTTGCACGAAAAATGGTTTCACCTTATTGCAGGTACAGCTTTTCACCGGAAAATCGCATCAGATCCGTGCGCATCTGCAATCACTCGGCTATCCGATGGCAGGCGATACGAAATACGGCAATCCGGCGGTAAACCGGAAGCTTCGTGAGCGATACCATCTGAACCATCAGTTACTCCACGCGGGCAGACTTGTATTTCCGGATATCCCGGAAATCACAGATCCGTTGCCGGCAGAATTTCAGAAAGTTGCGGATGGGCTGGGTTTGAAACTACCGGCAAATCACTAAATGCCATGGATCAATGAAGATAAAATCCATAAATATTTGCATTTCATAATATAGCACAACAAATAGAAAGCACAGCAACATGCCAACATGGAATTCCAGAGGATTACGCGGTTCCACCTTAGAGGAACTCGTCAATCTGACCAATGAATTATATACAGAGAAAAACTTAGCGCTCATGCAGAAGATTCCGACACCGATCACGCCTGTTAAGATTGATTCGGAAAGCGGGCAGATCAAGCTTGCTTATTTCGAGAAGGATTCCACCGTCGACTATATCGGGGTGGTACAGGGCGTTCCGGTCTGCTTCGATGCAAAGGAGTGCGCGACAGATACATTTCCACTCCGGAATATCCATGAACACCAGATTCATTTCATGCGGCAATTTGAGAAGCAGCGGGGCATAAGCTTCTTGCTTGTAATGTTTACCGCACGCAATGAGTTTTATTATCTGCGGCTGTGTGAGTTAGAAACCTATCTTGCCCGCGCCGAGCAGGGACATGCAAGGAATTTTAAGTACGAGGAATTAAATCCCGCCTATTTTATAAAGTCACAATCCGGGGCACCGATTCATTATCTGAAGGGGCTGCAGCTGGATTTGCAGGAAAGAGAGGATTAAACGATGTATCAATATTACCGTGTAGCAGCCGCAGTTCCGGACATGCGTGTTGCGGATACTGCTTATAATGTCGACCAGATGCTTCAAAAAGTGGAAGAAGCAAAACAAAAAGGCGTCAATCTGATTACATTCCCGGAGCTGTCTGTCACCGGATATACCTGTGGGGATTTATTCCTGCAGCAGACGCTGCTTACAGAAAGCAGAAAAGAAGCTGCCCGTTTTGTACAGACAACCGCAGATTGTGATATGGTTGTTGTATTCGGTATGCCGCTTTCGATTGCAAATGCGCTCTACAATGTCGCTGTGACCGCATACCGCGGACATATCTACGGCATCACCGTCAAGACGTTTCTCCCGAATTACAACGAATTCTATGAGAAACGCTGGTTTTCTTCTGCACGGGAATTATCAACAGATCATATCTATGCCTCTGAATTACTTGGCTCTGTGGAGTGTGATTATGCTATTCCGCTCGGCAATAACCTGATCTATCATCTGCCGGATGCGTTCTGCTTTGGTGCAGAAATCTGTGAGGATTTATGGGCGCCAATCCCACCATCTGCATTTATGGCGATGAGCGGGGCAGAGCTGATATTAAACCTTTCCGCAAGCAACGATACGATTGGAAAGCGTGAATACCGCGAGAAGCTTGTAAAAGAGAAATCAACCTCTCTGATGTGCACCTATCTCTATGCGAGCGCCGGAGCAAACGAGAGTACAACCGACCTGATTTTCTCCGGTCACTGCATGATTTGCGAGGGCGGAAAGATGCTTGCCGAAAACAGCGGGATTGCTGAAAATAACTATCTGCTAGTCGCAGATATTGACATCGAACGGATTCAGGCAGACCGCCTGAAAGGAAAGACCTATCAGGACTGTGCCGGCACCTACGGCAGCGCGGTTTCGATGCGTCAGATTCTGATTCCGGTATCCGAAGCTTTTGAAAGCGACGGAAGTCTTCGAAGCGTCAATCCGCACCCATTTACACCGGGCGATACAAAGAGACGTCAGAAGCGTTGTATGGATATCTTCCATATGCAGATCGGCGGACTTGCAAAGCGGCTTTCCATCTGTGGCGGAAAGATGGTGATCGGTGTGTCCGGTGGTATGGATTCCACCTTGTCACTGCTTGTGGCTGCACAGACCTTAAAGAAGATGGGGCTGCCTGCTACGAATCTGACCGGAATCACGATGCCAGCTTTCGGCACGACGAACCGCACATATCAAAATTCCCTAACCCTGATGCGGACTCTTGGCATTACAGTCAAGGAAATTCCAATCAAGGATGCATGTATTACACATTATGCGGACATCGGACATGATATGGAGATCAAAGACATTACTTATGAGAATGTGCAGGCACGCGAGCGGACACAGGTGCTGATGGACTATGCGAATAAAATCGGTGCCATCGTCGTCGGAACCGGAGATCTGTCCGAGCTTGCCCTTGGCTGGTGTACCTATAACGCCGATCAGATGAGCATGTACGGCGTCAATGCCAGCATCCCGAAGACACTTGTCAAATGGATGATTGCCAGCGTGATCGAATGTAATATCTTTCCAGAGAGTACCGAAGTCCTGAAAGATATCATCGATACCCCGATCAGTCCGGAGCTTCTTCCTCCGGATGAACACGGCAACATCGTGCAAAAGACCGAAGATTCGGTCGGTCCTTACGAGCTGCATGATTTCTTCCTGTACTATGTCATGCGTTTTGGATACAGCCCGGAGAAGATCTTCTATCTGGCAAAACGTGCATTTGCAGGAACCTATGATGCTGCAACCATCTTAAAATGGATGAAAATGTTCTATCGCCGTTTCTTCGCCCAGCAGTTCAAGCGGAGCTGTATGCCGGATGGCGTGAAGGTTGGTAGTGTATGCTTATCTCCACGTGGCGACTGGCGTATGCCAAGCGACGCATCCGTGCAGATCTGGATGCGGCAGTTAGAGAAACTCGCAGATTAAGAATTTATTTTCGTACTACATGCAACCTTTTGCCGGGTTGTGAAGTGTTATATATAGTAAAGGTAGTAAAGGATTGGGAGAAATTGTAATATGGATTTGGAGACAATTGCACTTATTGCCATGGGAGGATGCTTATTTCTCTGGCTTGTTGTGAATTTCATCATCACACTTCATAATGTCCGCAAAGCAAAAGCTGCGGGGCTTACCGTACAGGTACAATGTGAAAAATGCGGAACGATATATGAAGTAACCGGAAAAGAGGCTACACGCCCGGCTATGGTAAAATATAAGAAGAGCAGTCGTACCCATATATCAAACGGTGCTTTTGTAAATACGCAAAAGTACAGCCATTATGCAAAGAAATTCCATTGTCCATGCTGTGATAAGAAGACCTACGGCAAGGTACTTGATATTCAGGAACTGCAATATGAGGGACAGGATAGTACAATAAAAGAACTCGGAAAAGGCTTTTTGCGTATGGTCATTGGCTGCACAATTATCCTGATTCTTGCACAAATCCCATTACAGATCGGGAAGAAACAGCGGGAACGTGAAGTGCAGCAGATGAAGGAGCAGCAATATGAAGAGCTTAAGAACAAAGCAAATAATCGAAAATAAAAATGTCCGGCATTTAAAATTTGTACAATATATTCTGACTTTGTGTTTCCTGCTTTTTATAGTTGTGGGCATAACCGGCTGCACAAAAGAGTATACCGCGGACGATATCAAATCATATGCCAAAGAAACGTTATCCATAAGAAGAGTTACTGTGGATATAATCCCCCATGAATATAAAGATGAGGATGGATACACGGATATTTTATGGACTGTGAAAGATAAGAAAAACAACATTACATTCCATGTATTGGATAACACCTTCTATGGCGTGGAAAGCGTAGCCAATATGCTGTTGGATGATTATGACGACTGTGTATTTGCTGCTTATGCAGATAAGCTTCCGACTGATATATTATCCTATGAAATCACAGAAAACAATCAGACACATCTGACGAATGCAGAAATCATTGCTGATTATACAAACGAGGCAGAACTTAACGCATGCCTTTGCGCTTTGCAGGATGTATATACATTCTATGAAGAAAAAGGGTTTGATGATCTATTTATTAGATATACATTACGTTATCAACCACCGGAAAACAATATGGATGCGGAACCGGATACCGAAGGAAAAGAATACACCGGTGTTCTTTCCGATATTCCAACTTTATCTGAATTCAAATAATGAATCTCTGAAAAGCGCAGTTTATACTGCGCTTTTTTTATAATAAACCTGTTCAACCCCCCTACCTAGAAAAATCGAACATTTATTCGAAAAAAGTATTGACAAAAGAACAGATGTTCTGTATAATTCAATCATCGAACAGATGTTCATCAGATAAAACAGCAACAGGGAGGAAACAGCTATGAAACGTAAATTAATTTTTGGACTTAGTCTTGTACTTATCATTTGTATAATATTTGGTGTCAACAATAAAAAGCAGAACCCGGAAGCAGCAACATCCAATCAGAAATATTATGCCTGCATCACGATTGATGAAGACGAAACACTCTGGACAATTGCAGAAGAGCATTATTCCGAAGAATATAACAGTTATCAGGAATACATCGATGAAGTCAAGTTTATTAACAACCTGACCGATGATACGATTTATCGTGGAGCCAAGCTGGTAATTCCTTACTACGCAGCCCCATTATAAATAAATTCCATACCATACCTTATTTGAAGCCGGAACGTAAAACCTTCCGGCTTTTTTCATGAAATTTCCTGCCATATCGGTTGAAAGTTAAACCGATTTCTTATATAATAATTTAATTGTGGGATTGGAATACATACACCCACAAATTATATAAGAAAGAGGAAATACAAATGAACAGCGTGTCAATTCCAACTATGGAGCCGGATAGACAATACTATTTCATGAACCAGTGCAAAACACTTGTACTTGAGAAAAAGGCAGCATTGAATCGACCACTTACCTACAACATCCAGACCTTTGGATGCCAGATGAATTCCCACGACTCAGAGAAATTAAAGGGCATCATGGACGAGATCGGATATGAAGAGGTGGATGACGAGGCAGCTGACTTTGTAATCTTTAATACATGTACGATTCGCGAAAATGCGAATCAGAAATTATACGGACATCTCGGCCACGTCAAGACATTAAAGAACAAAAACAAAGACATGATCGTGTGTCTGTGTGGCTGCATGATGCAGGAGCCACATGTCATTGAGACATTGAAACAGAAGTATAAATTCGTAAATATTATCTTCGGAACACATAATATCTACAAATTAGCAGAGCTTATTTACAGCTATTTAGAGACAGGCAAGCAGACAATCGAAGTCTTAGATGAGACAAAACAGACCGTCGAACAGCTTCCTAGAAAGCGGAAATATACATTTAAGTCCGGCGTCAATATCATGTACGGATGCAACAATTTCTGTACGTACTGTATCGTGCCATATGTACGCGGACGTGAACAGAGCCGCAAGAAGGAAGAGATTCTGGCAGAAGTAGAAGCACTTGCCAAGCAGGGAATTTCCGAAGTTATGTTGCTCGGTCAAAACGTAAATTCCTATGGCAATATCTATGAATACAAGGACGGAAAGATTGTCGAAGTGGATGAAAAAGATCGCGTGACATTCCCACAGTTACTTACGGACGTGTGTAAGATTGACGGCATCGAGCGTGTGCGCTTCATGACCAGTCATCCGAAGGATCTGTCAGATGAGCTGATCGAGGTAATGGCGAAAGAGCCAAAGATCTGCAAGCATCTGCATCTGCCTGTACAATCAGGTTCCACCAACATATTAACGCGCATGAACCGCCGCTATACGAAAGAACAGTACCTCTCGTTAGTTGACCGGATTCGTGCCAAGATGCCGAACATCTCCCTGACAACCGATATCATCGTCGGTTTCCCCGGCGAGACAGAAGAAGATTTCGAGGATACACTGGATATTATCCGTAAAGTAAAATATGATCAGGCGTTTACATTTATCTACTCCAAGCGTACCGGAACACCGGCTGCGACAATGGATAATCAGGTGCCGGAAGACGTCATCAAAGATCGGTTTAACCGTCTTCTGACATTGGTAAATCAAGTATCAAACGGTCAGATCCGTCGATTTGACGGGCAGGTAAAACCGGTGCTTGTGGAAGAACTGAATACCCACGATGCATCACTTGTGACCGGACGAACCGAAGAGAATGTAACGGTACATTTTCCGGGAACTGCCGATATGATCGGAACAACTGTCGATGTAAAACTGACAGATTGTAAGGGATTTTACTTCATGGGTGAAAGGATTGGGTGATTGGCGTGGCAAAGCTATCTCCTATGATGGAGCAATATGTTGCAACAAAAGAAAAATATAAAGACTGTATTTTATTTTACCGTCTCGGTGATTTCTACGAGATGTTCTTTGATGATGCAATCCTGGCATCCAAAGAACTGGAAATTACACTGACCGGAAAAGACTGTGGCATGGAAGAACGGGCACCGATGTGTGGGATTCCATTTCATGCAGCAGATACTTATATCAATCAGCTTGTAAAAAAAGGCTACAAAGTAGCAATCGGCGAGCAGGTCGAAGATCCCAAGCTTGCCAAAGGACTTGTAAAGCGTGAGGTCATACGGATTGTAACACCGGGTACCAATCTGTCTTCCGAAAGTCTGGAAGAGTCCAAGAACAATTACCTGATGTGTATTTCCTATGTTGGGAAGAACTATGGTATCTCCGTTACGGATCTGTCAACTGGTGTATTTAAGACCTGCCAGATACAACAAGCTGAGAAGGTCGTTGATGAGATCAATAAATTCCAGCCATCCGAGGTATTATATCAGGCTGGCGTAGAACAGGTAGAAGAGATTCATGCCGTATGTGAGCGGTTGCAGGTATCCCATACTGAAGCACCGGACTATTATTTTAACTTAGAAACAGACGAAGAAACATTAAAGCGACAGTTCCACATCAACAGTATCGAGGGACTCGGGTTAAAGGACAGCCCGGCTTGTGTGGCTTCCTGTGGGGCATTGATGCAGTATCTGCTTGAAACACAAATGAGTTCCCTGTCACATATCAACCATATTGAGACGTATTCTGTAGACTCCTTTATGATTTTGGATTCCGCAACCAGACGCAATCTGGAGCTTACCGAGACATTGCGGGATAAGCAGAAGCGCGGCTCCCTGCTCTGGGTACTCGATAAGACAAAAACCGCAATGGGCGCCAGAAAACTGCGTGAGTTTGTGGAACAGCCACTCTTATATAAGGATGCGATTGAAAAACGTCTGGATGCGATTGAAGCGATCAACAAAGAACTAATCGTACGGGAAGAACTGCGCGAATATTTAAATACGATTTACGATCTGGAGCGTCTGCTGACACGTATTGCACTGAAGACCGCCAATCCAAGAGATTTGCTTGCCTTTAAGACATCGATTCAATATCTGCCAGATATTTATAATCTGCTCCGGGAGCTTCCCTGTGAGCGCATCAATGAAATCTATGAGGATTACGATAGTCTGGAAGATCTGTACGATCTGCTGGAACAGGCAATCGTGGAAGACCCTCCGGTTTCTATCAAGGAGGGTGGTATCTTCAAGCAAGGATACCGGGATGAGATCGACGAACTGCGTCTGGCAAAAACCGAATGTAAGACATGGCTGGCGGATCTGGAAGCAAAAGAGCGTGAAAAAACTGGCATCAAAGGGTTGAAAATCAAATACAACAAAGTGTTTGATTATTATTTTGAGGTAACAAATTCATTCAAATCCTTAGTTCCGGATTATTTCATCCGCAAACAGACACTAGTCAATGCCGAGCGTTTTACGACGGATGAATTAAATACACTATCCGGCAAGATTCTGGGCGCAGAAGATAAGCTATATGCGCTCGAATATGACTGCTATGTCGAATTAAGAGAAACGCTTGCTGCAGCACTTGTCCGGGTACAGAAGATGGCTGGCTATATTGCAGAATTAGACGCCCTTTGTTCCCTTGCCTATGTGGCTGACAAGAACAATTATGTCCGCCCGGCATTAAATACGGACGGCGTAATTGATATCAAGGGAGGCAGGCACCCGGTTGTCGAAAAAATGCTTTCAAATGACAGCTTTGTGGAAAATGATACTTATCTGAATAATGCAGAAAGCCGTATCTCGATTATCACCGGTCCAAATATGGCAGGAAAATCTACCTACATGCGTCAGACAGCGTTGATTACGCTGATGGCACAGATTGGTTCCTTTGTACCGGCGCAGTCGGCAAATATCGGACTCTGTGACCGGATCTTCACCCGTGTCGGCGCATCGGATGACCTCGCAAGCGGACAATCGACCTTCATGATTGAGATGAACGAAGTCGCAAATATCCTGCGCAACGCAACGAAAGACAGCCTTCTTATCTTAGATGAGATTGGGCGTGGTACATCCACTTTTGACGGACTTTCGATTGCATGGGCTGTCGTTGAATATATTGCTGACCCGAACATATTAGGCGCAAAGACATTATTTGCAACACATTATCACGAGCTGACCGAATTAGAAGGAAAACTTTCGTCTGTCAATAACTTCTGTATCGCCGTACAAGAAGAGGGTGACAACATCGTCTTTCTCCGTAAAATCATCAAGGGTGGTGCAGACCGAAGCTACGGTATACAGGTAGCCAGACTTGCAGGCGTGCCGGAACCGGTTTTACAGCGGGCACGCGAGATCTGCAATGAGCTGATTGATTCGGATATCACAACAAAGGTAAAGGATATTGACATCAAGCCGGTGCTTTCTGAGCAGCCAAAGAAGAAAGAGACAAAGTCTTCGGACTATGAACAGCTTTCTCTGTTTTCTTCCCCTGTGGAGATGACAATTGCCAACGAGTTAAAAACGATGGATCTGAATAATATGACACCGATCAAGGCAATGTTATACCTGCAGGAATTACAGGATCGTCTGAAACAGTAGTAACCGATGCCATTGTTTATGAACAACTATGAGGGTACATAACACATGATTAGAGTATTAGATAAAGCGACCATCGATAAAATAGCAGCAGGCGAAGTCATTGAACGTCCATCCTCTGTCGTAAAGGAACTTTTGGAAAATGCAATTGATGCCGGTTCCACTGCAGTGACAGTAGAGATTAAGGACGGCGGAACTTCCTTTATCCGTGTAACTGATAACGGCTGCGGTATTCCAAAAGAGGAAGTGCGCATGGCATATATGCGGCATGCGACAAGTAAGATTGAGCATGTAGAAGACTTGAATTCCATTCTATCTCTCGGTTTCCGTGGTGAGGCACTTTCTACGATTGCAGCCGTCTCACAGACGGAGATGATTACAAAAACTGCGACCGACCTGACCGGAATCAAGTATGTCATCCACGGCGGAAAAGAAATCGAATACAAAGACGTCGGCGTGCCAAACGGCACTACAATCGTTGTACGAAATTTGTTTTTCAATACGCCGGCACGTAAGAAGTTTTTGAAGTCTGCCATGACAGAAGGTTCCTATATCTTTGACCTGTTGACGCGTATTGCACTGTCACATCCGGAGATATCCTTTAAACTGATTGCAAACGGACAGACACGTATTGATACTTCCGGAAATGGGAAGCTGAAAGACACAATCTATCAGTTATATGGCAGAGATATCACAGCCAATCTGATTCCGATTGATTACACGGATGGAGATATTCATCTGTCCGGATTTATCGGCAAACCATTTATAGCAAGAGGAAACCGGGGTCTCGAAAATTATTTTATCAATCACCGATACATTAAAAGCAACGTGGTAAACCGTGCAATCGAAGAGGGATACCGTACTTTTGTGATGCAGCACAAGTTTCCATTTACGGTACTGTATCTGGATCTGCCACAGGAAAAATGTGACGTCAACGTCCATCCAACCAAAATGGAATTCAAATATGATAATGAGAAGAACCTGTTTGAAGCTTGCTGTACAGCCGTAAAACTGGCTCTGACACATAAGGAAATCATACCAAAAGAGGGAGAAAAACCAATTGCTTCCCCTGTGATTTCCCACCCAGAACAAAAACCGGCAGAGCCTTTTGAGGTGAAACGGGCTCAGTCACAGGCAATTCCACAGAAAAATGTCCGTGCAGGAAACTACAGTCCGACTTATAAGATCTTGGAATCCCTGCGGAAAGCAGAAGAGGAACAGGCAGCAAAGAACGGAACACCCCTTCCAAATATTGCAGACATGGTTGCAGATGCAGGTGTTGTGTATTCGCCATCTACGCCAGTTGAATCTGCACAGGCAGGCAATTCATCCACAACATCTCATGTGATGCAGCAGAGTAATTCAATGCCACCATCACAAGACGTGCAGCAGAACCATTCAACAACCACAGTACAGACTGCTTACCAGAACAATTCAACCGTGATATCGCAGTCTGTCCAGCAGAACAGTTCTTCAGGAACAGTACAAGCAACACAGGCACAACCATCCGAGACATCTGCCAAGCCAGATCTGAAGATGGACAAAAATTCAGCCGCCTACAAATACACAGTTGGCAAGCAGGAAACGCTCTTTGACGATGATTTTCTTACAGAAAAGGCACGGCTTTCACATCGTGTGATCGGTCAGGTGTTTGAGACATACTGGCTGATTGAATACAATGACAATCTCTACATCATGGATCAGCATGCCGCGCATGAGAAGGTAAAATACGAAGAACTGATGGAAAACCTCAAAAATAAACAGGTATTTTCCCAACAGCTCTTACCACCTATGGTCATTACTGTTACCTATGCAGAACGTCAGGCGATCTTAGATAACTTTGATCTTTTTATGAAAATTGGCTATGACATTGAGGAATTTGGCGGTAATGAATTCAAGATCAATGCGATTCCTTCCAACCTTTTCGGTTTGCATGGACGGGATATGTTCTTGGAGTTTGTTGGTTCCCTGATTCAGAATTCCGGTTACATGTCAAATGATATTTTTGTGAAGAAACTATCTACTATGGCATGTAAAGCAGCAGTAAAGGGAAACATGAAATTATCCTTTCAGGAAATTGATGCTCTGGTTGATAAGCTGCTCAGTCTGGAAAACCCATATACATGTCCGCATGGCAGACCAACTATCATTTCCATGAGCAAAACCGAACTGGAAAAGAAATTCCACCGTATCGTTTCATAAGTTCTACGAACAGATGCAGAAACTGTAGCACTACCTATAACAAACATGACAAATACAGAAAAAAAGAACAATTTAATCATACTGACCGGACCAACCGCAGTCGGAAAGACAGCGCTTTCCTTAAAGCTTGCAAAAGATTTAAACGGAGAGATTGTATCTGCCGATTCCATTCAGGTGTACCGACATTTCGATATCGGCTCAGCGAAGATCCTGCCGGGAGAAATGCAGGGGATTCCGCATCATCTGATTGATATCTTAGAGCCAAAGGATAACTTTAATGTTATGGAATTCAAGAAATATGCAGAAGAAGCCATGGCTGGTATCTACGAACGCGGGCATATTCCAATCATCACAGGCGGAACCGGATTTTATATCCAGGCGCTTCTGTATGATATTTCTTTCGACGAGGAAACCGAAGATGGCTACCGGAAAAAACTGGAATCCCTCGGTGATGAAAAAGGAAACGACTATCTGCACGCGATGCTAGCAGCTTGCGATCCGGAATCTGCCGAAACAATCCACGCAAATAACCGCCAGCGTGTGATCCGTGCATTGGAATATTTTCATCAGACTGGTAAGAAATTCTCGACACATAACGAGACAGAGCGTGAGAAGACATCTCCGTATAACTTTGCATATTTTGTACTGACAAGAAATCGTGCATCCTTGTATGAGACAATCGAACAACGCATTGACGAGATGCTTGCCTCAGGGCTTGTAGAAGAAGTACGTTCCTTAGTCGACACCTACCATCTGACTACCGGGGATACAAGCATGCAGGGGATTGGATACAAAGAAATTCTTGGATACCTGAACGGAGAATACGATCTTCCGGAAGCTATCCGGATTCTAAAACGTGACACCCGGCACTTTGCGAAACGCCAGCTTACCTGGTTCCGACGGGAACGTGACGTGATTTGGCTCGACAAAGATATCTTAAACACAGAACAAAAACTGGAAGATGCAATCATGACGCACCTTGCCAAAAAAAACATACGATAATTTTGTAAGGATAACTACCATAACAAAATACAGATAGATAGTTATCAATTGCAATGCTCAATTACAGGAGAATATTATGAGTGCAACCAATGAAATTAAAAACTATTATTTAAGTCTTGGAATCAAAGAATCTGTCTATGATTTCTGTGAGGCAACCGAACAGACATTACTTTCACGTTTTCAGGAGATTGACCGTATCGCGGAGCAAAACCAGATCAAGGTAATCTCTGCTATGCAGAAAGCCGGATTTTCCGAATCCCATTTGAACGGCACAACCGGCTATGGCTACAACGACCGTGGAAGAGAAGCCGTCGAAGAAATCTACGCCCATGTATTTCACACGGAGGATGCATTGGTACGCCAGCAGATTACCTGCGGTACCCACGCGCTTTCCATCGCCCTGTCCGCAAATTTACGTCCGGGCGATGAGATCTTATCACCGGTAGGAAAAGTGTATGATACTTTAGAAGGAGTTATCGGTATCCGCGAATCCAAGGGCTCACTGGCAGAATTCGGCATTACGTTCCGCAAAGTTGACTTATTACCCGATGGCAGCTTTGATTATGACAACATCCGGAAGAATCTCAACGAAAAGACAAAACTGATTGAGATTCAGCGTTCTAAGGGGTATGATGTACGTCCAACCCTTTCAGTAGAACAGATTGGTGAGTTAATCGCATTTGTAAAATCTGTCAAACCGGATGTTATCTGCATGGTCGATAACTGTTACGGTGAATTCGTAGAAACAATTGAGCCATCCGATGTCGGTGCCGACATGGTGGTTGGTTCCCTGATCAAAAATCCAGGTGGTGGACTTGCACCAATCGGTGGTTATATCTGTGGCAAGAAAGAATATATCGAAAACTGTGCTTACCGTCTTACAACACCGGGACTTGGAAAGGAAGTTGGTGCATCTTTGAATGCAACCCGCCCGATCGCACAGGGACTGTTTCTGGCACCAACCGTAACCGCAGCCGCATTAAAAGGCGCAATCTTTGCAGCCAATGTCTATGAACGCCTGCATTTCAAATCGATTCCAAATGCCACGGAGCCACGTTATGATATTATACAGGCAGTGGAATTTGGGAAACCGGAATTTATCCAGGCATTCTGCGAGGGAATCCAGGCTGCTGCCCCTGTTGACAGCTTTGTAACTCCCATTCCTTGGGATATGCCGGGGTACGACAGTCAGGTTATCATGGCTGCCGGTGCATTTGTATCCGGCGCATCCATTGAGCTTTCTGCCGATGCACCGATGAAAGAACCATATGCGGTATATTTTCAGGGCGGACTTACTTATCCACATGCAAAGTTTGGTATTATGATGTCGCTTGAAAAAATGGTAGAAAAAGGACTTGTAGTATGTTAGACTAGGCGGTGATAAGCCTTGCACCCGGAGAGGTGGAAGGAGCACTTATGCATATATTAGTCAAAGATTTAGCCGTCTGTGAACGACCTTATGAAAAGGCTGAACGGTACGGTGTTTCCGCACTTTCAGATGCGGAGCTTTTATCCCTGATCATGCGGACCGGCACAAAACAGGCCAGCGTGCTGGATCTGGCAAATCAGGTATTAAATGCACACGATACGCAAAAAGGGTTACTGGGGTTGCAATTTTTACTGCCACAGGAACTTATGAAAATCCCCGGTGTTGGGAAGATCAAAGCCATTCAGCTTCTTGCACTGGCTGAGATATCCAAGCGGATGAATCTCGAACAATTGCAAAAAAAGCTGGAATTTCATACTCCTGACACAATTGGAGCGTATTATAGGGAGAAGTGCAGATTTTTATCCGTTGAAAAAACTTTTTTATTGTTACTTACAAATGCGCATACTTTAATCAAGGAAGTGGAGTTATCCTCTGGTACAGTCAATCAGACTTACCTGTCACCGCGTGAGATATTTATTCACGCGCTGCGTTATGAAGCAGTGCATCTTGTGCTTGTACATAACCACCCATCCGGTCGTGTTACACCAAGTGAGGCTGACATTCAATCCACTTTACGGATTCGCGAAGCCGGCAAACTGCTTGGCATTCAGGTATCCGACCACATCATTGTTGCAGGAGATAGCTATTTGAGTATGCTGGAAAGAGGCATTTTATGAGATTTGATCGAAGAAAAGATATCCATCCAAAATATCTGTTGCTGACTTTTACAATCATTGGTATTGTTCTGATTCTTGTATCTTATGCTGCCGCGCCGAAAATTGCAGGCATCAAACAGTTTACAAGCAAGCTGATCACGCCAATTCAGAAAGGAATCAACGAAATTGGTCTGTGGACCGATTCCAAGATGAAAAATCTAAATGAAATCAAAACACTGACCGACGAGAATGCTGCATTACAGGCGGAACTCGCATCATGTAAACAGGAGATCACAAACTATCAGAATAAAATGCTAGAGTTACAGGAATTACGAGAGCTGTATGCTCTGGATGAATCGTATCCTGATTATGAAATGACAGCAGCACATGTATTTGCAAAAGATTCTACTTCTTGGTTTTCTACCTTTTATATTGACAAAGGGAGCAAACAGGGACTATTTAAAGGAGCCAATGTACTGTGTGGGGATGGTGTTGCAGGAATTATAACTGAATGCTTCGATGACTATGCCAAGGTACGTGCCGTCATCGATGATAATTCCAACATCAGTGCCAAAGTTATGCCAGCCAATGCTCTATGTACCGTAGAAGGAGACTTAAATCTCTATGATAAGGGTTATCTGCTTGTTGAAAACATTGACAAAGATGCAAACGTCTCAATCGGAGACAAGGTTGTTACTTCCCCGATTTCAGACCTGTACCATTCCGGTCTGATTATAGGATATGTTGCAAAAACTTCCTATGATACAAACAACCTGACAATGACCGCCTATATTACACCCGCGGTTGATTTCTCCAATATCACAGATGTACTTGTCATTACAGCCGAAAAAAAGACCGTCTCACACGAATAAACAAATCGTAAGGAAAGTGTCGTGTTATGAAACATAAAATGAAACGTATTATTACATTGGCAATTTTGATCATCATCAATTTTGTTTTACAATCAACTGTATTTGGATTTCATAGTTTAAGTGTAATCACACCCAACCTTCTTCTGATTCTCACGATGTCCTTTGGACTCATGCGGGGCAGAAAAGAAGGTTTATTTGTCGGTGCATGCAGTGGTCTGCTGGTTGATATATTTTTTTCCAGTGTATTAGGTCCTTACATGCTCCTGTATATGTTTATCGGTTATATCAACGGATTCTTCCACAAAAACTACATGATTGAAGATGTATTACTTCCTTTGATCGTAATTATTGTGGATGATTTTCTGTTTAATACAATTATTTATATTATTCGTTTTTTATTAAGAAACAAGACTAATTATGGCATATATCTTCTGCATGTGATTCTGCCGGAGATGTTATGTACCGCATTGTTGACGGTTATTATTTACAAACTTTATGTTGTGATTAACAAACGCCTGAAAGAAGATGAGTAATCTATGTTACGAGAAATATTACAATCAATTAAAGAAATTATTGTCGATTATGTTAAAAGCCGTCTGTTCCCGGTTACAGTCGTTGTGCTTGTGCTTTTCTCAATTCTGGTTCACCAGCTTTTCGTGCTTCAGATCAAAGAAGGAGAGGAGCATATGGAGAATTTCGTCTATAAATCAAAAAAGACTTTGACGATTGATTCGGTGCGTGGAAATATCAACGACTGCAACGGAAACCTGCTCGCATACAATGAGCTTTCATACTCCGTTGTTTTCAGTAATGATAATGCTCAGACGACGATGGCAAAAAATCTGAATATCAGTGAAAACGAGCTGAAAAATCAGATTGTCGATGAGACAATTTCCATATTGGAGAAAAACGGCGACTCTCTGACATTGGATTTTCCGATCAAGCTTGATGCAAATGGCAATTTTCAGTTTACGGTCAAGGATCAGCAGCTAAAAAAATTTCTGAAAGATGTCTATGCAAAAACGGATTATGATTCTATGTCCGACGAACAGAAAAATGCAACTGCGGATGATATCATGGAATATCTGAACACCAAAGTCTTTGACGTCGCAGATTCTTATAGCAAAGAAGCAGATTTAAAGATCGTTGGTGTACGTTACAAGCTGTGGATGAATCGTTACCAGCAGTATGTTCCGGTTACTATTGCCTATGACATCAGCGAGACAAGCAATGCCGCTATCACCGAGCATGCAGATGAGCTCCCGGGCATGTCTGTCTCTGTCAAATCACTTCGCCGCTATAACGATGCCAAATATTTTGCGCATGTAATCGGTTATATTGGGGCAATCTCTGACGAGGAAATGAAAGAAAAAAATGCAGACCTTCCTGCGGAAGATCAGTATACAAACGAAGAAATGATCGGTAAGACCGGTATTGAGCAATATTGCGAATCCTATTTACGCGGAACAAATGGCTCCGAAACAATGTATGTGGATAATCTTGGTAAAGTAATTGATACCGTAGAATCAAAACCTGCAACCGCGGGAAATGATGTCTATCTGACACTGGATCTGAATTTACAGAAATACTGCTACGATACACTGGAGGATGAGATTACTTCCATTATATTAACCTATCTGACACCTGCCTACAATGTTGTTGCAGAAGAGAACGCAAGCATTGCAATTACCGATGTATATTTTGGATTGTTCAATAATAACGTCCTATCCCAGGACGATATGCGTGCAGAGGATGCAACCGATACTGAAAAAGCAACGATTCAGACAATTGATGCACAGACACAGTCAACCATTGATACGATTGATACGATTCTGACATCCTCATTTACACCGCTTTCGGAACTGGATGAGAATTATCAACATTACATGGAATATATTTGTGAATTTTTAAGCGACAACAATATCTTCCATACATCCATGATTGACAAAGAGGATCAGGAGTTTATTGATTACACAAACAATGCGACTTCATTGGAACATTATTTAAAATACGCAATCAGTCAGGAAGCAATTGATCTTTCTGCCCTGAAGGTAGAAAGCGATTATTATGATAATGACGAGATTTATAACGCATTATGCGATTTTATTATTGAATATTTAAGCAAGGACAGTGAATTCGACAAACTCGTAATCAAAGATATGTTACAATCCGGAATGATAACCGGAGATGCTGTTATACAGCTGTTGTACGATCAGGGGATTTTGAATGTAGACGGTGATACAGAATATCAGGAATATCTTGCCGGAAATTATAGTGCTTATGATTTCATGCGAAAAAAGATTGAAAACCAAAGTATAACACCCGCTATGCTTGCGCTCGACATCTGTTCCGGATCCGTCATCGTTACAGATGTTAATACCGGAGATGTCAAAGCCTATGTCAGCTATCCCAGCTATGATAACAACTATCTGACAAACGAAGTAGACACTGCATATTACAACAAACTGTTAGCGGATAAAACAACACCGTTATACAACCGCGCCAGCCAGCAACGAACAGCCCCTGGTTCCACATATAAGCCACTTGCAGCAATTGCAGGCCTTACCGAAGGTGTTATTGATACAGGTTCCATCTACTATTGTAATGGCCTTTTTGAGAAGATTACTCCTTCGCCAAAATGTTGGGGAAACAGTGCTCATGGCGGTTTGAATGTCGTTGGTGGTATTCAGCATTCCTGCAACCTGTTCTTTTACAATCTTGGATATGACCTGGCAATGAAAGATGGCACTTATAACGATGCTTATGGCGTAGAGCGTCTCAAAAAGTACTCTGAACTGTTCGGACTGGGAGACACCTCCGGTGTAGAGCTCCCAGAAATCGAACCCCATATATCTGATAATGATGCCGTTCGTAGTGCAATCGGTCAGGCTAAAAACACATATGCACCTGTACAGTTATCCCGCTATGTAACAACTATTGCAAACAGCGGAACCTGTTACAATCTTACATTGATTGATAAAGTAACCGACTATGAGGGGAATACGATCTTAGATAATCATGCAGAAGTGAAGAATGAAGTGAAACTTGCCAGTTCAACCTGGGACGCTGTCCATCAGGGTATGCGCAACGTAGTTGCATATTCTGCTGGCTCCGGAGAACTGATCAACCGCATTAATGTACACGTTGCTGGTAAGACTGGAACCGCACAGGAAAGTGAAGTAAAACCAGACCATGCATTATTTATTTCCTATGCACCATATGAGAGTCCGGAAGTATCGGTCACCTGTGTTATTCAAAATGGTTATTCCTCTGCCAATGCAAGAGAATTAGCTGGATTTATTTACGCATATATGTATGATCCAGATAAATTGGTCGGTGCCGAGATGAGTGGCAGCGCAACACCGTCCCAAGATTAATCAAAGAGAGGTGGAGTATGATTAGTCCCGTTATGATGAAAGGTAACAAAGCGGGAATTCGACTGATTATATCGCCGGATGCAACAATCAGCCAGGTGGTTACCTGTCTGGCAGACAAGCTTCAAACAACCGGAAGATATTACTCGAACATCAAACCGATTAGCGTTACCTTTGAAGGAAAAAATCTGACAGAGGACGAAAAACAGCAAATCATCGATACACTCAGCGAAAAAGGAATATGCATCGGGCGAATGCATCGTCCGACGGAACATTCAAAAAAGAAAACCATTCACTCCGATAAAAATGGTCTATTTTATATAGGCAGCTTAAAGAACGGGCAATCCATCCAGGCAGCCGCCAGCATTGTGATTGTCGGAGATGTAGAATCAGGTGCCAGTGTAGAATCTGAAGGAAATATTATCATCATCGGTGCATTACATGGTGTTGCAATATCCGGATACAAGGGAAAACCTGATACATTCGTATATAGCCTGAAATAGACTGGAGGATTTATCATGAGCGAAGTGATTGTTGTTACATCAGGGAAAGGCGGAGTTGGAAAGACTACAACGACCGCAAATATCGGATATGCCCTTGCAAAACACGGATTTGAAGTACTGTTGATTGATACCGATATCGGACTTCGGAATCTGGATGTTGTCATGGGGCTTGAAAATCGAATCGTCTATAATCTGGTGGATGTTGTAGAAGGAAATTGCCGCCATCAGCAGGCAATCATCCGTGACAAACAGTGTGATACACTTTCCCTGCTTCCGGCAGCCCAGACACGTGACAAAAGTGCAGTCTCACCGGAGCAGATGGTCAAGCTCATCAACCAACTCAAACCAGATTATGATTACATAATTATTGATTGTCCGGCAGGCATTGAACAGGGGTTCAAAAACGCGATTGCAGCAGCAAAACGTGCCATTGTTGTGACCACCCCGGAGGTTTCCGCCATACGGGATGCAGACCGGATCATCGGAATCTTAAATGCAAACGAAATTCCCCGGATCGATCTTGTCGTAAATCGTATACGACAAGATATGGTCAAACGCGGGGAGATGATGTCTGTAGATGATGTCGTAGAGATTCTTGGAATAAACCATATCGGAAGCGTCTATGACGACGAAAATATTGTCATTGCTAGTAATCGCGGAACACCGATTGCAACAAAAAACTGTGTTGCCGGACGTGCCTATGATCAGATTGCGATGCGCATTTGCGGACAGGACCTCGCAAAAGAAGAAAAAAGAAGCCGCTTGTTCGGCTGGTTAAAGAAGAAGGATAAAGATGTTCACAAGATTCAGTCTCAAAGACTATAATTTCAAATTACTGATCACTGTTATTGTTGCCATGATCTGCGGTGTTGTTATGATTAACAGTGCCGATAGTTCTTTTACCTTAAAACAGTGTATCGGTGTTGTATTAGGCATTATTATTATGGTTGTTGTTTCTTTCATCAACTATGATTTTATATGCCGATTTTACCGTGTATTTTTCATTATAAACGCCGTCATATTGCTTTTGGTCATATTTTTTGGTGTAGAAGTCAATTATGCAAAACGATGGATCATGATCGGTGGAAGCGGGGGTATCCAGTTCCAACCATCTGAGTTTTCCAAGATCCTTATGATCTTATTTACAGCAACCTTTCTGGATAAAATGAAAGAAGATAAGCAGATCAACACATTCAAAGGACTTTGTCTGTTTGTACTCCTGATTGGATTATCACTGGCACTTATCGCGGTAGAACCGGATTTGTCCACGACGCTGTGTCTGGCTATGGTTCTTGTTACAATGTTATATCTGTCAGGATTAAGCTATAAAATCATCGGAATCGCATTGCTTGTATTTATTCCGCTTGCAGGCAGCTTCCTATGGTATATCCAGCGTCCGAACCAGCATTTATTGCGCGATTACCAGGTAAACCGTATCCTGCAGTTTATCTACCCTGGACAATATGGCTCCGATTATACACAGCAGAATAATTCTGTTATGGCAATCGGCTCCGGACAGCTTACCGGAAAAGGATTAAATACATCAACAATCGCAACCGTTAAGGATGCCAATTTCATTTCAGAGCAACAGACAGATTTCATCTTTTCTGTCATCGGAGAAGAACTTGGTTTTGTTGGAAGTGTAATAATTATTGCAATTTTACTGTTAATAGTGTTACAATGTATACATGTAGCCAGAAATGCAAAAGACACGAAAGGGATGCTGATTGCTGCCGGAATGGGATGTTTGATCGCATATCAAACCTTTATCAATGTTGGTGTTGCAACCGGCGTTATACCAAACACAGGACTTCCACTTCCATTTATCAGCTATGGACTTAGTTCCCTGCTCAGTATCTCGATTGGAATCGGAGTTGTTCTCAATGTCAGTATGCAAAAAACAAGCTACTAGAGAAGACTATAATGTTACTTAAGGAGAACCGTACATGAACATCGGTTTAATCGCACATGATGCGAAAAAAAAATTAATGCAGAATTTCTGTATCGCTTATCGGGGGATAATGTCTCATCATGAGCTCTATGCAACCGGAACAACCGGACGTATGATTGAAGAGGTTACCAATCTTACTGTCCACAAGTTTCTTGCCGGTCATACCGGAGGAGAGCAGCAGCTTGGCGCCATGATTGAAAGTAATGACTTGGATATGATGATTTTTTTACGTGATCCACAGACGAAAAAAAGTCATGATGTCGATATTAACAATATTTTTTCCTTATGCGATATCCACAACATTCCACTTGCAACCAATCTTGCGACAGCAGAATTATTGATCAAAGCATTGGATCATGGTGATTTGGACTGGAGAGAATTATTTAAGCACTAATGAAGCTATGCAAAGTAAATATTTAACGAGAAATTTAATACTATTTGTAATCCTGACATTGTTTATCTCCATTGTCTGTATTGTGAACAACCATGTAAAAGCTGCGTATCCGGATGCGGATTCCGTGACTTATATTGTGGATGATCTGGTTCACCAGTCGGACAATGTGGATTTCCAACAGAAAGATACGATTGTATATCGGGATGACAGTACACAGTCTGATTTGTTTCCGGACAATTATTATGTACTTTTTATTAACGAAACTGATCAATCCGTACTTGCCGCTAAGAATGTACATCAGCGAATGTATCCGGCGAGTATGACCAAAATGATGACTGCCATCGTAGTTGCAGATGCAGTTGAAGCAGGTTCCATTTCTCTGGATGATATGGTTACGATCACACAAAATTATGATCTGACAGCCGAGGACGTTGCTCCAAGCCAACTTCATCGCGGATACAGCATTTCTGTAAAAGATCTGTTATATGGTCTGATGCTGGAATCTAACAACTATTACGCCTTGTATCTCGCAGAATATGTTGCAGGGGATGTACAAAGCTTCTGTGATCGTATGAATGAAAAGGCAATGCAGCTTGGTGCAACCAATACGCATTTCATGAACCCGCATGGTTTGGACAATCCAAATCATTATTCTACGGCTTATGACATGTACCTGATTATAAAAGAAGTCCATAGCCATCAGATTCTTCGTGATATTGATGGTTTTGACACATATACATACACATTTTATGATTCAAACGGATCGGCTATTGATACAGAGAGCACCGCAACGAATTTATTCGTTACCGGTGATGCCTCTTTACCTGCTCCTTTTCAACTGGAATCCTGGAAGACAGGAACAACAGATGGAGCTGGTAACTGTCTGGCCATGTATTTGAAAAAAGATGGGAAAGATTATGTTGTCGTTGCCTCAGCAGGCAATTCCAAAGCGGACTTATATGATTCAATTATACGTTTATTATGTTTAACAGACTAAGGAGGACATGTCATGCTGGAATTAATTATTGGAGCAAAAGGAAACGGAAAGACCAGAAAAATGGTGGAAAGAGCGAACAACGAAAGCAAACGTACAAGCGGTTCTATCATTTACATTGATAAGAGTAACAAACATATGTATGAACTTTCGAACATAATCCGGCTCGTAAATCTGCACGAATATGATATTCAATCCCCAGATGCTTTTATGGGCTTTATTCAGGGACTGATTTCTTCCAACCATAATCTAACCCATATCTTTTTGGACAACTTCATGATGATGTGCAATATTGAAGCAGATGCACTTGGTGCTGCCCTCAAAGAAATTGACAGGATTTCAGAGAAGTACAATGTTACATTTGTGATCAGCACGGCAGTTGAAGAATCCATGCTTCCAGCAGAATATGCAGAAAATGTAGTCTGTAAACTCTAAAATACAAACAGACAGGTGAGGATATGAAACAGCCAAACCATATCATACAACTGAATAAAGAGATACGTGCAAACGCTGCAACTATAGTTATTGCAGCTGTTTTGCTGTATGTCGTTATCAGTGTCATAACATCACTCAGCAAAGAATCCGTCACGATCTACCAGGTCAGCAAGGGAGATGTCAGCAATGACATTACCTTACAGGGACTTGCCATTCGCGACGAAGTGATTGTCAACACACAAAGTTCCGGATACATCTGTTATTATATTACAGATGGAGAAAAGGTAAAAAAGAATTCCACGGTGTGTACCATTGATGAAACAGGAGATATCTACAATACCGACAATCATTCCGATGACAATTACAATTCTCTTCTGACGAGCAACGACTATGCAAACATTCGTTCCCTGATATCTTCCTATAAGTTATCCTACAGCGATGTTACATTTTATAATGCTTATAGCTTTGAAACCAGTGCGAACAACAAAGTCTTTGAGTTAACAAATGAGGTTCTGATGCAGCAGGCTGGTACTTCTGGTTACAGCCTTTCGTCCATCAATGCTCCCGACAGTGGTTTGGTGACCTATTATATTGACGGCTATGAGGGCTATCAGATATCTGAAAATATCAAAGCATCTGATTTTGACAAAGCCGGATATGAAAAAAAGGCGATGAAATCCGGGGATTATGCGGACGCGGGGACTCCAATTGTAAAGATTATTCCATCGGAACAATGGAATATTGTTGCCCCGATCTCACAGGATCAGCTGGCAGAATTAGACGGACAATCCTATGTCAAGTTCCGTATCAATAATTCCAACTTCACAATTACGATGCCGTTTACAATTGTTGAAGGCTCTGACGGATCCTATATCAACATTGCAATTGATAAATATATGTCCAATTATTTATCTGAACGCTTTGTCACAATAGAATTAATACAATCGGATGAAACCGGACTGAAGATTCCTAATTCCGCACTTATAGAAAAGCAGGTATACCGGATTCCACTTAGTTATCTGTCCGCAGGAAGCAATCAAAATAATGAAAACCGGCTGAATCTACAGAGAACAGACGATAACGGCAACAAGACGATTCAACAGATGCAGCCAAAAATCTATAAGACAGATGACAAATATGCTTATATTGACCCGGAAGGGTTTGAAGACTCTGATATATTGGTCAACATTACTTCCAACGCAACGATTGCTGCCTCCCTATTGGAATATTATCCTTTAACCGGCGTGTATTTTGCAAATCAAGGTATTGCAGAATTCCGACAGGTAACTGTTATTAAAACAATCGATGAATTTGTTCTGATTAAAAGTGGCGAAGAGCTGAAAGCTTACGATAATATCGTGCTGGATGCACAGAGTGTCACAGAGAATCAGCTTATATATTAATAATCATTAAGAAAGGTCTTGATTACAAATGCTATACGAGAATTATGAGCAAGTAGTAGAGAATGTAAAAAAAGCATGTGAGCGTTCCGGACGTAATTTTCAGGATGTTACAATTATTGCCGTCAGCAAAACAAAACCATTGTCCGATGTGGAGGAACTGTTATCACACGGAGTCATGGAATTTGGTGAAAATAAAGTACAGGAAATGGTCGACAAATACGAGCATGTATCCAAACCGGTTCACTGGCACTTAATCGGTCACCTTCAGACAAATAAAGTGAAATACATTGTTGATAAAGCATGTATGATTCACAGTGTGGACTCTGTACATCTTGCAAAAGAAATTGAAAAGGAAGCCGCCAAAAAAGACGTTATTGTAAACGTGCTTCTTGAAATAAATATCGCACAGGAAGAAACAAAATTTGGTATCCGCGAGGATGAAGTTTACTCCCTGATTGACGCAATCAAGGACATGCCACATATTCGCGTCAAAGGACTGATGACAATCGCTCCGTTTGTGGAAAATCCAGAAGAAAATCGCGGTTATTTCCGTGAAATGCACCAATTATCGCTTGACATAAAATCCAAATGCATTGATAATATTGATATGAACGTTTTATCAATGGGTATGACCAATGATTATGAAATCGCCGTCGAGGAGGGCGCGACTATGATTCGTGTCGGAACTGCCATTTTCGGTGCGCGAAATTATAATATTTAATTAAGGAGAATAAGGTTATGGCAAAGGATGCAGGTAAAAAGAGTTTTCTTGATTTTTTCAAAGTCAAAAATATAGATGATGATGAAGATGAATTTGAAGATGATCTGTTTGACGATGATGATTATGACGACGATGACGATGATGATTACGAAGATGTAAAGCCATCCAGAACAGCTAAGGCAAAATCATCTTTTGGAAAGTCTAACGGACGTTCTGTCTCTACTTCCAAATATGAAGCAGCAACGCAGCAATCCGCATCTTCCCATCGTAGTACAGCCAGCAGTTCTTCAAGCGGAAAACTGGTTGATTTCAAAGATTCGCAGAGACAATCATATAGCCGGAGTGCTGATTTCCGAAATCGAAGCGAAGTATTTGTTATTAAGCCTCAGGAAACCGATGAAGCACAGTCTGTCATTGATTTTCTGCGTGCAAACAAAACAATTGTAATAAATATTGAGGGATTGGATGTCGCAGTCGCACAGCGTATCATCGATTATGTTGGTGGTGCCTGCTATGCAATGGGAGGCTCTTTGAATGTGGTATCCTCCAACATATTTATTGCAACACCACAGGATATCGAAGTATCCGGGGATTTGAGAGAGGAACTGGTTGGTCAGGATGCCCTGACACCATACGTACAATACTAAACGAATAGGGGGGTTGAAAAGTTGCTTACACCAGTTGATATTCAACAGAAGAAATTCCATGTCGGATTGGGTTACGACAAGAAAGATGTAAACACATTTTTTGACAGTGTTTCAGAAAGCTATGAATCCTTGTATCGTTCAAATGCGGAGTTAAAAGAGAAGGTCTCCATATTAAACGATACATTACAGAATTATCGTTCCAAAGAATCACATCTTGAAAAGAGCTTGAAACGTGCTGAAAAAGATACAGTAGAGACAATCTCTAATGCAACAAAAGAAGCAAAGGAGATTATTCGAGATGCCAAAATTCAGGCAAAAAACATTGTATCTGATGCAGAAATACGTTTGGATCGTCTGGAAGATGAGATTGCATTATTAGAAGCCAAATACACCGCTTATAAATCTAATTTCTGTTCCTTACTCAAAAAACAATTTGAGTTTTTGGGCGAGCAGGATTTTGATCCATCCTCTATGATTGATGATCGTGCATGGACACTTATGGGTGGCGAGGAAAAACAGGCTTCTGCCTCTGCAGGTGACGGGTTTGGTGCCTACACCGGAGATCCTCAGTTGCGGGATGAATCTACATTGGGTAACTTTAATGGTGCATTTGGCAGTGGTGATACAACCAGCACAAGTGCTGTCTATACACAATCATTAAGTGCAGGACAGAATTTTGTTGATCCGTTTAAGCCAAAGGATCAGAAGGATTATAATCCATTTGATGCAAAGGAAAAAGGTTCAGAAGAGAAAAAATCATCTTTGAAGGTTGCAAATTCTGCGGAAGATCGAAAGAAAATGAAACGCGCAACCGTAGGAAGCTCTGAGGCTGCCGCGGCTGTTCAGAAAGCAAAGGAAGCCGCTGCTCAGGCTGCCAAAGCACCAAAGCCGGATTCAGAATCAAAACATGCACCGGAGCCAAAGCGTGAAGCACGTCCAGAGCCAGAACGCACTCCTAAACCAGAAGCAAAGCCAGAGCCAACACCGGAACCTGCTTCTACACCAGAGAGAAAACCAGAACCGGAAGTAAAACCGGAGCCTGCTCCAAAGGAGACAGATATTGATGAGATTCCTACGATTTCTCATTCATCAGAGTCCAACGATGATGTAGATTCAGAAGAACATGCAGAAAGTATCGAAGGCGAAGTAGAATCAAAAAAGAACACCGGACCTGCATTGATCGGAGAAGGTGAAGATGAAGATACCGAAACCGATGATGATGGTTTTGAATTTATTTAATCGAATATTTATATACCTACAGAAAGAAGAGTTACCATGAAGAATTTAACTGTCCATCTTGATGATAAGCCAATCTATGACATTGTATACGAAGAAAGCTTTGATGCGCTTCCTCATATGGTAAGGGAACTTGGCTACAGTAACCGTAAGATCTGTGTGGTATCCGAAAGTCATGTAGCATCCTTATATATGGATGCTATATTGCTTTCTATCAAAGATGCCTGCACATATACAACATCCTTTGTATTTCCGGAAGGAGAGGAAAGTAAAAACTTAAATATAGTAAGAGATCTGTACACTCACCTGATCAAAGAGAAATTTGATCGAAACGATGTACTGATTGCCCTCGGTGGCGGTGTGGTCGGCGATTTGACCGGATATGCGGCAGCCACCTATCTGCGTGGTATCGACTTTATCCAGATTCCAACCAGCCTGTTGTCACAGGTGGATTCCAGCATCGGAGGAAAAACCGGTGTAGATTTCGATTCCTACAAGAACATGGTTGGTGCCTTTCATATGCCCAAACTGGTGTATATGAACCTGTCTGTGTTAAAGACATTATCAAACCGCCAGTTTTGTTCAGGTATGGGAGAAATCATCAAGCATGGCCTAATCAAGAATGCCAATTATTTTACATGGCTGAAGGAAAACGAAGCGCAGATTGCATCGCTTGACCTTCCTACCATCGGAGAAATGATCTATGAAAGCAACGTCGTAAAGAAAAATGTTGTTGAAAATGATCCGACTGAGAAGGGGGAACGTGCGCTGTTAAATTTTGGACACACCCTGGGACATGCCATTGAAAAATATATGAATTTTGAATTTCTGCATGGCGAATGTGTACTGATCGGATGTGCACTTGCCAGTATCATTTCCTACAAAAAGGGGAATATTACACAGGCAGAGCTGCGGGATATCCTACACAGCATGAAACCATACCATGTGCCAAAATTGCCAGCCGATGCAGATTTTGATACAATCGTATCCTATACAAAAAACGACAAAAAAGCTGTTGGCGGCAAGATCAAATTTATCTTGTTAGAGACTATCGGACACGCCTATATCGATATGGATGTAAGTGAAGAGGATATGCTTCTGGCACTCAAAGAATTACAGGAAAGATATCAGGATGAATACTAAACATAAAATTAAAATCTATATTATGCCGATCCTTTGTATCGGTTTACTTGTTGCACTCGACCAGATCACGAAATTCATCGTGCGCACCTCCTTTGCATTATATGAATCGCACCCGCTGATCAAAAATGTATTTCATTTGACATATATTCAGAATACCGGTATCGCATGGGGGATGTTCAAAAACGGCAGAACAATATTTCTGATTCTGACCGTTCTTGTATTGCTTGTCTGCGCATGCTTCTATGCAAAGATTCCGCAGAACAAGCGCTTCACACCGATTCGTGTCTGCCTTGTATTCCTTGTATCCGGTGCGATTGGAAATATGATTGACCGCATTTCCTTACGTTATGTGGTGGATTTTTTTGATTTCCGTTTGATCAATTTTCCGATTTTTAATGTCGCGGATATCTATGTGACAGTCAGCATGATCGTGTTGATTTTACTGTGTGCATTTTACTATCATGAACATGAGATTGATGCATTATTCTCAAAATCAGAGCGGAAAACAATGAGTCAGAAACAGGAAACCGGAAATGATACCGCGATAGAAGCAGACTTCAATTCTAAAGAATCAAAAACGAACAAAGATTAAGATATTACAATATGGAAACTTACAATTATACAGTCGGCGCAGTTTCCGCAGACATCGGTACGCGGCTGGACAAATATCTGACCGAACAGATACCTGACCAGTCGCGTTCGTATATCCAGAAGCTGTTAGATGACAATTTCATAACCGTAAATGGCAGATCCGTCAAATCCAATTACAAGCTCCGGGCCGGCGATGCGATTGCTGTCGAGATCCCGGACGCAGAAGAATTAGATATTGAGCCGGAGGATATTCCACTCGATATCGTCTATGAGGACGATGATATCATCGTCGTCAACAAACCGAAGGGCATGGTCGTACATCCGGCACCGGGGCATACAAGCGGAACGCTTGTTAACGCCCTGATGTATCATTGCAAGGATTCCTTATCCTCGATCAACGGGGTATTACGTCCGGGAATTGTCCATCGGATCGATATGGATACGACAGGCCTTTTGGTTGCCTGCAAAAGCGACCAGGCACACCGGGTACTATCTGATAAATTCAAAGTACATGACATTCACCGTGTCTACACAGCGATCGTCTACAATCAGTTTGCCACAGATGAGGGAACGATCGACAAACCAATCGCAAGACACAAAACCGACCGCAAGAAGATGGCCATCGATCCAAACGGCAGACATGCTGTCACACATTACCGTGTGATTGAACGGTTAAAGCAGAACTTCTCCCTTGTGGAATGCGAGCTTGAAACCGGACGGACACACCAGATCCGTGTCCATATGGCAAGCATCAATCATCCATTGCTTGGGGATGAGGTGTATGGACCAAAACAGAAGCCTTTTGCAACACAGGGACAGGTATTACATGCAGGGGTACTCGGATTCGACCACCCAATCACCGGAGAATACATGGAATGGCATGCAGAACTTCCGAATTATTTTCAGGAGATTTTGAAGCGGCTTCGATAAACGGACTTTTTGACGCTTATAGGATATAAGTAGGGATTTTTATGAACACAATTATCCGGTAACGATTTATAATTTATAAAAAATTTTTCTTGACCTAAAGCTAAGTTTAGGTTGTATAGTAAATACAGATAGGATGAATAACGATAGTATTCATCCTTTTTTAAGAGATAATAATAAGAAAATTTCAGGAGGAACAAACGTTATGTACATTGAGAAAATCAACGGTCCAGAGGATGTGAAGAAGCTTTCAAACGACGAACTTACAAGCTTAGCTGCTGAGATGCGTCAGGCACTTTTGAAGCGTGCCAGCATCCACGGCGGACATTTCGGTCCAAACTTCGGTATGGTAGAAGCAACGATTGCTTTGCACTATGTATTTGAATCTCCGAAGGATAAATTCGTGTTTGACGTATCTCATCAGACCTACCCACACAAGATGCTTACTGGCAGAAAGGACGCGTATCTCTACGAAGATCATTACGACGATGTATCCGGCTACAGCAACCCGGAAGAAAGTGACCATGACCATTTTGTGATTGGTCATACATCTACCTCTATCAGCTTAGCATGTGGTCTTGCAAAGGGGCGTGATGTGCGAGGCGAGAGCGGAAATGTGATTGCAATCATCGGCGATGGATCCTTGAGCGGTGGTGAAGCATTAGAAGGACTTGATTTTGCATCCGAGCTGCAGAGCAACCTGATCATCGTTGTGAACGATAACGATATGTCGATCGCAGAAAATCACGGTGGTCTCTACCAGAACTTAAAGCTCCTGCGTGAGACAAACGGACAGGCAGAATGTAACCTTTTTAAGGCGATGGAACTTGACTATGTGTATGTTCATGAGGGGAATGATATTCAGGCGTTAATCAAGGCGTTTGAGAGCGTCAAGGACAGCGTAAAACCAGTTGTGGTACACATTCGTACCCTGAAAGGAAAAGGCTACAAGCTCGCCGAAACACACAAGGAAGAGTGGCACTGGCATCTGCCGTTTGATATCGAGACCGGCGAGGTAATCGCAGATTTTGGTGGTGAGGATTATTCCAGCGTTACCTGTGACTACCTGATGAAGAAAATGAAAGAAGATCCAAGTGTTGTGACCATCACATCTGCCACACCGACGGTAATGGGCTTCACGGAAGATAAGCGAAAGGAAGCGGGCAGACAATTCGTGGATGTCGGAATCGCCGAGGAAACAGCTGTGGCACTCGCCTCCGGTATTGCGAAAAGCGGTGGCAAACCGGTCTACGGCGTATACAGCACATTTATCCAGAGAACCTATGACCAGCTGGCACAGGATCTGTGTGTAAACGGCAATCCGGCAACGATCCTGACATTTTCAGCATCCATTTATGGTATGAACGACGTCACACACCTTGGCATCTATGATATCCCTATGATGGCAAATATCCCGGAACTTGTCTACCTCGCACCAACGACAAAGGAAGAGTACCTTGCCATGTTAGACTGGAGTATCGCCCAGACAGAGCATCCGGTTGCCATCCGCGTACCGGGAGGTGCATTTGTCTCCGACGGTAAGGCTGTCACAAAAGACTTCTCAAAGCTGAACAAGTATGAGATCACGAAGCAGGGCAGCAAGGTCGCTATCATCGGGCTTGGTTCGTTCTACGGACTCGGTATAGACGCAGCCAAAGCACTGAAAGAAGCAACCGGCATCGAAGCAACGATTATCAATCCGTATTACATTACCGGTCTTGATGAGGCTATGCTCGAAGACTTAAAGGCTAATCACGAGGTGGTTATCACGCTCGAAGACGGTATATTAGACGGTGGTTTCGGCGAGAAGATTACCTGGTTCTACGGAGCTTCTGATATGAAGGTATTGAACTTCGGTATCAAGAAGGAATTCCTCGACCGTTATGATGTAAATGACGTATTAAAGGACAATCATCTGACCGTGGAACAGATTGTGGATGATGTGAAGAAGTGTCTGTAATGTAAATAACGATACACGCGGAAAGAGATAATTATTTCTATGGGAATGATTATCTCTTTCTTATTTCATTGCACCAGCAAGAAAAATGTCTTATAATTAAATAATTATTGGTTATGAAGAGGAAAACACATTTCGTGTGTTTTCAAAGTGTAAAGCGAGCAAAAAAACACACTTAGGAAGCTTATCAATACATCCCGAAACGAATAGTGTGTTTTCGAGAGAAGAAATAAGTGAAAAAACACATTTTGTGTGTTTCCAGAATGAAAGCAAGCAAGAAAAACACATATAATAAAAAATGGAGAACAACATGGCAGATATCGTCAGAAAACATATCATATTTCACGGAAGCGTGCAGGGTGTCGGCTTCCGGTATTATTCCGAACACAAAGCCAACCAGCTCCAGCTTACCGGTTGGGTAAAGAACCTCTATAACGGAGATGTCGAGATGGAAGTGCAGGGATCACAAGCAGCCATCGACGAGCTGGTGGCATTCCTCGCCGGACGCCGATTTGTCCAGATCACCGGGATGGATGTTAAGAAGCTGGATGTGGTGGAAGAGGAGCGAAAGTTTGGGATTGATTAATCCGCATTCAAAGATAATTTCAACAACACGCAAGCAGCCGCGTATCTGTTATGGATATGCGGCTTTATTGTATTTATGAACTTATTGTGTTCCATGGATATTTTTGTTGTTTCTTGTAAATATTTGTAGTAAAATTATTTTATATTGATGGGGGATTATTATTGGGGATATTTTATAAAAATCTGAAATTTTCTTAAATAAAATCCAAAAAGTGATTACAAGTCCGTTTTTATGTACAGTTGATAGTGTATTATACTCAAAAAGAGGATATAGCTAGCAAATCCAACGGATATTTATCACGCTATAAAATTACATTTCCAATATGGTTAAATTAAAAAATGTTAAATAAATTATATTCAATTAACATTCCAATATGAATAAACATATGAATTATATCTAGATTTTATTTTAATGTCAAATCGTTTTACATAAATTATATTCATGGTTAAATATTGACTTTAAAAAAATATATGCTATACCTATAGCATAAACTACATGAAAGGAGGAGCTAAAATGAAGTTTCAATTATCATTCAAATTAAAAAGCTGCGTCTTACCCATAGACTATAGAAGAAGTTTTCTGTCGTTCATAAAGCATTGTTTGTCAAATGCAAATGATGGTAAATACTTTTCTGACTTCTATGGACCAGCCAAAGAAAAGGCTTTTTGCTTTTCAACTATCTTCGACCAGCCGAACTACACATCGGATCATATTGAGGTTACAAGCCCGAAAATGTCAATTGTATTTTCCAGCCCGGATACGAGAACCGGATTTATTCTGTATTCAGCATTTGCGGCACAAAAGGGAAAAGCATATCCTTTGCCGATGGATAATCAAATGACCTTAACTCGAATAGCCCAATTAAAAGAAGATGTCGTTCGAGGCAATAAATTATTGGTTAAAATGAGCGAACCATTATGTATTCGGAGTCATAATCCTGAAACAAACAAAGACTGGTACTATTCCTGTAGAGCCGGAGACCAGTTTCTGACTGAATGCCAGAGAGTAATTTCATATGAGTTACAGCATGCCGGATTCTCAGAGAGCTTATCTCAGGTATCAATGACACCAATAAACGCCAGAAGCATCGTTGTGAAGCATTATGGAATCAACATTGAGTGTTCTATCGGGGATTTTGAATTAACTGGAAATTCTGCGGCTTTGGACTATCTGTTGAAAGCAGGAATTGGTTCCCGTCGATCCAGTGGCTTTGGAGTTGCAAAAATAATCGCTCAGGAGGAGGTGTAACCAGACTATGAAAGTAACAATAGAACATCCGTTATATGACACATTGCTTCTTCCAACCGAATGGCGCTATTCCGCAGCAATCGTTGGTTTAATTCGTTTTTTTGATTTCATTGAAGAGACGGAAGGCAAGAAGCTATATACATATACAAATGATGAGGATAAAGATCGATATGCTGTATATTCCGATATATGCGGCTACATACAGGGGATTCAATATAACAGCACAGATCTGACAGAAGAACGATACTTACTATTTTGCGAAAACTGGTATGATAGAGAATTTCAGCACCGAAATGTAGAATGGTTGTTAACACACATCAAAGAGTTTTCACAAGATAACATAAATGATATTAATTCTTACCTAAGTGGGACTTCTTCGAATACAGTTATGAAGAAGTTATTTAAGGGCATAAAATTCGATGGGACAAACACTGACACCATACTCAATTTAATTGACGAACATCGACTGGAACTAATCAAAGAAACCTTTCGTTATAAAACAACGATGTATCGAAATTTTGCAAACACAAATAAATTGATGTCTGACACGAATCCACATTGTCGTTTGCTTAGCTATGATCTTGATGAAGGTAGAAAAAGTAAAGCGGCTTCATACTATTTTGATACTTCTACATTTATTGCAAGCGATATATGCGAATTTGATTTTATACCATTTGCATTTACTTATACGAAAATAGGATTCTTCGTAAACAGCAATACTTCCATTGACGCACTTGTCAAATGTAATAATCAATTAAAAGAAAAGATGGATGTAGAAGATCAGATTATCAACAACCGAGTGGTTCGTGATGGAGACCAGACAAAACTGATTAAGGCAATGTTACACTCAGACGATTTCTTGAATTGCGACGTGGAGATTATATGCAAAGATCGAGAACAGGAATCTTTTGATACAATGCTGATTCGAAAGCAGGCATTGCAGAGATTGAAAAAAATATACGACAACTATAATTTACGCTATGTACATAAATACAACTACAATTATTGGTTGAATGTTGAGGAGGAGCTTATACGCTGTTGCTTAAATTATACATATTTAGACAAGCTTCTCGAACAGCTATTATTGCTTAGTCGTATGGATACAGAGAGCAGAACGATTCAGATTATACAACCATTGGTACAAATCAATATGGAATGGAAAGGAGTGAACCAAACTATGCAGGATACAATTGAGCGAGCAAAAAAGGCAGGGTATTATATTGGAAAAACAATCAAAGAGAAAAATGGAGAGAACAAAGCGAAAAGTTATAAGAACAAATTGATAAATGCTACGGTTTCCCACGATCGTGAGCGTGTTCTCGAAATTATGCTTCAGTTATCTGGTTATACAGACGGTGAAATATCTACTATTTATGATATTCTTGACAACTCTGACAATTGGTCAGATATCGCAATCAGTTTTACAAATGCTATGATTCCATACACCAAGAAAGAAAAGGAGGAAAACTAATATGAAGAAAAATGCTTTAACATTAACAATTGTTGCCAACATGACAAGTAATTATGGTGAGGGACTTGGTAATGCATCCAGTATCCAGAAAATCTATAAGAATCAAAAAGAATATGCTATGCGTAGCAGAGAAAGTCTGAAAAATGCAATCTGCGTACAAGCCGGATTGTATGATGACTTGGAGACATCTTTGGACAAGGTAATGCAGAAGAAAGTTACGGAAGAATTAAATGCTTCCAATTGCCGTGCCTTAGAAGGCGGTTATATGTCTACACAGGGATTGACTTATGTTCGGAACAGTTCCTTCTATTTGACAGACGCCATTGCGGTTGATTCCTTCATCAATGAGTTACGTTTCCATAATAACTTATATCTGGCGAGCACGCATGCCAAAAACAACAATCTCAGCATTCAGAATGATGCAGCAGAAACAGGACTCATGCCATATCAGTATGAATACGACAAATCATTGAAGGTTTATAGCATCACAATTGATTTGGATAAGATCGGCGTTGACGAGAATTTCCACGCAGAAGCTGATAATTCAGAAAAGGCATTTCGTGTAAATGCTATCTTAGATGCAATTGCCAACCTTTCTTTGGTCGTAAAGGGAAATCTTGATAATGCTGAACCATTATTTGTGATTGGCGGCTTATCCTACAGAAAAACACATTTCTTCGAAAATGTGGTCAATGTAAAGAACGCATCCCTGATTCTGGAAGATGGCATCAAAGAAAAACTGCACAGTGAGAAGGGAGACTTCCATTCTGGCGTTTTGAAATGCGGTATCTTTGCAAATGAGAATGACATTGTCAGAGAATTAAACGCTATGCAGACTGATGATTTCTTTAAGCAGCTTAAAGATCAGGTTAACTCTTATTACGCATAGTAAGGGGGATTTTTTATGAAAGCACTACGCATCAAGCTCACACAAACTTCTGCGAATTACCGAAGAGAAGAGACCGTTGATAACCGTATGACATATCCATTGCCTCCTTATTCAACCGTTATTGGGGCGATTCATAAGGCTTGTGGATTTACCTCTTATCATCCTATGGATATAAGTATCCAAGGGGATTATCAGAGCATGCAGAAAGAAGTCTATCTTGATCATTGCATATTAAATTCGCTGCAAAATGACAGAGGTATCCTTATCAAGATGTGCAACAGTCAAACTGTATCAAATGGATATGTGGAGGTCGCTGCTGCAAAAAAATCGCAGGGTAACGATTTTCGCAAGGGAGAATATATCGACGTATATCATCCCGAATATTTAGACGAATACCGTGCACTCAAAGATCTGGCAGATAAGATAGGAGCTTACAAAAAGGATAAATTAAAACCTTTTCTTGAGCATGTAAAAAAGCACCGGCAGTATTTAAGCGATTTGAAAAAGGATCTGAATCCTTCTACTGAGCAGACAAAGATTCAGGCGCTATCAAAACAGGAAGTCAAGTGGAAAACCATAGAGAAGAATGTTAAAAGGAATGTAGAAACGTATGAGAGAGAACATTACAAATATCCTATATCTCTTTTTCGTACTCTGACTACTGCACCGAAAACATACGAGACACTTTATGGAATCACATTGATTTTACATATTCACGCAGATGATGATACCCTTGCCTGTATCTATGATCACATCGATGATCTTACATCAATTGGTAGAAGCGAAGATTTTGTAAATGTAGAAGAGTGCAGTTATACAGAATTAAAGGAAATTGATGATAACTACACATGCGACATGCATATGTATATTCCTTCAAATGCCCTTTCAGAAGCTATTGATTCAGATAGTATCAATTTGAATGGACAAAACGGAATCCCCGGCTGTGGAACTAATTTTTTACTCAATAAAGATTATGTACTTGCAGACAATAAACGTATCTTTAATAAAAAATTAGTATGCTATATCTCAAAATTCAACATATTTGATGCAGTCAGCGGAATATATGCAGATGATAATTCAAATATTGTAGCACTTGTATAGTAATTAATAATTTAACCAAATTGGAATTTGAATCAAAATCTGACAGGAGGTAATGCATTTATGGACAACAACGATTTTCAAAATTTGCTGAATACTTATTGGGCTAAATCTCCAGATACAAATGGAGTGGCAGAAACCATATCAGAACACACTACGTGTGTTCTGAAAGAGGCAGACCGGCTTGTTCAGCTTGGTTACATCTCTGACGATTTATACAATCTTCTACATTATGCCTGTGAAAAACATGATTATGGTAAGGTGAATGAACATATGCAGACGCGCCTACATAATAAAAGCATCCGCTTTGATCCTGATTCAGAGGTACAGCATAATCTTTTATCAGCGTTATTTATCGACGACCACGATTTCGGTAATTCGGAAGATTTTATTTCCGTTTTATATGCTGTTTTATACCATCATGATAACCATTATGATAATTCATCCTTTGCCTATATATTATCGCATTCGAATCAATTAATAGATGCATTTCATGAGGAATATAAAGATGTTTTACCTAATAGCATAAACCGAAAAGCACTTACCATTATAAATAAATTTATTCAATTGCAGGAAGATAATACAATGCAATCCATCCCTATCGATAAAGTAAATTTGTACAATAAAATGACACTTATGAAAGGATTGCTTCACAAGTGCGACTACAGTGCAAGTGCGCATCTTCCATGTGAATATAAGAACGATTTTCTTACAGGTTCTCTGAACGATTTATTACACACTTGGGGACAATCTGCATCCTGGAATGAATTACAGATATTTATGCAGGAAAATTCCGATAAAAATGTCATTGTAACTGCGCCTACCGGAAGTGGAAAGACAGAGGCAGGATTATTGTGGGCTGGAAACAATAAATGTATCTTTGTTCTTCCATTAAAAACAGCAATCAATGCCATGTATGAACGAATTGGAAAAACTATATTGCAAAATCACAACCTCGATTCTCGGCTTGCCTTACTACATTCTGATACACAAACCTATTATCTTACAAATAAAGATGACAACACAGATATTGATAATGTGCTTACTTATGTGACTGCAAGTAAGCAATTATCGCTTCCAATTACCATTTCAACGTTGGATCAGATATTTGATTTTGTACTAAAGTATTATGGATATGAATTAAAGCTTAGTACATATTCATATTCCAAAATCATCATTGATGAAATTCAGATGTACTCACCGGATCTGCTTGCATATCTGGTTCTGGGCGTCAAAAAGATCATAGAATTCGGTGGAAAAGTAGCAGTTCTGACCGCAACGTTGCCTCCATATGCAAGAAAGAAACTGGAGGAAGTTATGGGAGAAGATGTAGCATGTAATAGCTTTATTGATACAGTAAAGCCCAGACATAATGTGAAAGTTATAGACTCTACCTTAAATGCTGATGATATTTTAAGATTTTGGGATGAAAAGAGAATGGAAGAGAGCTGTAAAATTCTTGTTATCTGCAATTGTATAAAAACAGCTCAAAGGTTATATATGGAACTGAGCTCTGCTGGAATTGATAATATTCATTTGCTTCACAGTCGATTTATCAATCAAGATCGTGCAAAAAAAGAAGCGGAGATTCTGCGAACAGGACAAACAGCCACAAACGCGCACGAAATATGGATTGCAACCTCTGTTGTCGAAGCAAGCTTAGACATTGATTTTGATTATCTATTCACAGAATTATTGGATCTGTTTTCTTTATTCCAGAGATTTGGTCGAGTAAACAGAAAAGAGTTAAAATCCATTGAACATGTAAATTGCTTTGTATATACGCAATTGCAAGATTCTGCCTTAGATCATGATTTTGTCGATATAGATATTTACCAATATTCCAAGGAAGCAATCGATACTGTGTCTGGTGTATTAAATGAAAGTGAAAAACAAAATCTGATTAACAAATATTTATCATATGAACGCTTAAATCAATCCGGATATGCCCGCAACTACGAAAATATGTACAATGAATTAAGTAAATTATATCTAAACGAAAAAAATCAAATTCCTATACGTGATATTAATAATATAGATATTATTCCATATGATGTCTATAAATCTAATACTCATGTGTTTGAACAGGCAAATCATATCATCCAATCAGGGAAATATACTTTGGAAGAACGACTGAATGCTATGGCTGATATTCGAAATTATATTGTATCTATTCCTAGTTATTTCTTAAACAAGAAAAATAACGATTGCATTCATAAATATTTTAAAATTAATCGCTATACCTCTATTCCGATCGTACATTGCGATTATGATCATTTAATGGGATTTATAAATATCCGGCATCCAGAGCAGATTCAAAATTCTCGGAGCAATTTTATATAATAGGAAAGGAGATTCTATGACTAAGGAAGAAATAAGTGGAATCATGATTTACTACTATTATGTATGTAAAAAAAAATTATGGTATTATCTCCATGAAATAAGAATGGAAGCCGGAAATGAAAATGTGGAACTCGGAAAGCTACTTGATACATTTTCTTACGATCGAGACAACAAACACATCATGATCAACGGCGTAATCAATATTGATTTCCTGCGCGGCAATCATGTATTACACGAGATTAAGAAGAGCAAAAGCATTGAAGAAGCAAGTATCATGCAGGTAAAATATTATTTATATTATCTGCATCAACGTGGAGTGACCGATATCAGTGCCAAAATTGATTATCCACTCTTAAAACAAAGTATCATTGTAGAACTGAATGATGAGGATTTTCCTATTATAGAAAAAGTCTTAACTGATATATTAGATTATGCAGCTTCCGAACAAACACCACCGAAAGAAGAAACTACGATATGCAAAAAATGTGCTTATCATGACCTTTGCTATATTTAACGAAAGGGGATATACATGGAAGAAACCTATTATATTTTTACGAATGGAAGCCTTGCCAGAAAAGATAATACATTACGTTTTATATCAGAAGATGGAAACAAACGTGATCTTCCAATTGAGAATATTTCGGATATTTACATTTTTTCGGAAATGAATCTGAATATCAGCCTATTAAATTTGCTTTCTAAAATGGGGATTTCCGTTCATTTTTTTAACTATTATCAGTACTATATTGGCAGCTTCTATCCAAAAGAGCAGAAACTTGCAGGTAAATTATTAACACAACAGGTAGAGCATTACTTAAATCCTGAAAAACGACTATTCATTGCACAAGCGTTTATCAATTCTGCTTCCTACAACATCTTTCGAAATCTCAGATATTACAATGGACGCGGCAAAAATGTACAGCCTTACATGGATCAGATCGTTGAATACAGAAAATACATACCGAAATCAGAATCCATTACCGAACTGATGGGAATTGAGGGAAATATCAGGAAAACATATTATCAGGCTTGGAATACCATCATTGACCAGAATATTGATTTCAACAAACGGGTGATGCACCCACCAGATAATATGATCAACAGCTTGATTTCATTTGTCAATTCACTGATATATACAAAAGTTTTAACAGAAATCTATAAAACGCAAATGAATCCAACGATTAGCTATTTACATGAACCGGGTGCGAAACGATTTTCCCTTGCATTGGATATTTCAGAAATATTCAAGCCTTTGATTGGTGATCGGTTAATCTTTTCGTTACTAAATCGAAACCAAATAACTGAGCAAAGCTTTGTAAATGAGCTTAATGGTTTACAGCTCAAAAAATCGGCTATTCAAACGATTGTAGAAGAGTTAGATACTCGTCTGCAGACAACCATCAAGCATCGAGATCTGAACAAGTATGTATCTTATCAATATTTAATGCGGCTTGAAGTTTTCAAGCTGATCAAACATTTGACCAGAGAGAAAGAGTACACCGGATTTGAAATATGGTGGTAGGAAAGGAGCGATTACTCATGTATGTTATTCTTGTTTATGATATTGTCACGGATGAGGAAGGCAAAAGGATTCTTCCGAAAGTATTTAAGATATGCAAAAAATATCTGACGCATATCCAGCATTCGGTGTTTGAGGGCAATATCAGTACGCCTAAAATAACAGCTCTGAAGAATGAATTGAAACAATTTATCCGCAAAGATGTGGACTCCGTTATTCTCTTTTCCTCCCGTGATGAGCGATGGCTGAAAAAGGAATTTATTGGTCTTAATGATGATAAAACATCCCGTTTTATTTGATTTGTCGACCTGCAATTTCGAAAAAAGTATTGCACATCGACAAAATACGTAATTACTTAGTTAATATACAAATAGGTCTGTATTTATTAGATTTATTTGATATACTAAATATGTATAATATCGAGGTCGACAAAAAGATGATGTTTTAGCCGCTGATATTAAGGTTCTGTGATTATACGAGTATAGATTTAACCAGAATGGAATGTAAAGGGATCGAATGTCATAAAAGCTGTTTCGGTACTTGGGTATAGATTTAACCAGAATGGAATGTAAAGCCATCAGTACCCGGTATCCTTCGTTAGCAAGTCCCAGTATAGATTTAACCAGAATGGAATGTAAAGGTTCATCTTCTGTGACTGCAACGTCGTAACTATCTTGTATAGATTTAACCAGAATGGAATGTAAAGGTGGTTTTGCAAAAACCATAAAATTGACTTATTGGTATAGATTTAACCAGAATGGAATGTAAAGTATTTACAAACATGTATGGTACGACAAGGAAGGATAGTATAGATTTAACCAGAATGGAATGTAAAGACATGATAAAAGCCAGCATTGTACAAGATCTTTTTAGTATAGATTTAACCAGAATGGAATGTAAAGCGAGAAGTTCACCGGCGCATTGCTTGGCGTTATTACGTATAGATTTAACCAGAATGGAATGTAAAGTACTTACAGTCGTGCATAGTTAGACAAGGAAGGATAGTATAGATTTAACCAGAATGGAATGTAAAGATAGTATTTTCTATTTGACAAATGAAGAAATTGAGAGTATAGATTTAACCAGAATGGAATGTAAAGACAGTTAAAGGAAAAGAAGTTAGTTGGTATGTGGGTATAGATTTAACCAGAATGGAATGTAAAGAACTGCCGATACTCGTTGTACTTCTTGAACTTGAAAGTATAGATTTAACCAGAATGGAATGTAAAGTGGTTTGAAGAGTTAACAATATATAAACAGATGCGAGTATAGATTTAACCAGAATGGAATGTAAAGATGATTGTCAGAAGTAACCGTTTAACCCCCGTATCGTATAGATTTAACCAGAATGGAATGTAAAGTATCATAACTGTAAAATAAGTACAAGTTATGTTAATGTATAGATTTAACCAGAATGGAATGTAAAGATAACTGGTATCAATTATTCAAGCATGATCAGCGGGTATAGATTTAACCAGAATGGAATGTAAAGGATATGATGAAGATGATACAAAAACAGGCAATTTAAGTATAGATTTAACCAGAATGGAATGTAAAGCAGAGATAGGTCTTGAGACAGACGAGAACAGCAGAGGTATAGATTTAACCAGAATGGAATGTAAAGATATTTACAGGTAAGATATTCCACGGCGATATTCGTATAGATTTAACCAGAATGGAATGTAAAGTCCAAATCCATTGTGAAGATGTCACGGACTATATCGTATAGATTTAACCAGAATGGAATGTAAAGTTCTATAATATTATACCCTCGGCAAGTGCCGCACGTGTATAGATTTAACCAGAATGGAATGTAAAGCCGGAATCGTATCATCCAATGTAAATATGACATTTGTATAGATTTAACCAGAATGGAATGTAAAGTTACAACCGACATTTATTAGAAAAAATAAATATTCGTATAGATTTAACCAGAATGGAATGTAAAGTGCGTATTCATCCTGTGAGCGTGGATCCAATGAAAAGTATAGATTTAACCAGAATGGAATGTAAAGGCTCAAACAATGATAAATATAAGGGCTGGAAAATCTGTATAGATTTAACCAGAATGGAATGTAAAGTGAAGAAGAAACACCGTTTGAAGCTTCTATGGAGCGTATAGATTTAACCAGAATGGAATGTAAAGGGTACCATCGCCGCATCAGTCATCGTTGCTATTTCCGTATAGATTTAACCAGAATGGAATGTAAAGACCTTTAGACCTTCGTTTGGTAGTGTTGATGGAGTGTATAGATTTAACCAGAATGGAATGTAAAGTCGGTTGAAAAAATTTTGCGAAGTAAACCAAAACCTGTATAGATTTAACCAGAATGGAATGTAAAGTCGGTTGAAAAAATTTTGCGAAGTAAACCAAAACCTGTATAGATTTAACCAGAATGGAATGTAAAGCATTAATATGAAAGTTGCCAATAAAGTAATAATTTGTATAGATTTAACCAGAATGGAATGTAAAGTCAACATACACTACGCAAGATAGAGATAAAAAAGAGTATAGATTTAACCAGAATGGAATGTAAAGGCGGAAGAAGGACGAAAGCGAAAATAAAGCCAATTCCGTATAGATTTAACCAGAATGGAATGTAAAGACCACCGCAAGTAAAATTGTTGCGTTGCTCAATAATGTATAGATTTAACCAGAATGGAATGTAAAGCGTTGGCGATGTTGGGGACGCAACAGGACGGACAACGGTATAGATTTAACCAGAATGGAATGTAAAGCAATAAATCCGGCAATTACGGATGCAACGATCATATAGTATAGATTTAACCAGAATGGAATGTAAAGTTCGGCTAATGAATTGAATCGGCTCGCCGTATGTCGTATAGATTTAACCAGAATGGAATGTAAAGATCTAAAGTCAGAGGACAACTGTTAATGACCAGATGGGTATAGATTTAACCAGAATGGAATGTAAAGGTTTTTCCAAGGATCCACTCATGCCCGGATTCCTGCGTATAGATTTAACCAGAATGGAATGTAAAGGCATATCCGGCGTGATCTGCAACCCCAGGCTCCGAAGTATAGATTTAACCAGAATGGCATGGTTCAAGATCTCTTCGGTATAGATTTAACCAGAATGGAATGTAAAGACAAACCACGCCACAAGCGCATATATAAATATTCTAGTATAGATTTAACCAAAATGGAATGTAAAGGAGGTACAGCAAGCGGCTAAATCAGGCAAGCTTCAGTATAGATTTAACCAAAATGGAATGTAAAATTCGTTTCTTAGATTATAGGGGGTGTAAGTTTATAGTATAGATTTAACCAGATTGGAATGTAAAGGCAACAAAAAAGACCATCAACACCGCGTTATCAGCGTATAGATTTAACCAGATTGGAATGTAAAGAAGCTGCACTGGTCTACATCGTGGCGTTTCACTCTGGTATAGATTTAACCAGAATGGAATGTAAAGCAGTAAGGGAGATGAATACAAACATCTTCATACTGATATAGATTTAACCAAAATAGAATGTAAAGGTTTATATGGACACACTTATGGGATGGCAACGACGGTATAGATTTAACCAGATTGGAATTATAATAACACAAAAGGAGCCCACCATGAAACTCTTCCACAAAAAATCACACACCACCTACAACCCAGCCGAGAAAACACCTGTCATCAAATGCAGCATCTGCACAGGAGAGCAGGTGGCTGGATTTCAGGCTAATGCCACTAAAGTATTTGAGGATATTATGCTGATACAAGATGCATCGGATCTTGCGCATTTCCGGGAGATGTATGGTATAATCGGAGATATTAAGAAGATTTATTGAAATAACTATGGAAACCGAAAGGATACACTATGTCATACATAACTACTTACACCGGAAAACATTTTGATCCGGTCAATCCGGATGCATCCCTTCTTTGCATCGAAGATATCGCGCATGCATTGTCGCTTTTGTGCCGCGGAAATGGGCATGTACAGACCTTTTTCTCCGTCGGACAGCATTGTATTGCCTGTGCGAAAGAAGCGCAGGCACGCGGACTGTCGGCGCGTTTGGTTCTTGCGTGTCTACTTCATGATGCAAGTGAATGTTACATGTCCGATGTTCCACGTCCATTCAAGCAAACGTTGCCGGAATATAACCGGCTGGAAAATCGATTACTCTGCATGATTTACACACAATTTCTTGGAAGTACATTAAATAATGCTGAACAGGAAATTCTGAAGGATATCGATAATGCAATGCTATGGTACGACCTTACATATCTGTTACACGAGAAACAGCCTTTACCGAAACCGCAGGTTCAGGATGAACCAGATTATACAGTCCGACCATTTGCAGACGTAGAAGAGGAGTATTTACAGATCTATCGGACTTTTATCCAGAAACTTCATTAATTATATTATAAACACACCAACCTTGTGAAAAATAGCAAGAGCCGCCTATCTTAATTAGATAAGCGGCTCTGATTATTTAATCTTTACCATTTTTTCTTCCGGTTGATATCGTAGATACCCCAGTTACACTCAGAGGCAGCCGGAGAGGACGGATCCTTCCAGAGCTCATCGAATGCTTCAAAGACGAAACCAACGATTCCCTCGGATTTCAGATAATCGGCAACTTCCTCCAGGTAGCGCTTCTGATTTGCAACCGACGCGTAATCAGCATGATCATCGTGTGCCGTATTCGTCGCCCACCCAAGCTCTGTAAAACAGACCTGCTTATCCGGGTAGATTGCACAGGCAGATTCGAAGCTTTCCTTCGTTTTGGCAAATGCATCCTCAATTGCAACATCCATATGATATGGATAAGTATGAATACCAATCACATCCACCTCATTCGCAATCGCATCCAGATTCTTCCAATCAATATCAACCTCACAGAAAGCAACCGGCTGCTTTACCGCTGCATGGAGCTTCTTTGTATGTGCCACAAGACGTTCCTCAGATACCAGATGTCCTACAAATGGGAAGCGGTTTTCGTTTCCGACAGAGACAGCCACGATTTCATCTGTATATTCATTTGCAAGCGCAATCAACCGATTGAGCTGTGCATCATTGCTTGCTGCATGTGCAGCCAGTTCTTCATCACTGAATGTCTGCGGACCTGTGATACATTCTGCAGAATTAATTTCCGCCAATGAATCAATTCCAATCATACACTGAAGCGGAAGCTTCTCCCCACGGATTACCTGCAGAGCAGTAACGGCATGCGCATTTGGCTCATACATACGGATATAGCCGTAGCCGTCTGCCACAAGCAGATGAAGGTCTTCGGATATTTGTTCCTTCGATGGAATTTCCCCAGTCGGACATTGACCTTCCCGGTAACCGGAATAACAGATTGCCTTTTTGTACGGTAATTTCTTCTCAAATGTTTTTCCCATGTGTGATTCTCCTTTATTTTAATTTGTATATAGTTTCTTTGTTATCCTTATTAAACATATGTATCTTAACATACATTTTCCCAGAAAGAATATCATAGTTTTGTGGTTATTTGCAGATAAATGGAACTGTTTTTTACAATTGAATAATACAACCAGTTTCCGCATAAAATATTGTGAATACGGTCAGAAACAGTAGAAGTCCCTCCATATGGTTTGTTTATAAATTTATTCGCAAAACTCAGGTTTTACGAATTTATCTATTGATTAATCACCAAAGTAGTGGTATCCTAGAACTATAGAGAAACCAACGCTTTACGAACAATTGGAGGTTTTTATCCTATGGCAGATATTACTTATCATGAACAAGAAGAACAACACAATCTGGATTTGATCCGGAATGTGTGCAACGATCTTCCGGACTACGTCAAACGATTCGTCCGAGGTATCCAGCAGACAACGTCTCCACGAACCAGATTGGGATATGTCCGGGATATCAAAATATTCTTTGAGTATATATGTGAGGTCTACACCGAACATCCTTGTGATACTCCAAAGGATGTCTCCCTGGGCGTCCTGTCGTCCATAGATACATTTTTCATCGAGGACTACCTGGACTATCTCCAGAAATACGAAAAGAATGGTCGTATATATACGAATGGCAAATCCGCGCTCAAGCGCAAGCTCTGCGCCTTGAGTGTCCTCTTTAATTACCTGTATAAGCACGATATGCTACAGGAAAATATATTTGATAAGGTGGATCGTCCCAAACTGCCGGAAAAGGCAATTACACGTATGGATGCGGATGAAACGGCGAATTTCCTCGATACGGTTGAATATGGCACCAATCTGACTGACCGTCAGCTCAAATTCCACGAGAAATCCAAGGTACGTGACTTGGCAATTATGACGCTTATGTTATCCACGGGCATCCGTATCTCCGAATGTGTCGGTCTGGATCTGAACGACGTGGATTTTAAGAATACTTGTATCCGTGTCACCCGGAAAGGTGGCAAGGAAGCAATCGTCTATTTCAGCGACGAGGCAGTCGAGCCATTGCAGGAATATATAGAGGAACGCAAGAAACTCACGCCTGCCAAGGGCTCGGAAAATGCGCTGTTCCTCTCCTCACACCACAGCCGGATCAATGTTCGGACAATCCAGAACATGGTTAAGAAGTATTCCCAGATTGCAGTTCCTCTGAAGCATATTACACCACATAAGCTTCGTAGCACCTATGGCACTGCATTATATCAGGAAACCTCCGACATCTATCTGGTTGCCGATGTCTTGGGCCATTCTGACGTAAATACAACGAGGAAACACTATGCTGATATGGATGACTATCGGAAACGTCGTGCCAGAAACACGGTACAGCTCCGGGAGCATCCGTCTAATCCAGCAAATAATAAGTAAAATAGCTTGCCAATATAAGTGTAAAAAAATATCCTTTACCAATCTCTGATAAAGGATATTTTTATTACTTTCATATGGTATACTACCTTATCTTATCTATGTAATCAATGATGAAATCGACAGTATCGTCTTCACTCATCAGACTACTATTGATAAATATATCATAGCTTTCAAGCGCACCCCATTTTTTGGAAGTGTAATAGTTATAATACGATGCACGTGCCTTATCTTCCTTTACAATCTGCGCCTTTGCTTTATCCGGAGTCAGATTAAAACGCTCGGAAACGTTCTTAATACGTTCCTCCAATGGCGCATGTATAAAGATACGAACCAGATTCGTATTGTGACGCAATGCGTAGTCTGCACAACGACCTACAAATACTGATGGTCCTTTATCAGCAAGTTTCTTAATCGTATCATATGTTGCCTGAAATGCCTGTTGGTTCAGATTTGTCTGATAGCCTGCACTTGTAAATCCATAGCTGTATGGATCTGAAACAAGCGAATACAGAAAACTTCTCGTTGGTTTCTCATCCAGCGATTTTAAGAATTCCTCGCTTAACCCGCTTTCCTTTGCCGTCTCATTGATCAATTCCTTATCATAGAAGTTCGCGGAAATCTTTTCAGCAAGCTTTCTACCAATGTTACGACCATTACTTCCAAACTGTCTACCAATCGTGATAATTGTCTTTGCCATAGATAAGCCCCCTTTACACGCCTTGTACAAGTCACTTTTGACTTACTCTGATTATACATTTTTTTGTGCAAATTGTCAAAATATTTTATAAATTTTCGTACTTTTTAGCTATATTGTTGAACTTTTCTATGTTAGAATTTACACGATTCTCCATCGTTTTATATGTATGGTTCACACGCAGCTGCATCACGATATCGTTATAGTCATTCTGCGCCAGCACCGGTTCCATCCGGATATACAGATCATCCGGTTGAAATTTTGTTTTTAAAGCCCGAAGTGCATCCTTCTCTCCGAGCATCTGACGGAATTCCTTTGCCCGTCCTGTAAAATTCAACGTTCCATCGATCAGATCTCCCAGATCATGACTTGGATAGATTGTGATAAATTGTGCATCCGGCCATTTATCAGTATTAAGAACCTTTCCAGCCCGCATACCGATCACGATAAACTGGCGGATTCCAAGATCATAGAGTGGCTGGATTGGTTCATTATCCAGCAGCCCTCCATCCCGGTATTTCTTTCCATCGATCTCTACCGCCTCATACATGACGGGAAGTGCTGTGGACGCAAGCAGAATCTTCCGTATTGTATCAGCATCATAATCCTCCAGTCTGCGATATTCTACCTGTTCCGGCTGCTGCGCCTCATTTAAACGGCTGATTGATACATAGATGTCGCGGGAATCCGCTTTGATCTTCTCCATATCAATATATTTCTCAAACATCGCAAGCATTTCATTCCGTGAGAAATACATACGATTTTCGGCAAGCATATTCAAATCAACATCAAAGACTGTATCCATATCAATCTCATTCCACGCCTGATACATCCGGTCCATATTATCCATCGAATATAACATTGCATTCACTGCGCCGATTGATGCGCCTGAAATCACTGATACATCCTGCAATAAGCCTTGTTCCTGCAGCACCTTTAATACCCCAACCTGATAGGCACCCTTGCCGCCACCGCCGGCAAGAACCAGGCCGATTCCCTTTTTTTCACCCATATACATAACCTCCATCGTTCCCTTTTCCATTTTACCCAATTTTCTATGTTTTCGATTTTATAGTTTACATAATATTATTATTGTTCATCATTGTATAATATTTGCTCAGGTTTGATATCCGTTTCCTCTGTCTTGATGGAATCAACAATCTGAACTGCATAACCGACAGCTACCGTATGGCATTCCGGATGTACAGCCAGATACCGGTCATAATACCCGCCGCCATAGCCGATACGGTCACAGCTTTTCGTAAAGACCGCCCCCGGCATCACAATCAGACAGCTCCCGCCAAACTCCTCCGGTTCTAACTGTGCCATACTGTCCGGCTCCAATATATGATATGCGCCCTCGACAAGCACAGTCTGTTCATTATATGCATAAAAATCCATGGTGTTCCCATTGACACGCGGCAGATAGATTTGCTTTCCATCGGCACGGAATTCTGGGATATATTGAAATAAGTCGACTTCTTTGTGAATCGGTACATAGAGACACAGTACCGTTGCTTCTTTATACACAGCAAGCGCACGGAGCTTCTCATAGATTTCTTTCGCTGCCTGCTTTTGATATGCTTCGGACAGATTCCTGCGCTTTGCAAGAATCTCCTTCCGAAGTGCTTTCTTTGATTCTGAAATTGTCATGTAAACCATTCCTTTATCTATTTTAAGCGGATTTGGATATACTCTCCCCGCTTATTCTTCGGTATATCCTTCACATGCGTGATACTTCCATCGGCTTCCTTGATATCGATATTATCAAGCTGTGATTTCAGGTTGCGCTTCACACTTGCGATATATGCCTTACGGAGGGCTGCCTGTTCCGCAAGCTCTGCTTCCGTCAGACCTTCCACGGTCTTGCTTTTTCTTGCTAACTCATTAATTCTCTGGATATCTGCTTCGTTCATGCGATATTCTCCATTTCTATTCTTATTTCTGGTATCCTTTATTCACAATAAAATCTACCGTATCAAAATCATCAGTTTCATGTGCCAGAAACAAAGTACCAACTGATTTTCCTTCCATCAGATCATAGATCTGTGTCAGCTTCTTAGCGTCCATAATTGCCATATCTGCGCCGGAATCCGTTGCGATCCGTGCAGCCGCAATCTTCGTGGACATGCCTCCTGTACCATAGTTTGTCACGGCACCTTTGGCCATATTCTTCATCGAATCATCAATCGTCTCTACCAACGTCAGTTTTGTTGCATCCGGGTTTTTGTGTGGATCATCCGTATAGAATCCATCAATATCCGTAAGCAGGATTAAAAGATCTGCCTTGATCAGATGTGCCACAATTGCCGACATCGTATCATTGTCACCAAACTCGATTTCTTCGGTTGCCACCGTATCGTTCTCATTTACAACCGGAATAACGCCCTGCTGTAACAGCTCATTTAATGTATTCTCAGCATTTCTGCGGCGTTCCGGATCGGTAATCGCATCAAATGTCAGAAGTACCTGTGCAGCCATATGATTATATTCCATAAAAAGCTTCTGGTAAATCATCATAAGCTGTCCCTGGCCAATTGCTGCACACGCCTGCTTCAGGGACACTGTCTTCGGCTTGTTGCGCAGTCCAAGCATCTCAAATCCGACACCAATTGCACCGGACGATACTAACACCACATCCTTTCCCTGATTCTTCAGGTCACAGATAATACGGACCAATGTCTCCAGCTTCCGGTAATCCGTACCTCCGGTTTCTTCATGTATGATAGATGACGAACCGATCTTAAATACGATTCGCTGTTTATCCTTCAATGTCTCTCTGATTCGTTTCTCGTCCACGTCTTTTCCCTCTTTTATTCTTTTTTTCTCTCATACCAGACCAGATAAATGTATCGGTATAATTATCTGCTTTCCATCTTATGAATCGTTACCTGAGTTATACTGTTTTACTGTTAATATAGTCAGCCACAGCCTCCGCCACCTTGATTCCATCCACCGCAGCGGAAGTAATACCACCTGCATATCCTGCGCCCTCTCCACATGGAAACAAGCCCGTATACCCGCTTCGATATGCCGCATCACGTATGATGCGCACCGGCGACGATGTCCGGGATTCGATTCCCGACAACATAGCATCTCCCGATGAAAAACCTTTTAATTTACGGTCATAATCCAAAATCCCTTCAATTATAGCATCATTTATATAGGCTGGCAAACAATTATTGAGGTTTGCAAACTGATAGCTGCCACGAATGTTCGGCCTCACACTTCCAAATTCTGTTGAAACACGATTTTCCTTATAATCCTCAAAGCGTTGCACCGGGATTTTGCCATTTCCTGCTTCATATGCCAGTCGTTCATATTTTTTCTGGAATTCCACACCTGCAAGCACACCATATTCAGCAAACCCGTCTGCGTCAAAATCCTCGGGTGTCACGTTCACAACAATCGCAGAATTCGCATTTTCCTCGTCTCTTCCATGGTTACTCATACCATTTACCACGCTCTGCCCCTCTCCGGATGATGCATTGACAACGAATCCACCCGGACACATACAGAAGCTATATACGCTGCGCCCCTTGCTTGAGCGGTATGTCATCTTATAATCTGCCGCCGGAAGCAGCTTTGCCTGCTCGCTTATGCCGTACTGGCTTGCATTGACCATCGCCTGGGAATGTTCGATTCGAAGTCCCATTGCAAAGGATTTTGCCTCCATGGCAACACCTGCAGTCTGCAGCATCGCAAATGTATCCCGCGCACTGTGACCAATAGCAAGAATACAGGCCATTGTCTCCATATCCATTGTCTGATTCTTCTGCAAATCAAGGATTGTGAGTGCCAGATGCGTATCTGATATATGAGTGATTGCGGTAAGCTGATGGGAGAAATAAATCTCCCCGCCAAGGGAACAGATTTCTTTGCGCATCGTCTGCATTACCTGTTTCAATACATCTGTTCCAATATGTGGTTTGTTCAGATAACCGATTTCCTCAGGCGCTCCAAACCGTATAAAATCTTGGATTACCGCCTGTATACGTCCGTCCTTGTCTTTGATTCCGGTATTCAGTTTTCCGTCCGAGAAGGTACCGGCGCCACCCTCGCCAAAGGATACATTGGAATTGGCACAGATTGGTGTCTCACCCTGCCAGAAGTCCTCGACATCCTTCGTCCGTTCCTCCACGCATTTTCCACGTTCATAAACAATCGGTCTATATCCGGCACGTGCCAGTTGCAATGCAGCAAAATATCCCGCTGGACCCGCTCCTATGATGATTGGACGATATACTGCTTCATCCGTATCATCACGCAAAATGTCACTACGGTGGCAAGGGAATTCATATTTCTTTTCTTTAGTTAACATAATATCTTTATTGTTAATTATATTGGGAGGAATTTTAGAAAAAACTTCAAATTTCACATCCACCGTATAAATGTGCAATAAATTTGCCTTATCTCTGGCATCTAAAGATTTCCGGACAATCTGATATGTATACGGATGATTTGTCTTAAGAAGCTTCTGTATTTTTTTTCTTAATGCAGTTGCCTCATCCTTCTGTACCGGAATTCTGATCTGATTAATTCTTATCATAGCACGCTCTCCCTGCCCGTAATCCTGTAAGTATCGCAAATGTCAGATTGTATCCGCCACAATCCCCATCGATATCCAGCATTTCTCCGGTTACATACAATCCCGGATATGCCTGACATTCCATTGTCTCCGGATTAATTTCCTGTAGGCTGATTCCACCCGCAGTTACCTGCGCATGTTCATAATCCTTTACCCCTCGCACATGAAACGGAAATTTCTTACATCTGTGATATATCTCCTGCATCCTTGCATCCGATAACTCCGCCAGCATCTGTTTCGGAGACAGCTCACACGCATCCAATATATACTTCGCCAGTTTTTCCGGCAGATACGAATTTAGATATCCATAAATATTTCGCTGTATGCTTTCATTTCTCTGCAAAAAATCCTTTTCCTGTATTTCCTGCAAAAAATCAATATTGATTGTTACGCTCTTCCCTTGCTCTAACCGTCTACCAATCTCCGAAGATAAATTAAATATCATAATACCAGACAAACCGTATTCCGTAATCTGCAATTCCCCGGTCTGCTGGTCTGTTACTGTTCCATGAGCAATCTGTGCAGAGCATGCCACACGTACACCTTTGATCACTTCCGTATCCTCTTCTGTTATGACTGCACATAGAGCTGGTCTTTGCGGGATACATTTCATACCAAGCTTTTCCGCCAGTTTTATCCCCCCATCACATCCACCAAGGGACGGATAGGACAGACCTCCACACGATAGGATCACCTGATCTGCAACAAGTTCTGTACCACAGATAATATGATATCCATCGCTTCTCCGCCGAATATCTGTCACATATTCAGAACAATAGGTTACGATAGATAATGCCCTGATCCGGTCTGAAAATGCCCATACAACCGAAGATGCCTGCATAGAACGGGGATAATAATATCCATCCAGACAGCGCTCATATATACCGATGGAATGTAAAAAAGCAAACAGCTCCCGATTCGGTTCCGTACCAAGACAGGTATGCAGGAACGACGAAACATCAGAATCTGCTGAATGATAATGTATCGCTGTCATATCTGAATTTGCAACATTGCAGCGTCCATTACCTGTCGCATATAATTTTTTCCCAAGTTTTTTATTTTTTTCTACGATACAGACGCTTTTTCCGCCTTCTGCAGCTGCGATAGCGGCAGCCATTCCGGCTGCGCCACCACCAACTACACATACATCATATGTTTCTTTCATCGTTCTCCTCACTACCACGTTCGTTTCGTTTTATTGTATACATATCAGGTAGACAAAGATTCCAGATACCGATACAATTCTTTTTGGGAATCAAAGTGCACATTTCCCTGCAAATCCCGGTAAAGCTCCGGATGCAGTTCCCGTAATAACGCGGCATCAATCTCCGTATATTCATACACCTGTTCCGTATCTGCTTCATATACAATCACACAGTCATTTTTTATTCCGACTGTAAATCCACCCTGATATGGTTCTGTGTCAACAGAAATCGAATCAGCTGCAATATCCAGTTTTTGTCCGTTTTTCTCCTGCATGCGTTGTTTAAAATATTCATTTGCCAACAAAAAGCATAACATAAATATCCCTAAAAATAAAAGTAAATATAAAAATAATTTCTTCATGGCACCAACTCCTTGAAGAAATTATTTCCATCTTCTTATTTAATTATTCAAAGATAATCTGATCCTGCTGATTCTCATCAAAGACAGTAATAAATGTCTTTCCAGGATTCATCTTCAACTGCTTACCATCTGCTGTAAAGTATTTCACAACGCCATTATCTTTTCTCCATGTAATTGCTTCATACTCACCATCTGTAATATAGTATCCGGTTCCTGACTTCTCCCAGTTGATATCCAGCAATCCACCGCCAAGATCGGAATACTGTACAAACTCAACAATCAGATTCTTATAACGAAGCTGCTCATTTGTCTGATCATCAATCTGCTTATCTCCGTACTGGAATCTATAATACAACTTCTCATCTGCATTATACTCATACCATCTTGTAGTGCTGCTGTTGTATGCAGTTGTCACCTTGCTGGCAGTCTGCCCACTGTTAAGCGCTGTGTCTTCATAATTAAATGCAAATGCTTTGGGCTTCTCACCTGTATACTCTGTGCTATATCCGGCAGCAGCAATTCCCTCTTTGAGTTTCTCGCTGTTTGTATAACAGTTATGTGGTGCTACACGTGACTCATCCCGATAAAATGTTGTAGAATCATACAGACCATTTAAATTATTCACACCAGAATTCTTAATCCAAGACTCTGCATACACAGACCATCCTACATGTGCATAAATTCCATCTAACATACTTGCTGTCTGAACATAATAATGTCTCGCACTACGAACCGGGCCAAGCTTTGTGAGGTTTGAATAATCCTTAAATACACACATATAACGGGTAATTCCGCCTTCTACCAGCATCTCATATGTGATATCCGCCTGTGAAATACCTGACTGTGGCATAGCATCCACAATATTATTGATCATAATACACAATGGTCTCTGATTTTCGAGACTTTCATCAATCCACTCGCCAGAAAACTCATTGATTACATAGCCTTCTTTGGTTGGTGTAAATTCGATGTCGCTCGAATCGGACATTGTAGCTGGGGCTTCCGTTGTAATAACTGCCTGCTCTGTCGTTGTATCGTCATCTTTTTTTCCACATCCTGTCAGACAAGATACAGAAAGAGCTACTGTAAGTGCAAATACGGACAGCTTCTTAAACTTATTCTTCTTCATTTTCTCTGGTATATCCTTTCTTTGTTAATATTTCTTCTTGTAGTTTTTCCATATGCAGACGTTCTGAATCATCAATATGATCATACCCTGCAAGATGCAGCATACTGTGTGCTGTCAGAAACGCAACTTCGCGTCGTCTGGTATGTCCATATTCTTCTGCCTGTTCGGCGATACGATCCACATTTAATATAATATCTCCCAGCATCAGTTCCCCACTGTCCTGATTAAAATAATCCAGTGGACTGTCTTCACAAAAATCAAATTTCCCCGGAACCTCATATTCAATCATAGGAAACGAAAGAACATCCGTTGGTGCATCAATATTTCGGTATTCTTTGTTGATTGCCTGTATTCCTGCATGATTTGTAAAGATTACATTCACCTCACATTCATATGGACATTTCAGAAAATCAAGAGAAGCTTCTATGATATCTTCAACAATATCCTGATAATGTGCAGGAATCTCTGTATCTAATTCATTCTCAAAAAATACGCTCAATGTATCTCTCCTTTATCGCCTGTTACATTTTATCCCAATTGGTGTTGATAATCAAGTTTTATCTTTGATTTTCATGGGGTATTTTATACTATTTTTATATTGTTTATTATGTCTGTTCTCATATGCCTCATAGGCATTGACAATGCGCTGTACAAGTGGATGTCGTACAACATCCTCACTCGTAAACCGGATCACAGATATCTCATCAATATCGTGTAATACTCGAAGTGCCACTTCCAAACCGGACTGCGCATCTTTTGGCAGATCCTTCTGCGACAGATCTCCGGTTATGATTGCCTTGGAACCAAAACCAATACGTGTCAGAAACATCTTCATCTGCGCAGGGGTTGTATTCTGTGCTTCATCCAGAACAATATATGCATTATCCAGAGTTCGTCCGCGCATATAGGCAAGTGGTGCTACCTCGATCAGACCTTTTTCCATATTTTTCAAAAATGCTTCTGCACCCATAATCTCATATAATGCATCATACAACGGGCGCAAATACGGATCCACCTTGCTCTGTAGATCACCTGGTAAAAAACCAAGCTTTTCTCCTGCTTCGATTGCCGGCCGTGTCAGAATAATCCGGTTTACCTCATTATTCTTAAATGCGGTAATCGCTTTTGCCATTGCCAGATAAGTCTTACCAGTACCTGCCGGACCAACCCCGAATACTATCATATCCTTATCAATTGCTTCCACGTACTTTTTCTGTCCTAATGTTTTCGCCTTAACTGGCTTTCCATTCGTTGTATGACAGATAATATTGGAATCTGAAGCAAGTGTAGACACGGCTTCTTCTTCCCCTGTCTTAGATAACGATATCGCATAATTCACATTCTGATCGGTAATTTCTTCTCCTTTGTCTGCCAGTGCAACCAGCTGTTCAATCACCGAAACAGCACGTTTTACACTGCCCTCGGATCCCGTGATACGAAGCTTATCGTCCCGCAGTACAACTGCCACATGATATGCCTTTTCCAAATTCTTAATATTCCGGTCAAACTGTCCAAACACAAGCTGGATCTGATCTGCCGGAACTGTAATTGTCTCATAATACGCACTCATAAATTATCCCTATTCCTCAATTTTCCTGTATCGTTGGTTCTGCAATCGTAAAGGTCTCCGGTACGCCTATGACCTCCCTCACGATCAGACTTCCAGATGCGGTACATTCTCCTGCTTTACATTCTATTTTAACATTATTTTCCAGTATTTCCACCCCTTTTTTCTTCAGTTCTTCGATATATTTTTGCAGAAGCTGTTCCTGCTTCTTCCGGGCTTCTTCCTCTGTATAAGTCTTTGTTTTATACTCCGGTTTGTAATACCTTGTCACCATTACCGACAACGGCAGATAATAAGCATTTCCAATATGAAAGGTATGTGTGGTTGATACCTGTTCATAGTCCTCCATAGATTTTGGCTGATACAATGTTTTTATATTTGTTCCAAGCTGGACAGAAATTCCTGTCTTTTTCTGTTTCCCTTGTTGTTTCTCTGTGTAATCAAGCGGAAATGTCTGTTGATACTGGTATTTCGTCTGACCATAGACAATCCCATCCGCAGCTACATAATTTGTTTCAATCAATTCCTCATATTCGTTATAAATATTCACTACGCCGGTAATCAAAATGTCACCTTTTTTTACTTCATCACCCGGCTTCACAAGTTTTGTTCCACTTTTGGCAAGGAGATCCACTACCATTCCATCTTTCACAGCCACAATATTACACGGCGTATCATATGTTTTTATTTCCTCCTTCTCCACTGTTTCCACAAAACGCACAACCAGCCGCGTACCAATTACCTCACAGGTAATCCAGGCAATTTTGTCATATTGCATCCGGAGTGCTTTCTCCAGATCAACAATCGATATATCTGCCCGCCTGGTACCAATCGGAACCAGATTTTCACTCATATACGTTACAATTTCTTCTTCTGTGTATACAGATGTTCCCTCCACATCAATATGCCAGATAAATAAGGACGAATAAAATATAATTCCCGCACATACAAGCAGACTGATCAAAAAAGCAATCCGTTTTTTATATTTCTTTACAAAAGGATACATACCTGTCTCGGTTACAATACTACAGCTTACCTGACATTTGTCCTGTAACTTTTCAATCTGTCTCCATTTTTTGTATGATATCGTTGCAAAAACGCCTGTCTTATCTCGGATTACATCAGAAAATTCAACATTGTTATGTTTACAGATATTTAAAAAACGTTCCACTTCCCATCCGGTTATATGTATGACACAGCGATGTACAACACATACATCTGATAATTTACGCATGTGCATCCACCCCCTCCGTCTTCCATCGAACTGCTTCTATATTTCCACGCACCGTAATCTCTGTTTCATCAAACGAAGCAATCCGAAGTCCCGTTCCTTCAATGGCCAGCATATGTTTTCTGCACTGAAGAAGTACCTGTTCCGGATCAAAGCTTACAATCTGTCGATATCCATCTACATGTACACATGTCTGTTCATAAAAATGCACCTGTGTCATTGTTTATCTCCGGATTCGTTTCACTTCAATATATGCACAGATTAATTTCTTTATGAATTTTATCTGTTTCTGCATAGGTTTTATGTAATTAAAAAAGGTGCTACTATAAATATAGTAACACCTTATCACGTCTGTATTATTTGAACTTGCGCTTTCTAGCTGCCTCAGACTTCTTCTTACGCTTTACGCTTGGCTTCTCGTAATGCTCTCTCTTACGAATCTCCTGCTGAATACCGGCTTTCGCACAGTTTCTCTTGAATCTACGAAGAGCGCTATCTAAAGTCTCATTCTCTTTTACGATTACGTTTGACATACTTCTCTCACCCTCCCTCCAGTTGTAAAATATCTCGTGTTTGTGCGTTTCATAAACAACTGTTTGGGTATTTACCAAATTGCACAAGTTAGATTATAACACATAAATCAAATTCGTCAACCAAAAATTGAAATTTATTGTCACGAATTTACATTTTTTCTTATTTCACTTCATCTCTGCTTGAGAAGATGTGATCAATCAGGCCATATTCAAGTGCCTGATCCGCTGTCATCCAGTTATTACGATCGGTATCACGCTCGATTTCTTCCATAGACTTGCCTGTATTCGCACTTAAAATACGATTTAAACGTTCCTTTGTACGAAGGATATTATCCGTTGCAATCTTCATATCCGTTGCCTGATTGTGTCCCGGAAGACCACCCAGTGGTTGATGAATCATGATTTCTGAATTCGGAAGTGCAATTCTCTTCCCCTTTGTACCACCTGCCAGAAGGAATGCTCCCATGCTGGCTGCCATACCAACACAGATGGTTGATACATCGCACTTAATATAATTCATTGTATCGTAGATACCAAATCCGGCTGATACAGATCCTCCCGGACTGTTGATATAGAGACTGATATCCTTGGAAGGATCCTCAGACTCCAGAAACAGAAGCTGTGCGATAACCAGACTTGCGGTTGTATCGTTTACTTCATCTGCCAGAAAGATAATTCTCTCCTTTAATAATCTTGAATAAATATCGTATGCTCGCTCGCCTCTGCTTGTCTGCTCTACGACGGTAGGTACTAATGCCATATTATGTTCCTCACTTTCTGTTTATGTCTAAAATCTATGAAAGCTGTACTTCTGCTTCCTTGATTCCCTCTGCAAGTGCATCCTTGATGCCTGCTGGATTCTTACCACCTGCCTGTGCCATGTTCGGACGACCACCGCCGCCACCACCGACCATCGGTGCAATCTTCTTGATGATGTTTCCGGCATGTGCACCAGCCTTCACTGCATCATCCGTTGCCATAACGATCAGGTTTACTTTATCTCCCATATCGGAGGCTAAGATAACTACACCAGATGCAATCTTTGCCTTCATCTCATCACCGAGATTACGAAGTGCATTCATATCAACACCCTTTACAGACACCGGAAGCACCTTATAAGCACCAACTGCAACTACATCAGACAATACATCTCCGACAGCAGCCTTTGCCATCTTATCCTTAAGCTTCTCATTCTCAGACTGCAGCTGCTTGATTTCTGCAAGCATGCCCTCAATCTTCTCTACCAGATTTGCCGGCTCTGCCTTTGCTGCTGCACTTGCCTGTTTCAATGTATTCTCCAGACTATGATAATATGCAAATGCACCGCGGGAAGTAAGTGCCTCAATACGACGAACACCCGCTGCAACACCTGCCTCAGACACAATCTTAAAGGTTGCAATCACACCTGTCTTTTCTACATGTGTACCACCACAAAGCTCGATGGAGAAATCACCCATATTGACGACTCGTACAGTCTCGCCATACTTCTCGCCAAAGAGTGCCATCGCGCCTGTTTTCTTTGCTTCCTCCAGACTCATAACCTTCGTTACAACCGGAAGATCCTCGGCAATCTTCTCATTGACGATAGCTTCTACCTGCTCAATCTCTTCTTTGCTAAGTGCCTGATTATGTGTAAAGTCAAACCGGAGACGATCCTGATCTACATAAGAGCCTGCCTGTTCTACATGTCCGCCAAGAACCTTCTTCAATGCCTTCTGCAGCAAATGTGTTGCAGAATGGTTCATACATGTATGCAGACGCTTGTCTGCATCGACAGAAAGCTTTGCTATATCTGAAAGATTAATCTCTCCATTTTCCACATAACCGATATGTGCGATCTTTCCACCGACAACCTTGATCGTATCCTTAACGATAAACTTACCAGTTTCTGTCTCGATCACACCGGCATCTCCACACTGACCACCCATGGTTGCATAAAATGGTGTTTCTTTGACAAGAATGGAACCATTATCACCTTCGGAAAGGCTGTTTACCACAGCATCCTCACCTGCAATTGCCACGATCTCAGATTCATGTGTCAGTCTGTCATAACCAACAAACTCCGTTGTGATTGCGACATCAATCTGCTCATAAACTGTCGCATCAGCACCCATATAGTTTGTTGTCTTTCTTGCTTTTCTTGCACGTTCCCGCTGTTCCTGCATGCAGGCCTTGAAGCCTTCCTCATCTGCAGAAAATCCGGACTCTTCCAGAATCTCAACCGTCAGATCAAGAGGAAATCCATAGGTATCATACAGTTTAAACGCATGCTCGCCAGAAAGAGTTTTCTCTCCCTTTGCTTTCATTTCTTCTACATAACCATTCAGAATAGAAAGTCCCTGATCGATTGTTTTGTTGAAATTTTCTTCCTCTGTATTTAAGGTTGCGAAAATATGCTCCTGCTTTTCAGCAAGCTCCGGATAAGCATCCTTTGACACTTCGATTACTGTCTTGGAAAGCTCTGCTAAGAATGCCCCCTTGATACCAAGCAGTCTGCCATGTCTTGCCGCACGGCGAAGCAGACGACGAAGCACATAGCCACGGCCTTCATTCGATGGCAGAATACCATCGGATGTCATAAATGTAACCGAACGGATATGATCGGTAATAACACGAATGCTGACATCTGTATTCGCATCTTCCTCATATGTAACGCCTGCCATAGAACATATCTTGTCACGGAGTGCCTTGATCGTGTCTACATCAAAGATAGAATCTACATCCTGTACAACCACTGCCAGACGCTCAAGTCCCATACCGGTATCAATATTCTTCTGCTCAAGCTCTGTATAATTATTGTGGCCATCGTTATCAAACTGGGTAAATACGTTGTTCCATACCTCCATATAACGGTCACAGTCACAGCCAACGGTACAGCCAGGCTTACCACAGCCATATTTCTCTCCGCGGTCATAATAAACCTCAGAACATGGACCACAAGGGCCTGCGCCATGCTCCCAGAAGTTATCTTCCTTACCGAAACGGAAGATACGATCCTTATCCACGCCGATTTCCTTGTTCCAGATATCAAACGCCTCATCATCTTCAAGATAAACAGACGGGTACAGACGATTCTTATCCAGACCGACAACCTCTGTCAGGAATTCCCATGTCCAGTGAATTGCATCGTGTTTGAAATAGTCGCCAAATGAAAAGTTTCCAAGCATCTCGAAGAATGTACCATGTCTTGCTGTCTTACCAACATTCTCAATATCACCGGTACGGATACATTTCTGACAGGTTGTCACACGTCTGCGTGGTGGAATCTCCTGTCCTGTAAAATAAGGCTTTAATGGTGCCATACCGGAATTGATCAAAAGCAGACTGTTGTCATTGTGTGGAATCAGCGAAAAGCTGTTCATCTTCAAATGTCCCTTGCTCTCAAAAAACTCCAAAAACATCTTACGCAATTCATTCACGCCGTAATTTTTCACGTCAAATTTCCTCCTGATTTTTCGCATCTTTATTCTTTCGGATTTTCTTTCCTACCATAATTCCAAGGCCTGCACAAACAAGCATTGACAGGAACTTAATCACATAAACCAGTAACTCACTCCATACATGTACCATAGTTTACCCTCCAATTATGAATCTTTCAACATTTTTTTAAAAAAACATGTGCGGCTTCCAGTATGACAGGCTGCTCCAACCTGTTCTACACGTGCCAGAATCGTATCGTTGTCACAATCCAGATACAGACTCTTCACATATTGATAATGTCCACTTGTTTCGCCTTTTAACCACAGGCTTTGCCGGCTTCTGCTAAAATATGTCATGCATCCGGTTTCCAACGTCTTGTTATACGATTCTTCGTTCATATAAGCAAGCATCAGCACATTACCTGTCTCATCATCCTGTACAATTGCCGGTATCAAACCAGATTCATTTAGTTTGAACTCTGAAAAAGGAATGGCAGCGATAAGCGGTTTATATCCAATCTTTTTATTATCCATGTTCTATTGTTCCTCCTGCTTATGCCTTACAGGCTTCCCTTGGTCGAAAGCACCTGACCGGAAAGCCGGCTGTCAAACTGTGTTGCCTCATCTAATGCCTTTGCAAACGCCTTAAACGCAGCCTCAATGATATGATGGTCATTCGAACCAGCAAGCTGTTTGATATGCAGGTTCATCATTGCTGAATATGATACGGCATAGAAAAATTCCTTCACCATCTGTGTATCAAAGTATCCAACCTGTGGTGTCGATAGCTCCAGATCATACACCAGATATGGACGTCCGGACAAATCCAATGCGGAAAGCACCAATGTCTCATCCATCGGAAGCATAAAAGAACCAAAACGCTTGATTCCCTGCTTATCTCCGACCGCTTTTGCAATCGCCTGTCCAAGCACGATTCCGGTATCCTCGATCGTATGATGGCTGTCCACAAATAAATCCCCGGTCACCTTACAATTCAGATCAAAAAATCCGTGTTTTGCAAAGCTCACAAGCATATGATCAAAAAATCCAATTCCTGTATCTACCTTTGCATAACCGCTTCCATCCAGATTCAATTCCATCTGGATATCCGTCTCATTTGTTTTTCTCGATACAACACCTACACGATTTGCCATATGCAATACCCCCTGTTATTTCTCAAATCGTACCTTAATTGAATTTGCATGTGCCGTCAGATATTCAGCCTCTGCAAAATCGATAATATCCTGATGAACTTCCTCTAACGCTTCTCTGGAATAGTAAATAATGCTGGACTTCTTAATGAAGTCATCTACAGAAAGCGGCGAAAAGAACTTTGCGGTTCCGTTCGTTGGAAGTACATGGTTTGGTCCGGCAAAATAATCACCAAGTGGCTCGGAAGAGTAACTGCCAAGGAAGATTGCTCCCGCATTCTGAATCCGTGTCATCGTATCAAACGGATTTGCTGTCACAACCTCCAGATGCTCACTCGCAATCTCATTTACCGTATCAATTGCATCCTGCATCGTATCCGCAACCAGAATATATCCATAATTATCCAGTGATTTCTGAATGATATCCTTTCTGGATAATTTCTTTACGAATCCTTCCACTTCCTCGCTGACCTTCTTGGCAAGATCTTCTGAGGTCGTAACAAGAATCGCAGATGCCATCTCATCATGTTCTGCCTGGGACAGCAGATCTGCCGCTACATATCTTGCATTGGCTGTCTCATCGGCAAGCACCATAATCTCACTTGGGCCGGCAACCGAATCAATGCTGACATGTCCGAATACACACCGCTTTGCAAGTGCAACAAAAATATTTCCGGGACCAACGATCTTATCTACCTTTGGAATGGATTCTGTTCCATATGCAAGCGCCGCGATTGCCTGTGCACCACCGGCCTTATAAACTTCATCCACACCGGCTTCCTTTGCTGCAACCAGTGTTGTCGGATACACCTTTCCCTCCGCGTTGCAAGGAGTTGTCATTACGATTTTGCCAACGCCTGCAACCTTGGCAGGGATAACATTCATAAGTACAGAAGAAGGATACGCTGCCTTACCGCCCGGTACATATACACCAACCTTCGCAAGTGGTGTTACCTTCTGACCAAGCAGAGTACCGTTGTTTTCAGAATCAAACCAGCTGTACTGTTTCTGCTTCTCATGATAGGTACGGATATTCACGATTGCCTTCCGGATCGTGTCCAAAAGCTTTGCATCTACCTGTGTATATGCCTCTTCAATCTCTGCCTCTGTCACACGGACATTATCCGCATTGATCTTTGCATGATCGAATTTCTCCGTATATTCAAATAATGCCGCATCTCTTCTGTCATGAATATCAGAAACAATATTCTTTACAGTCTCCTCATAGCTTCCGTAATTGTCCGGACTACGCTTTAAGAGATTGGTCAAAATGTCCTTCTTGGTATCTTCTGTCAACTTTACTATACGCATCTTAAAAGCCTCCTTATGTACTACACTTTTATCTAGTGAATTATCTCGTTTAAATCATTTAACAGCTTCCGGATTCTATCATGCTCCATCTTGAGACTCACTTGATTGACAACTACGCGCGCAGAAAGCGGACAGATCTCTTCTAAGACCTCTAGTCCATTTTCCCGCAGTGTCGAACCAGTCTCCACGATATCAACAATTACTTCAGACAGATCCACAAGCGGTGCCAGCTCTACTGAACCGTTCAGCTTAATAATCTCAACGGTCTGGTTTTTCTTCTCACTAAAATAATTCTTTGCAATATTCGGATATTTACTCGCAACACGGATAATTTCGTTTTTGGAAAGAAGTTCCCGCGCAGATTCCGGTCCGCATACACACATCCGGCACTTACCAAATCCAAGATCCATAACCTCATACAGATTACGGCCTTCCTCCATAATCGTGTCCTTTCCTACAACACCGATATCCGCCGCGCCATACTCCACATACGTCGGCACATCCGATGCTTTCGCTAAGAAAAAGCGGATTTTGTGCTCCTCATTTGTAAAAATCAATTTTCTTGTATCCGGGTCCTTTGCCTCTTCACAGGTGATGCCCATCTGTTCAAACATCGCAAGTGTCTTCTTGGCAAGACGCCCCTTTGCCAGTGCAAATGTTAAATAACGCATAGTCTCTCCTTAATATTCTGTAATCTTGTCCGCAGCCTCAAAGTAACACAATTTTGCAAAATGCATCTTATGCGCATAATCAATATATTCCTGCAGATCATGCCGTTTGGACATCCGGACAAGCTCTACCTTCTGATTTTCGGTGCGCAATTTACATGCATATGCGATTGCTTCCTTCTGATCTTTCTCCTTATACAGGACAAGTACATTGGAATAATCAAGTGCAACGTCGATCTTATTTCGGGCGATTGCACTCATCAGATCATCGACATAAATCGCAAATCCAACGGATGGAGCCTTCTTACCAAACTTCTCCATCAGGTTGTTGTAACGCCCCCCCTTAACGATTGCATCTCCCGTTCCATATGTATAACCGCGGAACACGATTCCGGTATAATAATTAAAGCGGTTGATCATAGACAAATCAAAACTTACATATTTTTCATAACCATAGCTTGTCAGTGCAGTATATACCTTGCGCATACGGGCAATCGCTTCTAACGATGCCGTATTTGTTACAAGCTTTTCTGCATGGTCAAGCATATCTTGTCCGCCAAACAGACTCTCAAAGCTTTTCAGTGCAGCCTTGCGTTCCTCCGGAATTTCCAGCGTGTTCACAAACTCAGTCAAGCCAAAGAAATTCTTTGAATGGATGTATTCCTTGATTCGCTGTTCTGTCTCATCATCCAGGCCAGCCTCCTCGATCATGCCCTTGAAAAACTCGACTTCACCGATCTCAATCTGGAACTCCTTTAAGCCAGTCGCAAGCAGACAATGAATCACACAGGCGATAATCTCAGCATCGGCAGCAGAACTGTCATCATTAATCAATTCTCCACCAATCTGTGTAAACTCAGATAGCTTACCCTGATGCTGGTGTGTATTTAAAAATGTATTTCCCGCATAGCACAAACGGATTGGAAGCTGTTCTTCCGGATAATATTTTGCCACACAGCGGGCAATGCTCGGTGTGATATCCGGACGCAGTACTAAAGTATTGTTATTGCGGTCAAAAAACTTATACATCTCATTGGAAGATGCAGACCCCTTGTCCATATTGAAAATATCAAAATATTCAAAACTTGGTGTATCAATATCCTGATAACTGTAAAGTTCTAACACATGATGAATCTGTGAAATCACTTTCTTTTTTTTCTTACACTCGGCATCATAGATATCCCGGACACCCTCGGGTGTATGTAATAACTTTTCGTTCAAAACCAGCTCTCCTTTTATATCTCATTTCTAACGACATACAAAGTCTAGGATATTATACTGCATTTCTATGGAAAATTCAAAGTTTTTCCAATGTTTTTTCAGCTGTTTTTTCATCCAAAAAAGAAAACAGAACATTTGTTTGCATTTTTTTGTGTTCTATGCTATCATGAATATAGTTTTTAATCAAAAGAAAGGGGATATGTTATGGCAAATCGAAAACTGACAGATAAACAGAAAGAAATTCTCGATTATCTGAAAGAATGTATCTTACAAAAAGGGTATCCACCTGCCGTGCGCGAGATCTGCGAGGCAGTTCATTTAAAATCTACCTCTTCCGTTCATGCACATCTGGAATCATTGGAGGAAAAAGGATATATACGCAAAGATCCAACCAAGCCACGTGCAATTGAAATCTTAGATGACGAGTTTAATCTCTCCCGGCGGGAAGTCGTCAACGTGCCGATTGTTGGTACTGTTACCTGCGGTGAGCCAATTCTTGCTGAGCAGAATATTCAGGGGTACTTCCCAATTCCACCAGAGTATCTGCATGCAAACGGAAAGAATACATTTATGCTGAAGGTCAAAGGTGACAGTATGATCAATGCCGGTATCTTTGATGGTGACTTAGTGATGTGCGAGGAAGCACAGACGGCAAGAAATGCAGAGATGGTAGTTGCCCTGATTGATGATTCCGCAACCGTAAAAACCTATTACAAGGAAACTGGTTACTACCGTCTACAGCCAGAGAACGATACCATGGATCCAATCATCGTCCAGGATGGAGAACTCCAGATTCTTGGCAAAGTCATCGGATTATTCCGTACATTTTAGAGAACGTCAATATCAGCCATATTACATAAAAAGACAGATTCCATATTTATAGAATCTGTCTTTTTATATGTTTCTTCTCATCAGACTGCTAACTGAATATAAAATCACAATAAATCCCCTGTTTATCTTCTTTGCATGTAATAAACCGATACCGTACACATCTGCCCTCGTTAAAGCGCACATAAAAAGTCGAATAAGGACTTGCAATCTTCCCCTGCAGTTCATAAAAAACTGTTGCTGCTTTCTCCACAGAAAATGACTGTAATTTCATATTGATTGCAAATTGTTTGAAATGTTCAGTAACTGAAAAACTTTTGATTTCTTTTATACTATCCACAATGTCACAAAGTTTTTGCTGCAGTTCCGGTCCCGATTGTAGCTGAACCTTGCTCATGTATGCATTCATAATTTTATACATAGCAGGTACTCCATTTCTCTTTAGTATTTTTGCTTATCCGGTATACGGTTATGTATCTCTTTAAACTCATCAAAATGCTGGATAAATAATTTGACTACCTTCGGATCAAAGCTCTTTCCAGACAGACGTATGATCTCATCAAATGTATCCTCCAACGACCAGCCCTTTTTATAGTATCTGTCGGAGGTCAATGCATCAAATACATCACACACCGCCATCAGACGGCTGATATAGGCAATCTCTTCGCCCTTCATGCCAAGGTATCCGGTGCCATCCCAGCGCTCATGATGTTCCTTTGCAAGAATACATGCCAGATGCATCAATTCACCCGGGCATTTCTCCAAAAGTGCTTCACCATACAAAACATGGTTCTTCATAATCTGATATTCCTCGTCCGTCAGCTTATCCGGTTTATCAAGGATTTCCTCACTGATCATAAGCTTGCCGATATCGTGCATCATGGATGCCGTCGATACCATTTCCACATATTCATCATCAAATCCGGATGCTTTCGCCAATACACGCATATACGCCGCCACGCGCTTGATATGTTCTCCGGTAAATTTCGATTTACTCTCACTGATCTCCGCAAATGAGAATATAAGTCCTGTCTGGTTGTCCTGCATCGTGACCGCCATATTGATTGCGGAATTGATCATCATGGAATTCCGCTGTACAATAAAGTATGCAGCTACCGAAAGTCCAAATACAACAACAATTTGCGGAACTACATACGACATCATAGCATCTTCAAACGACTCACAGGGAAATCCAATAAAGATGTCAGAAAACCTATATGCAAAATAATTAGATCCAACAATACCGCATGACATCAGAAGCGATGCAAACAACACCAGCGTCTGGTTATAATAAAGCGATGCCATGAGGATCGGAAACAACATAATCGGATAAGCATACGTTGACAGTAGTGTCAGCATCATTGTTGCGATCAGGCAGACACAGATAATGACGATATGCTTCGTCACAGGTGCATGATCAAATTTTAATATATTGATGATCAAAGTTGGAATCAACGCAATAAAAACTGCAGACGCAAAGAATACAATCAATACAGATTCATCTATATCTGTAACAAAATAACAATAAACAAATGTAAGTGCAAGAATCGCAACAATCACGCGCATACATTTGGCAGAAATCTGATTAACTTTACTGTAATTATCCTGGATCAGCTTTTCCTTATTATTCAAATTAATACTCCCCCGGTTGTAAAAACTCTCCATCCCTCCAGATATTATCTAAATCATAGAAGGATCTCTCTTTTTCTGAAAATACATGAATAATTATATCATAATAATCCAGCAAAATCCATCCTCCATTTGCATATCCTTCCCGATTTTTCATCTCAGCACCGGCTTCCCGCATCGCATGTTCCACATTATTGCACATAGCCTGCACCTGATTGCGGTTTGAACCGTCAGCTATCACCAGATAATCGCACATGGAAGAAATCTCTGATATCCGGATGATGCGGATATCATTTCCTTTTTTATCATCAAGTGCCTTTACTATTGTTCGAAGATATTTATTTTCACTCATCCCCTGTCTCCTTACAGTTCCATGTTATGCACCACATAAAAATCATACGTTTTCTGTGTCATATAGTCCATCTCTGTCGTTGTCCTGTTCAGATAATCCAACGTGTTCTTTAATATATGGATCACACAGGCATCCAGATTGGTAAATGCTTCCTTCCGGATTTCTTCCATCTCCGGGAACATCTTCCGGTTTGGTTCAATATAATCAGCAACAAAAATAATCTTATCCATCAGCGTCATGTTTGGGCGGCCGGTTGTATGATACGTGATTGCATCTAAAATCACCTGATCAACGACATCGTATTTATATCTTGCATAATACGCGCCAAGCTTCGCATGCAGCATATCCGGATTCTTCTCCTCGTACTTACTGACCGGAAGTCCATGTTTTCTCGCTTTCTCCAGTTTTGTCTTTGTCGGAAGTCCCTTCGCACAGTCATGCAACAGGCCTGCCACACGTGTTTTCTCCACATCTTCTCCATGCACCATCGCCAGACAGGCTGCCGTATACTCGACACCAAAGGAATGTGTCAGTCTGGTCGCGCTGATCTTTCCCTTCAATCTTGTTATCATTTTGTCTCTCGTCATCATATCTATCTTCTCCCAGCCTCCTGCTTATAAAGTGCATGTGTTTCTATATATCGTAATACCTTATCCGGCACCAATCCCTGTACAGATTCACCTTTTGCAATCCGTGCACGTACCTCGCTTGATGAAACCGGAACCTGTGGCATCTCCACATAGGATATCCGAAATGCCGGATACTTTGCACAAAAGGTACGGATATATGCCTCGACCATGTCCCTCTGTCCGCCTCTTGCAACAACCAGAATCTCACAGAGCTCCGCCAATCGTTCAAATTCATACCACTTGTGTAACTGAAACAGCGAATCGTCACCAATCACAAATTCAATTGTAAGATTCGGATACATCTGTTTTAACCGTGTAAATGTATCCACTGTATATGTGTATCCGTCTCTCTTTAATTCAAAGTCGCTTACCGAAACCTTCGGGAGCTGGTTCATTGCCAGCCGCAGCATATCCAGCCGCATGCTTCCATCCACAATTGCAGCTTTCTCCTTGTATGCCGGAATATGGTTCGGCATACAGACAAGCTGTTCCACCTCCGGCCGCGTTCTTAAGATTGCCTGTGCAATCGCCACATGACCGGCATGTACCGGATTAAATGTCCCTCCGAGAATCGCAATCGTATGAAATTGTTCAAATTTCACATCTTCCATCTTATTCCGGGAGAACGATCTTCGGATCTTTCTTTCTCTTCTTATACAATACAATCTTCTTACCGATGACTTGTACGACCTGACTGTGTGTACGCTCTGCCATCACAGCCGCAATCTCCTTCGGATCATCAAGACAGTTCTTCAACACACCGATTTTTACCAGCTCGCGCTTTTCTAACGCCTCACTGACTGCTGTGCAGACTTCCGGTGTCAGACTTGACTTTCCAATGTTCATGATCGTATCGGCATTCATTGCCAGACTTTTTAGATAAGCTCTCTGCTTACTTGTCATATTCTTTCCTCTTTCCTTTTAACGATAATAATCAAACTCCAGGCCATACAATCTTACGGTGTCTCCCTCTTCAATACCAAGATCTTCAAGCATCTGTAAGATTCCATTGTCCTTCAAAAATCTCTGGAAGAACGCAAAGCCCTTCTCAGACTCCAGATTCGTATAACCAAGCATCTTCTCGATTCGCGGTCCTTCCACCAGAAATACATGCTCTTCTTCCTCTGACTTTGTCACCTCGAATGGAAGTTCCGGATTATCCATAAACTCAACATCCATCTCCGGTGCAAACTCGATTACCTCATCCGGTGCTTCCTTCACTAATTTATTCACATACCACAGCAGCTCTTCGACACCCTTGCCGGATACTGCTGATATCGGGAATACCTTAATTCCCTGTGGTTCATATTCATCCTTCAATAACTGGATCACGGTCTCGTAATCCTCACCGTACAGCGCATCACACTTATTCGCTGCGATGACCATCGGACGGCTTGCCAGTTCTTCATTGTACTGGCGCAGCTCCTTGTTGATTGCCTCGATATCCACAATTGGATCTCTGCCCTCCGTCGATGCCGCATCGACAATATGGATCAGCACTTTCGTACGCTCAATGTGGCGCAGAAATTCGATTCCAAGTCCAACACCTTCCGATGCACCCTCAATAATACCCGGAATATCTGCAATCACAAAGCCCTGCTTCTCTCCGAGATCTACCACACCAAGGTTCGGATTCAGTGTTGTAAAATGATAGTTTGCAATCTTCGGTTTTGCATTTGTCACACGGGACAGAAATGTTGATTTACCGACATTCGGGAATCCAACCAATCCGACATCCGCGATCATCTTAAGCTCTAAGGTTACCCAGAGCTCCTTCGCCGGTTTTCCCGGCTGCGCATACTTCGGTGCCTGCATGACTGATGTCACATACTGGCGGTTTCCTTTTCCGCCTCTGCCACCCTTTAACAGCGTCACAGGCTCTGTCTTGTTCGACATATCGAGGATAACTTTTCCGGTTTCTGCATCCTTTACAACCGTCCCCGCCGGAACCTTCAGTATAATATCCTTTCCGTTGGCACCATGGCAGTTTCTTTTTCCGCCTTCTTCTCCATCCTGTGCCACATATTTACGCACATGGCGGAAATCCGTAAGCGTATTTAATCCGGGATCTACCACAAAGATAACATCGCCGCCATCGCCGCCATCGCCGCCGTCCGGACCACCATCCGGCACATATAATTCCCGGCGGAATGACACATGACCGTCGCCGCCTTTTCCTGATCTTATAAATATTTTCGCTCTATCTGCAAACATGGGACGCCCTCCCTCATAAATACGATTACCAAATTAACTCTTAAATCCAGAAAAAGCCGGGATATAACTCCCGGCTCTTCTAGTGTTTTCTTACTCAGCTGACTCAACAGGGTATACAGAAGCCTGCTTCTTATCTCTACCCTTTCTCTCGAAACGTAAAACACCATCTACAAGTGCAAATAATGTGTCGTCTCCGCCGATACCAACGTTTACACCAGGATGAATCTTAGTTCCACGCTGTCTGAATAAAATATTACCAGCCTTTACAAACTGTCCGTCTGCTCTCTTGGCGCCAAGTCTCTTAGACTCTGAATCTCTACCGTTCTTAGTAGAACCAACACCCTTCTTATGAGCAAAGAACTGTAAATCCATTCTTAACATAGTCGTTACACCTCCTTGTAGTGTACTTGCAAATACTTCTTTCCGTATTCCTTTTCGATATTGGTAAGTCCCATATCCAAGGCCCGGATCAATAATTGTCCTTGTTCATCGCTACTCGATGAAAACTTAAACTTTATGCTTCCGGAAGAATCCTGCTCACATGCACACGCATTCTCTGTGAGTGCATCTACAGCATTCACTGTATTGATAACAAGTGCTGATACCGAAGCACAGATAATATCTTTACCTGCGTTCTCATAACCTGCATGTCCACTTACCGAAAACCCACGGTAAGTCTTGTCCGGATACATATAAAACACTGCCTGTATCATAGTCTCAATTAAGCGTTGATTGCTTCAATCTTAACCTGAGTAAACGGCTGTCTGTGACCCTGCTTCTTATGATAGCCAGTCTTTCTCTTGTACTTGTAAACAACAACCTTCTTACCTTTACCTTCGCCAAGAACAGTTGCCTTTACAGAAGCGCTCTTGCAAGCATCTCCACAAAGTACATCTTTGTCAGTATTCACTGCAACTACGTCGAATGATACCTCTGAGCCTTCCTCAGCATTAAGCTTCTCTACCTTAATGATATCTCCTTCAGCTACCTTGTACTGCTTTCCGCCTGTTGCTATAATTGCGTACATATGGTTTCCTCCTATTATCATTACTCGCCAGTTTCGGTGCTGCATGATTGCAGACTTGTACCCCACTGTGCGGCACACTCGTATATATTAGCATCTGATTGTATGCTTGTCAACACAAAAATATAATATTTTGTATTTTTTATGTTAACCTATTTGATTTCTGAAAATACCTCGTGCAATGCACGTTTTCCTTTTTGTCTCGTCAGCTCGACAAGTCCAAGCTTCGTCATATCCACCACAGTCGTCCGGACCGGATCCATACGCACATATTCTGCCAGCTTCTTTATAAGCTCCTGATTGTGAGTCTCTTCCTTCATGTTAATGAAATCAATCATCACGATACCAGAGATATTCCGCAGCCGGAGCTGCCTTGCAATTTCCTTTGCCGCTTCGATATTGATCTTTAAAAACTGTTCTTCCGCATTTTTCCCTTTGATTGACTTTCCGCTGTTGACATCGATCACCGTCATTGCTTCCGTCGGTTCGATCACCAGATATGCCCCGGACTTTAAATAAGCCCTCTTTGAGAGTGTCTTCTCAAGCAGACCTGCAAGCGAATACCGAAGCGTAAGCGAATATTCATCCGTATAAAGAGGGATCCCCGGGATTGCCTCGGTTACCTCCGGGATATCTGTCACGATTTCCATCTCCTGCAATGCATGCAGCCGGCGGATATCTTTGATATATTCCACTTCTGTATGATACAGACAGGTATATTGTGTCGCATATTCCGACTTTTTCATGATGGAATAAAGCAGTCTCGCCTGCTCTTCGATCTCATGTTCAATCACCGCATCCTCCGCATGCTCTGCCTGCGTCCGGATAATTCCGCCGATATCAAGTTTTTTTATCCGTTCGGTCTCTACCGTATTCCCCTCTGTCAGATAGAGCTGTGCATCTTTCTCTGCGGCAAGCAGTTTCTGCATCAAGATTTTTAGTTCCTTTTTTCTGACGCTGTCTGCAATCTTAGAAGAAACGCCGACCGGTGCAAAAAGTGTTGTTACCGCGTAGTCTCCCTGCAATGAAACATCCGTTGTCACCGCATAACGTTTCGTCTTGATCTTATCGCGCACAATCTGCACCGTTACCAGATCACCAACCTTTAATTTTTCTCCGTGATAATCGTCCATCGACAGATAGCAGCTCTCGCCCTTTTTTATATCCACGAACGCCGCATTGATATTCGGTGAAAGATTTGAAACTCTCGCCCGGTAAACATTTCCAAGGATACTGCCATCCTCGTAACACCGGATTTCCATCGCCTTTCCGTCCTCAAACAGGATGCCAAGCTTCCGTTTATTCAATTCGGTAAAAACAAATTGTTTCATAATCACTCTAATCTACATGCTGTAACATGCAGCATATCAGTCAAAATCTTGTTCCACTTGCAGAAAGCGGCTGTAAGTTCTCTTTCTCACCCATGTAGGTCTCCAGCCGGTGAATCCGGTAATCGTACCGGTTAAACGGAACGCCAGCCACCCCGCACATTGCCTCCACGACAAGCTCCGGCTTTAAATTATCCTTGCTTCCGGATGCAAGCAGCATATAGATGCCATCCTTATATTCCCTGACCCCGTAGATTAGCGGGCGGATATCTGTCAGTTGCTCTTTGGATTTTGTCTTCTTGACGATCTCAACCTTTTCTTTTTCCGCAAATGCAGGCAATGCCTGTAAAAGCTCCGGCATCGTATCGTTTTCACATTCCTCGTTTTTATAAATATAATAATCGGACGCAGTCACGATTGCCATCGACGGCTTCGCATTTTCCGGAAGCTCAATGACATCTAACACCTGGATCTCCGGTGGCATCGTCGCATTCAGACGTGCCATCATATCCTCGGTCGTCGTCACACTCTCAAACTCTCCGTCAAAATACTCGCCCTCCGACGTCATACCAAGCGGCATCGGCGCTGCAAAGGAGATCATCTGATGTGGTGAAAATCCTTTGGAATATGAGACATCCAGCTTTGCCCGCCGAATTGCCTTCTGGAAAAAACGCATAATATCAAGATGTCCAATAAACCGGAGGCTTCCAAGCTTGGTATATTTAATTCTTAGCTTCAAAGCAGACACCTCCTCCATATGTGGCAGATCCACAACCAGAACATTGCATGCGGCAGTTGCCGGTTGTCTTCCCTTCCTGTGCCTTATGCCACTCCTGTAACAGGAACCGACGGCTTACCCCGACATCTAAATGTTCCCACGGGAACACTTCATCATCCGGTCTTTTTCTCGCAGTATAAAATTCAATATCAACACGATGGTTTGCAAATGCATTTTCATACCGCTGCATATCAAAAAACTCTGTCCACGCATCAAAGATACCGCCCTGTTCGTACACATCTAAAATTGCCGCACCAAGTCTCCGGTCGCCTCTTGCAAGCACACCCTCTAAGATTGAGATTCCGGCATCGTGATACGAAAACTTCAGACTCTTCTGGTTTCTCTGTGCCCGGAAAGAATCCTTTACATATCTTGCCCGGCGTGTAAATTCGTCCGGCAGGATCATCGGCGCCCATTGGAACGGTGTAAATGGCTTCGGCACAAAATACGATGCCGAAGCATTGATCATGACACGCCCATTTCGTTTCTCCTTTGGCACATTGTCAAAATACACCTCAGAGATACGTTCTGCCAGATCTGCAATACCATACAGATCCTCATCCGTCTCGGTTGGGAGTCCGAGCATGAAATAAAGCTTGACCTTATCCCAGCCACCAAGAAACGCCTGTCTGCTTCCTTCAAGCAGATTTTCATCTGTAATTCCTTTGTTAATAACATCACGCAGGCGCTGGGTTCCGGCTTCTGACGCAAATGTCAGAGAGGACTTTTTGATATCCTGCACCTTGCTCATGACATCGAGTGAGAAGGCATCAATACGAAGCGATGGCAGTGACACATTTACATGATCCGTATCACGTAATGTAATCAGATAATTGAGCAGTACATCAAGATCCTCATAATCACTGGAACTAAGCGAGCTTAACGAAATCTCCTCATATCCGGTATTATCGAGCATCGTCCGGGCATATGCTTTCAACATCTCAACATTTTTCTGCCTCGTCGGACGGTAGATCATTCCTGCCTGGCAAAACCGGCAGCCACGGATACATCCACGCATGATTTCCAGACAAACGCGATCCTGAGTTGCGCGGATATATGGCACAACCGGCTTCATCGGATATGATACATTCTCAAAATCAACGACGACTTGTCGTTTTACCTTCGCAGGTACATCCTCATATTTCGGTACAACCTTCTCGATCGTTCCATCTTCCTGATACGAAACCTCATACATGGATGGCACATAAATACCTGGAATCGAAGATGCTTTCCTTAAGAAGTCTTCCCGGCTCATATCCGAGTGTTTATACTGTTTGTACAGATCAAGCAGTGCATCGTAGCTTGTCTCGCCCTCTCCGATATAGAAGATATCGAAGAAATCCGCCATCGGCTCCGGATTCACCGTACATGGTCCACCACCGATCACGATTGGATGCTCCTTCGTACGTTCCTTCGCAAGCAACGGGATACCGGCTAAGTCAATCACCTGTAATATATTGGTATAGCACATCTCGTACTGAATCGTAATTGCAAGCCAGTCAAACTCTGAGATTGCCGTCTGTGTCTCCAGAGAAAAAAGCGGAATCTGTTCTTTCCGCATGATCGCATCTAAGTCCGGCCACGGACTATACACGCGCTCACAATACACATCCTCTCTACGATTGAACATGTCATATAAGATCTGGATTCCCAGATACGACATGCCAATCTCATAAACATCCGGAAAGCACATGGCAATCCGGACGTCTACCTCACTTAAGTTCTTACGAACCATATTTACTTCATTTCCGATATAACGGGCCGGCTTTTCAATCTGCATCAAAACCCGTTCCGGAAGTGCTAATTTTTGTTCCATTCAATCTGACCTTTATTCTATAATTAGTTCTTAAAGCTGTGGATTGGCGCTGGGATTCTTCCTCCACGATTGATAAATGCATCGCAGGAATACTGGTTTACCGGCATGATTGGAGCATAGCCGAGCAATCCACCAAACTCTGCCTTATCGCCAACTGTCTTTCCGATTACAGGAATGATACGGACAGCTGTTGTCTTCTGGTTTACCATGCCAAGTGCCATCTCATCTGCAATAATACCAGAGATTGTCGTTGCCTTCGTATCGCCAGGGATTGCAAGCATATCCAGGCCAACCGAGCAGACACATGTCATTGCCTCAAGCTTCTCGATTGTAAGGGCACCTGCTTCTACGGCATCTATCATACGCTGATCCTCACTGACCGGGATAAATGCACCGGAAAGTCCACCGACATAAGAGGATGCCATAACGCCGCCCTTTTTTACCTGATCATTGAGCATGGCAAGTGCCGCTGTCGTGCCAGGTGCACCGGAAAATTCCAGACCAATCTCCTCAAGAATTTCACCGACACTGTCGCCAACTGCAGGTGTTGGGGCAAGCGAAAGATCGATAATACCAAATGGCACTCCAAGTCTCGCAGATGCTTCCTTCGCTACAAGCTGTCCAACTCTTGTGATCTTAAATGCTGTTTTCTTAATCGTCTCACAGAGCACTTCAAAATTCTCACCACGAACTGCCTCAAGTGCTGCCTTTACAACACCCGGACCACTAACGCCAACGTTAATGATACAGTCCGCCTCTGTCACACCATGGAATGCACCTGCCATAAACGGATTGTCATCCGGTGCATTACAGAATACAACAAACTTTGCACATCCGATGGAATCCTGGTCCTTCGTAAGCTCTGCTGTCTCCAATACAATTTCACCGATCAGCTTGACTGCATCCATATTGATACCGGTCTTTGTGGAACCGGTATTGACGGAAGAACAAACCTTTCCGGTTACCGCCAATGCCTTGGGGATAGAACGGATCAAAAGCTCATCAGCCTTTGTCATACTCTTCGAAACAAGAGCAGAATATCCACCGATAAAGTTAACGCCTACCATATCAGCTGCACGATCAAGCGTCTTTGCGATCTCAACAAAATCATCGCTTGTCTTACATACACTGCCACCTACAAGTGCAATCGGTGTAACAGAAATTCGCTTATTTACGATTGGAATACCATATTTTTTAGAGATTTCCTCGCCTGTATAAACCAGATCCTTTGCCTTCGTTGTAATCTTGTTATAGATATTATCACAGGTTTCCTTGAGTGTACCGCCCACACAGTCAAGCAGGCTGATACCCATTGTGATCGTACGGACATCAAGATTCATCCGGGAGATCATTGCATTGGTTTCGATTACTTCATTTATGCTAATCATTTGCTTTCCTCCATCCAATTACAGTCTGTGCATCATGTCAAAGATTTCTTCCTGCTGTGCCTTGATCTGCACACCAAGTTCCTCTCCGATACCTACAAGATCCTCCGCAATCTGGTCATGATCCTTGGATGCAGCTTCAGCATTGACAACCATCATCATATTGAAATAGCCGTCTACGATTGTCTGGGCAATATCAAGGATGTTGATATTGTTCTCGGCAAGATATACACACACTTTTGCAATAATACCGACTCTGTCTTTTCCTACTACCGTGATAATTGTTTTCTTCATCTTACTCTTCCTCCGTGTATTGAAATATACTTAAATATCAAGCAGCTCACTGTGTGTATCTCTGTTTGCCACCTGCAAATGGAAATCTCTCACATCGTCTGTGAACGGATTTCCTTCTAACTCTGCCGCAACTGCCGCATAGGCAAGCTCCGGTAAGTTATTTTCCTTTGACAAATGCCCAAGAAAAATAGTTTTTATATGATCATTGAGCACATCACGGATCAGTTTCCCGCCCGCTTCGTTGCACAAATGTCCATAACTGCTTAAGATCCGCTGTTTGGTTGAATACGGATATGGCCCTACCTGCAACATGCGGATATCATGATTTGCCTCCACTAAAAGTGCATCTGCATCTTTGAGTGCCTGTATCATATAACCATCATATCCTCCCATATCGGTCGCAACGGCAATCTTTTTCTCCTCACACAGCAGACTGTAACAGACTGGATCGGCTGCATCATGCCAGGTACTGTACGCCCGGACTTCGATATTACCAACCACAAATGGTTCATCCGGCTTAATGCTATGGAACAATCCATAGTCAAGTGTTCCAAGGCTCGTCGTGTATTTAATTTCCTCTATCGTCGCCTCTGTCGCATAGATCGGAATACCATACGCCCTTGATATTACACCGAGACCGCGTATATGGTCAATATGTTCATGCGTGATCACGATGCCGTTAATGTCTGTAAACGTCCGGTCTACGTCGTGTAACGCATCTGATATTTTTTTCTTGCTGACTCCGACATCAACTAATATCCCAGTATTTTCACTGCCAACGTAGGTACAGTTTCCGCTGCTCCCGCTGGCAATCGTCATCATCTTCATAGTTTATCTCGCAATTCCCTCACTCTCCGGGAATAACACTTTCTTCATTTTCTCTTTTAAAAATGTGGAATCCTTCCATCGACCAAGCTTCTTCGTCCGTTGCATCATTGCCTCGCCAAAAAGTTTCTCCATGAACTTCACGAGGTTCGGTGTGCCAACCGCACGGATCTTGACCTTGTTACCTTCAAACTGTAAATCAATCACCTTGTTCGCAACCTCTTCAAGATAAATGATGCGGATCTTCAATCCAAATCCTTTCTCCGTTCCATCAATCAGCTCACAACCGGCAGCAACCGGAAGCTTCTTTCCTCCAATATCTAAGATCTGATAGATATACGGCTGTGCCGACAGATATCCAACACGGATATGATACACCTTTTTTCCATCCCGCACATGCAGTACAAGGTATTCCTTTTTGTATGAAATGCCTAACTGTTCAATGCCTGTCATATACAGCGAATAAAACATCTGATTCGCATTTGGCAGGATGCTCGATGCATAATCGGCCACATCATAGGTTCTATCTGTATATGGCTTTATCACACGTTCCATATAGGCTGCATACGCTGGATCAAGCTGTTTCGAATTCCTCCGATCCCGTTTTTCTGCGATATAGTTTTGCACTGTGTCACCAATCGCCGCAAACGGCCTTCGGATAAAATTCTCCTCATCCGCCACAAACTTGCAGATTCTTGTAACAAGATGTCCCTCTGGAAACACTTCATAACCACCTGCGGTACAGGCAATCACCAGATTCCTTCTCTGATTAATATAGACATTCTGTCCAAATACGCCATTGAACAGCCATGCGCCATCCTTTAAACACCATATCTGATATCCATATCCCTTCGTGAGTGTCGTATCCTCAAACTCCACATGCGTCTGTGTTGATTCGCGGATCCATGCCCGGCTTAAAAGCTGGATGTGTTTTCCATCCCGGATGATCGCACCATCATTTAAGTAAAGCTCACCAAGCTTTACCATATCCTGCAAGGAAAGCTTCATGCCCCAGCCGCCCCGTTCAATGCCCTTCGGGCAGCAGTCCCAAGTGATATTATGGATACCAAGCGGTCGGAACAGACGGGATTTCAAATAGGCAAGTAGTGAACATCCTGCACGCTTCACCACGATTGATGCAAGCATATAAGTGTTCAAACTATTATAAGTAAAATCTGTTCCCGGTGCAAAACTCAAATCACTGCCAATAAATGCTTTGCGCCAGTCTTCAGCAAAATACGAGCTTACTTCGTCAAATTTCACCCCTGCTGTCATCGTGAGCAGATGCTTCACTGTAACTTCCTTCATCGCCTTCTTTGTGAAAAGTCCGGTATACTCCGGAAAGATATCAACCAGCTTTTCATCGAGTGTTAACAGCCCCTCTTCTATTGCCAAGCCGACCGCCATGGACGTAACCGATTTACACATGGAAAAGGATACATGTCTATATCCTGCGCTATACGGTGGCACATAATGCTCTGCAACCAATTTTCCGTCCTTTAAGATTGCAATTCCTGCAAGCCCTACCTTCTTATCCTCGGAAAGTGACTGAATAAAATCTTGGGTTTTCGACAGATTGATATTTGCTATAAGTGGATTGCAGACCTTTTTATTTCCTGCCATATACGCAGGCACAAACTCTTTGTTATCATTTCCATGATAGATTGGCAGATTCGACTTTTTCGTCGTTACCATATCATAGAACGAATCCAGTAATTTTAATTTTAAACTGTGTTGTTCCATTGGCAATCCCCCATTTTAGCTTCGTTATGTAAGTCTTACAAAGCTGCATGCATCAATCAGACTGTCCTGAAAACCTTCTGTCTGCGTCAGATCAATCACCTGAAGCTTCTCCCGATATACTTCAAAATCACGGCTCAGTGGTCCGTGAATCAAAAGATCTGTGGCACCGGCAAGCGATGTATTTCCAACCACTTCCAGCTTATCCATGAAATCCTGCGGAAGCATACCAAGATCTATCGCATCCCGCGCATTCAAATAAAAGCCAAATCCACCGGCAATATATACCTTGTCAATATCTCTTGCATGTAGGTCAGCTGTTTTTAGCAGACATTTAATTCCTGCATACACTGCCGCCTTTGCAAGCATGATGGACTGCAGGATTTCTGAGTTGATACTGATTCCGTGAATCACAATACCTCCATCCAGAAACTCCTCTGCCAGTGTACCGTTTGCATGAATCTTCTCTAGTCTCCTGCCAAGCGCAATCGCTTCGAGCAGACTGTTTCCATAGGCATGCTGTTTTCTCGCACATCCCTCAAATGCCGGTCCACAGGCGGTACTCGTTGCGAAATACTGCTCTCCATCTTTTAAAACCATCTCACCATTTGTACCAAGATCTAAAAACATATATCGTTCCGGCACTTCCGCATTCCAACTTTTTTCGATATGCATCACGCCTGCAATCACGTCGCCGCCAAGAAAAGCACTGCTGCATCCAGATAAGAATATATTACAATCCTCATCTATGATCTCCGGATATTCATCCTCGACAACCGCCATCTGTTCTTTTGTAAATATCTCCTGTCCAGACACGATCACACTGCCATGCAACGTCGTTGGAAATGGAGCCTCGCCCATATCCGATATATCATACCCGAGCAGAATGGAGATCATCGTCGTATTTCCCGTGATTGCAACAGCATCCAGCTTCACAAGCTCATGTTCCCGTTCGGTATGTTCCACCTGTTTTTTCGTATCTGCAAGCATTTCCTGCAGCAGTTCCACGATTGCAGAGACAGCCTGATCGCGCATTTTCACAAGAAAGCTTATATCCCGTTTCACAGTTAAGATTCGATTTATCACGTCGCTGCCATACAGACGCTGGGGATTCTTCGTACTCCGCTGTGCAAGCACATCTTTTCCCTCCGCATCGATCAGGCAGCTGTCAATCATGGTAGAACCAAGGTCTACCGCCATATATATGTGTCGCATATTAGAAAATCGCCTTCGGTTTCTTTTCAATCGGGCGATATCCCTGCTCGGAAAGTACGCGCAGAATCTGCTCCTTATGCTCCGGTCCAAATGCTTCAATCGTAATTACAAGTTCCACAGCAGAATTACGATTGATCGTTACAAACTGGTTGTGCTCAAGCTTGATGATGTTTCCGTTTTCTCCGGCAATTACACCTGCCACACGCTGCAATTCACCCGGCTTATCTGGGAGCAATACAGACACTGTGAAGATCCGGCTTCTCGCGATCAGGCCATGCTGTACAACAGATGAGAATGTGATCACATCCATATTACCACCACTTAAGATGCTGACAACCTTCTGTCCCTTCGGTTCAAGGTGCTTGAGTGCTGCAACCGTGAGCAGACCACTGTTTTCTACGAGCATCTTGTGGTTCTCTAACATATCAAGAAATGCTACGATCAGTTCGCTATCCTCAACCGTGATGATATCATCCAGATTCTCCTTCAGATATGGGAAAATCTTTGTTCCCGGTGTCTTTACGGCAGTACCATCTGCAATCGTGTCAACCTTTGGCAATGTCGTCACCTTGTCATTAGCAAGAGATGCTTTGAGGCAGGCTGCACCTGCTGGTTCCACACCAATCACCCTGATATTTGGATTCAGCATCTTGGCAAGCGTCGATACACCTGTAGCAAGTCCGCCACCGCCAACCGGTACTAAAATAATATCAACGAATGGAAGATCCTTTAAGATTTCCATGGCAACTGTACTCTGTCCGGTTGCAACATCCAGGTCATCAAATGGATGGATAAATGTATATCCTTTTTCTTCCGCAAGCTTCAATGCATACTGGCAGGCATCATCATAGACATCTCCGTACAGTACAACCTCAGCTCCATACGACTTCGTACGGTTTACCTTGATAAGCGGCGTAGATGTAGGCATAACGATTGTCGCTTTCACACCATATGCCTTAGCTGCATAAGCAACTCCCTGTGCATGGTTTCCGGCAGAGGCTGTGATAAGTCCCTTCTTACGGTCTGCATCGGACAACGTGCTGATCTTATAATATGCTCCACGAATCTTATATGCACCTGTTACCTGCATATTCTCCGGCTTCAAATAAACTTTATTGCCGCATGACTGTGAGAAAAATTCACTTTCAATCAATCCGGTTGGTTTTGTCACTTTCTTTACAATCTCATACGCCTGCTCAAATTTCTCGAGTGTCAGTTTCTGTTCTGTCTGTGTCTTTTCTGCCATTCTTTTATCCTTCTTTCCTGTATGTTTCTTCTATCATTGATTTATATTTGCTTGATCATTTCATATCAAACAAATCGTCATCCTTCGGGATGTTCTCGATATTCTCATCAACAAGAATCTCCACATCCGAACGCATATCAAAATCCGCAAACAATGCATTTACATAGCTGTTTGGATCAAACTTCTGCAGATCGTCGATTTGCTCGCCGATTCCGATGTATTTGACCGGAACATTGAGTTCAGACTGAATTGCAATTGCAATACCACCCTTCGCCGTTCCATCCAGCTTCGTAATGATAATACCATTGATTTCTGTCACAGAGCTGAACTGTCTTGCCTGCTCTAACGCGTTCTGTCCGGTCGTTCCATCCAGCACGATCAGAGACTCCACATTTGCCTCCGGATACTCCCGTGTGATGATACGCCGCATCTTCGCAAGCTCATCCATCAGATTCTTCTTGTTGTGCAGACGTCCGGCTGTATCGATTAACAGAATGTCCGTATTCCGGCTCTTCGCCGCTGCAACTGCATCATAGACAACTGCCGATGGATCTGCCCCTTCATTTTGGGCGATAATGTCCACACCAGCACGGTTTGCCCATGTCTTTAACTGGTCGATCGCCGCTGCTCGGAATGTATCTGCCGCCGCCATCAGCACCTTCTTGCCACGCGCCTTATACTGTGCTGCCAGCTTTCCGATCGAAGTTGTCTTCCCAACACCGTTTACACCAATCACAAGCACAACTGTTTTCTTATTCTCGAAATCATACGCGGTCTCATCCACCTGCATCTGATCCCGTATAAGGTTAATCACCAGATCCCGGCATGCCTGTGCTTCCTTGATATGTTCTTCCTTGACACGTACTTTTAAATCTTCGACGATCCGCTCAGTCGTCTCATAACCCATATCCGACATAACCAGTGTCTCTTCGAGCTCATCATAGAAATCATCATCCAACTCACTTGCCTTAAACAAGTTGTTGAAGCTGTCCGAAATGCTGTTTCTCGTCTTCGTAAGTCCTTCTTTTAATCTTGCGAAGAATCCTTTTTTCTGTGGAACCTGGGCTTCTTCTGGCTCATCTTCCTGTATTTCCACCTGATTCTCTGTATCTGCGGTCTCTGTGGAAATTACAGGTATTTCTTCCTCTGCCAGCACCGGTTCTGTCTCTGCCTGTTCCTCATTGGCTTCTTCCTGTGTCTGTACCACCGATTCCTCATCTGTAGTTTCCCCTTTTTTCTTCTTGGTAAACCAACCCATATCTTACACCTCCTTAATCATCGAGTTCGTTCTCTATCATATTCACCGATACAAGCGTCGAAACGCCTTTTTCCTGCATAGTGATACCATACAGGATATCTGCCGCTTCCATCGTACCTTTACGGTGTGTAATAACGATAAACTGCGTGTCCTTTGTCAGCTTGGACAGATATTTTGCAAAGCGCTTAACATTCGAATCATCAAGCGCCGCCTCAATCTCATCGAGCAGACAGAACGGTGACGGTTTTAAGCTCTGGATTGCAAAGAGCAGGGAAATTGCCGTCAAACTCTTCTCTCCACCGGAAAGCTGCATCATGTTCTGCAGCTTCTTTCCTGGCGGCTGTGCGATAATCTTGATTCCTGTTTCTAGCAGATCTTCCTCATCAACCAGCTCAAGGTCTGCCTTACCACCACCGAACAGTTCCTTGAATACTTTCGAGAACATGACGCGGATCTCCTTGAATTTCTCCGCAAACTGTTCCCGCATCGCACGGTCAAGCTCTGCAATGATATTTACAAGGTTTGCCTCTGCCTTGCATATATCATCATGCTGCGCTTTTAAGAACTCGTAGCGTTCCGATACCTGCTTATAATCTTCAATCGCATTGACATTGACATCTCCCAGTTGCTTGATCTTGTTCTTTACTGCCGATATCTCCCGTTTCAGTGACGAGATATCATCGAAACCGGCATCCTTATAATCCAGTGCCAGATTGTAGGTCAGCTCATATTCTTCCCACATGTAATTATTCAGGTTTTCCGCCTGTTCAGACAGCTTCTCGATTGACGCATTGATTTTGAACGCCGATTTGTCAAGTCCGTTGATCTGCTCAGATAACTCCTCCCGTTTATGGAAGAATTCCTTGTGGCTTTCGTTCATCACATCCTTGTCCTCGATAAGTTCCGCAAGCTTCTTCTCCTTGATCGCGATCATACGGATATTCTCATCAAACTGCTGTTTTAAGCTCTCCGTACGCTTCGTAAGCGTCGTAGCTTCCTCACTGCCATTGTTCCGCTTCAGATTCAGCGTCTGCAGGTTTTCCTTTGCCGTCTGTTCCTCCGTCTTAATACGGTGGATGTTCTGCATCAGGAACTCATATTGCTGCTGTACCGTATTGAACTCCAGATTTAGCTTGTTAATTGAATCTGATGCGCCCTGCAGTTTTCCCTTTTCCTCTGTTACCGCCTGTTCAAGCTTTGCAATCTCCGCTTCTAGTCCGTGGATTGCCTCCTCCTGCTTCTGATTGTTATCCTTTAATTCCTGTTTATTCGCATTGATTTCATCAATCTGCGTTGCAAGCTCCCCGTTCTCCCGGGTAATACCGGCAAATCCGCGTTCTACCTCGGCAAGCTTCGCCTGCACCTGTTCCAGATTCAGGGTATATGTATTCATACGGATATTCATATTCTGAATCTCTGTATTTAATTCATCACGGATTTCCTTTTGCTTCTCACGGTCTTCCGTCAAAATTACAATCTGCTTTTTATGGTCTTCTAATTGAATCGAAAGCTTTGCAATCTGTTCGTCGATTTCCTCAAGCTCCCGCTTGCGGCCAAGCAGATTTGACGTATTCTTAAATGCACCACCCGTCAGTGCACCACCCGGATTGATCAGTTCTCCCTCGAGTGTTACAATACGCAGACTCTGCTTATATTTCTTTGCCAGAGCCATTGCATGATCAATATGGTCAACAACAACAATCCTGCCAAGCAGATGACCGATAACCGATTGGAACTTCTTATCATATCCAACAAGCTCCGATGCTGTACCAACGACTCCCTGCTCATGCTTCACATCATTACTTACACCCGAACGATCAACGATCGATTGGATTGGAAGAAACGTTGCACGTCCATAACGATTCTGCTTCAGGTACGCAATCATGCTCTTGGCTGTTGCATCATCCTCGGTCACGATGTTCTGGATACTTCCGCCAAGTGCAGTCTCTATCGCCGTCTCATACCGCTTATCCACCTGTATAATATCAGCGACAACGCCGACGATCTTCGGATTCTTCGCCTTCTGCTCCATGACACGGCGGATACTGTTTCCATATCCTTCATATCGTTCTGTCAGATTGCGAAGTGCCTCCTTCTTCGATTTCAGACTGACGATCTGATTACTCGTTTCCGTGACCCCACGTCGGTTTTCTTCCAGCTTCCGGCTGTGATCCGTAATCAGGTTCTGCACAGCTGTAAACTGTCCATTCTTTTCCTGTAACTCACACTCTAACTCTTTGATTCCTGAAGTGAGCTGTGCTTCCTCCGTCTTTGCTTTTTCCTGTTCACTCGTATATTCAAGCAGACGTTTCTTAAGCTCTGTCTTACGAAGATTGATATTCTCCAGCATCGTATCGTACCTGCCGACCTTTGCCTTCAATGTACCGCCTTCATTTAAGTATTCGATAATATCCGCCTTGGCATCCTCAATTGCCTGTTCCTTCGAAGCAATATCCTGTTCAAGATCCTGATACTGTTTTTTTGCCTCATCGAGCACATCATCCGCCTGATCAAGTTTCTCGTCTAACTGGGATTTTTCTTCATATAATCCCGTCAGGTCCGCCTTGTGCTTCTCGAGATTCTTCGTCTCCTTTTCAATCTGTTCGAGAAGTCCTGCATCACTCTGCTGATATGAGAGAATCTGCTGGTTAATCACGTTCATCTCACCTTCTAAACGTTGATTTTGCAGTTTCTTCTCATGAATTTCATTTTTTTCCGCATCAATCTTCTCATTATAGGCTTCGAGCTGTTGTTCGATACGCTCATATTCTTCCTTTGCCGCATTGAACTCATCTTTTAGGCGGGACGCATCCGTCTCCACAATCGAGAGCTTCTCCTCGTAGGATTCCAGTTTCACCTGTGTATCATCCACATCCAAAAGAAATGCATTGATATCCAGTTTCTTCAATTCATCCTTGAATACCAGATACTTCCGTGCCGTCTCTGACTGTTCCTTCAAAGGTCCGACCTGTTTTTCCAGCTCCCCGAGAATATCTTTCACGCGCGACAAATTCGCCCGTTCAGTTTCCAGTGACTTCTCCGTTGCTGCCTTGTTCTTCTTATATTTTACGATTCCTGCCGCCTCATCGAACAGTTCCCGTCGTTCCTCCGGCTTTCCTGACAGAATTCTCTCAATCTGACCCTGACCGATGATTGAATATCCTTCTTTACCGATACCAGTATCGAAGAACAGGGAATTGACATCCTTCAGACGGCTGACAACACCATTGATCAGATACTCACTCTCACCGGAACGATACACGCGTCTGGCAACCGTTACCTCATTGTAATCAATCGGCAGACTGTGATCACTGTTATCCAGTGTGATTGCCACATATGCTGACCCCTGCGGTTTCCGAAGCTCGGTACCAGAGAAAATAACATCCTCCATCTTCGAACCACGCAGTTGCTTCGCACTCTGTTCGCCAAGTACCCAGCGCACAGCATCGCCGACATTACTCTTACCAGAACCATTTGGACCAACAATACCGGTGATACCATTGTTGAATTTAAAAATTATTTTATTTGCAAAGGATTTAAATCCATATATTTCAATGCTTTTTAAGTACATGTTTTACCTTACCATTCTATTGTTTTAGTTTCCATGCTGTTTTTGCAGTGTCTCCATCACTTCAAATGCTGCATACTGCTGTGCAGCCTTCTTGGAATGCGCTGTCTTCTGCGTCATTTCTTTTCCTCCCAGCAAGAGGCGTACTGTAAATTTCTTGTCATGATCCGGACCTTCTTCTGACACAAGCTCATATTCAAGCGTCAGCTTATGCTTCTGCGCATATTCCTGTAATGACGACTTGGCATCATGGAATCGCTGTTTATGCTCAATATCCTGTAAGAGCAGACGTTCTACATATGCCTGAGCCGGTTTCATACCTCCATCAAGATAAATGGCTCCAAGCACAGATTCAAACAGATCACACAAAATAGAATCGCGGTTTGCCCCACCGGTCTGCTTTTCTCCTTTGCTGAACCTTGCATGCTCTCCAAAGCGAAGTTCTCTTGCAATCTTAGACAGGGTAAATTCGCAGACCAGGCTGGAACGAAGCTTCGACAGTGTTCCCTCCGGCATATGTTTATAATGCACAAATAAATATCTGCTGACAATAAATTCCAAAATCGCATCTCCTAAGAACTCATAACGCTCATAAGACTCATATCTGCTAATCGTTTTTTCATTCACAAAAGACTTATGTGTCATTGCAGTTTCCAAATGTTTTATATCTTTAAAACTATATCCAATTGCTTCCTCTAATTCTCGAAACGATGCTTCCATTTCTATATTAATCCCCTCTTAGTCTCTCTTATCCGCCGTCTCATTATGCCTGCTTGTTCGAATTGTCAACCTCAAACGTATGGATAATCTGATCTGTTACATGTTTTTTCACAAAGCTGCGGCACTGTATGATTGCTGTGCGCACCTCATTATTCTTACAGTTTCCATGAATTTTTACAACCAATCCCTTCAGTCCAAGTAATGGAGCCCCCCCCTTATCATCTGCCATATAACGCTTAAACGTTTTCTTGATTGGCTTATAGATGAGTGCTCCTCCGATCTTCGTCTTTGGACTACTCTTCAATGTATCTTTGATTTCAGACATGAACATCTTTCCAAGCCCTTCAAAGAATTTCAGTAACACATTTCCGACAAATGCTTCACACACAAGCACATCTGCTGCTCCATTTGGAATATCTCTTGACTCCACGCTTCCGATAAAATTGATATCGTTGCATGCGCGAAGTAACGGAATGGTTTCCTTCACAAGTTCGTTTCCCTTCTCATCCTCTGCTCCAATATTGATGATTCCAACTCGCGGATTCTCAACGCCTTCTATATTCTTCATATAGATGGAACCCATCTTTGCAAACTGCACCAGATTCTCCGGCTTGGCATCCACATTTGCTCCACAGTCAATCAATAAGGAAGAACCATATCGATGTGGAATGAGTGGAGCCAATGGGGTTCGTTTCACCCCCTTCGCACGTCCGATCAGCAACTGACCTCCTGCAAGAAGTGCACCGGAATTTCCGGCCGAAATACACGCCTGTGCATTTCCTTCCTTCACTGCATTTAATGCAAGAACCATGGATGACGCTTTCTTCTTTCGGATTGCTTCTACCGGTGCATCATGGCAGGTAATTTCCTCTGTTGCATTTATAATCGTGATACGGGTTTTATCACAGCCATACTGCTCAATGTACTGTTTCAGTTCCTCTTCCTTTCCAGTCACAAGAAACTCCAGATCATCATATTCCGTCATTGCTTCTGAAATTCCCTGAATAAAATATTCACTTCCGTTGTCGCTGCCCATTGTATCTACTGCAATTATAATATTATCCATACGCGCCATGCCTTTCTGTCAAACTATATTTTCGACTTATATTCCCAATTGATACCAATTACATTTTCTTTTCCAAGATTCTGCATCATAACACATAATCCTATATATTATAGATGCATCCATATATTTCGTCAAGAAATCCACGCAAAAAAAGACTTTCCAACGAGAACCTCTCGATGAAAAGTCTTTTTTCATTTCAGTGAATTACTCAGCAGAGATGATTTCTTTCTTATTATAGGAACCGCAAGCCTTGCATACTCTGTGTGGCATCATAAGTGCTCCACACTTGCTGCACTTTACCAAGCCAGGAACTGTCATCTTCCAGTTTGCTCTACGCTTGTCACGTCTTGCTTTTGAACTTTTATTCTTAGGACAAATGGACATCCTTACACCTCCTTCAAGAATACACTTAAAATCACACTTTGCTTATTATACAAACAATTCTATATGATGTCAATGATATTTTTCATTTTTTAATAAAATATTTATCTGGTAAGTGCAACTGTCTCTCTTGCAATCGCAAGCTCTTCGTTTGTCGGTACAACATACACAGGAACTCTGGAACTCTCTGTTGAGATTTTTACTTCTTCTCCACGAAGCTTATTTACTCCGTCATCAATCTCCACGCCAAGATATCCAAGATGGCTGCATGTATCTTTTCTCACTTTTGGATCATTCTCACCAACACCGGCTGTAAATACAATCGCATCCACACCATTCATCGCTGCCACATAACCGCCGATAAATTTCGCTGCCTGATATGTAAATACGTTCATTGCAATTTCGCAGCGCTTGTCACCCTCTGCAATTCCCTTGTTCAGATCACGGAAATCACTGGACTTACCGGAGATACCATAGACTCCGGACTCCTTGTTAAGCATGCTGATGATCTGTGTCAGTGTCTTACCCTCTTTGTTCGCAATATACTCTATGATTGCCGGATCAATGTTGCCGCTTCTCGTACCCATTGTGATACCCTCTAACGGAGTAAGCCCCATCGTTGTATCGATGGATTTTCCGCCTTCGACAGCACAGATGCTGGCGCCACCACCAAGATGACATACAATGATCTTTGTATCCTTGATATCTTTGCCCAGAAGTTCAGCCGTTCTCTTCGATACGAAGCTGTGGCTTGTACCATGGAAACCATAACGGCGGACTTTGTATTTTTCATAATATTCATACGGAATGCCATAGGTATATGCATAATCCGGCATTGTCTGATGAAACGCTGTATCAAACACAGCTACCTGTGGAACACCCGGCATCAGTTCCTGACATGCACGGATACCAATCAGATTCGCAGGATTATGAAGTGGAGCAAGGTCACTGCACTCCTCAATTGCCGCAAGCACTTCCTCATTGATCAAAACTGCAGAAGAAAACTTCTCTCCACCATGAACAACACGGTGTCCAACCGCTGCAATCTCATCTAAATTGCTGATGGCGCCAAGCTTCTCATCGAGAAGATACTGAAGAACAAGCTTTACTGCCGCGCTGTGATCTGGCATCGGAGCCTCAATCTGAATCTTCTCCTTACCGGTTGCCTGATGCGTCAGCGAACCATCCAATTTAATTCTCTCACAGATTCCCTTCGCAAGCACCTGCTCTGTCTCTGAGTCGATCAACTGGTACTTAAGGGAAGAACTACCACAATTAATTACTAATATCTTCATATTCTCACGCTTTCTCTTACTATTCTATTTCTGGTCAAGTGCCTGTGCCTGAACAGCTGTGATTGCAACAACACCCACGATATCATCTGCGGAACATCCTCTGGACAGATCATTTACAGGCTTAGCGATACCCTGTGTAATTGGACCATACGCATCTGCCTTTGCCAGTCTCTGTACAAGCTTATAACCGATATTTCCAGCATCGAGATCCGGGAAGATCAGGACATTCGCCTTACCTGCCACATCACTGCCCGGCGCCTTGGAGGCTGCCACCTCAGGTACGATTGCCGCATCACTCTGCAGTTCGCCATCACACTTCAAATCCGGACATTCCTCGTTGACAATCTTACATGCTTCAATGACCTTATCAATCTCCGGATGATGTGCACTTCCCTTTGTAGAATGTGACAACATAGCAACAACCGGTTCTGCCTCTACCAAAAGTTCAAATGACTTTGCCGAACTCTCTGCAATTGCTGCCAGTTCTCTTGCATCTGGAAACTGATTTAATCCTGCATCTGAGAAAATAAATGTTCCATGTTCACCCATTTCACAGTTTGGTACTACAACCAGGAAAAATGCCGATACAAGCTTCGTATCCGGTGCTGTCTTTAAAATCTGTAATGCCGCACGCAGTACGTTGGCAGAAGAATTTACCGCTCCCGCTACCATACCATCTGCATCTCCAGCTTTTACCATGATACAGCCAAAATACAACACATTCGTCAAAAGAAGCTCCTTTGCTTCTTCCGGTGTCATACCCTTCTTCTTACGAAGTTCCACCAAAATGGATACATAATCATTTAATTTGTCACAGTCATAAGGATCAACAAATTTCGCACCTGTCAAATCCAATCCTTCTGCTTTCTTTATAATTGTCTGTTTATCACCAACCAGAATAATGTCGGCAATTTCCTCCTGCAGAATCTTATGCGCTGCCTCTAACGTACGCATATCCGCAGTTTCCGGTAATACGATTGTTTTTTTGTTCTGTTTTGCTCTTTTTTTAATTGAATCAATAAATGCCACTGTTCTTCTCCTCTGCTTTTATAGTTTCAACTCACATCTTTTTACATTATAAACAAATCAAGGTTTGTATACAACCAAAAATCTGTAATTAAATGTCTTTTTTCACGTACAATTTTAATCTATAATTCAGAATCTCAAGTCTACACTTCATCCACTGCCGGATTGTCAACAACCAGTCTGCCTCGTCCATTTCTTTTACCATAGTACATAGACTTATCCGCACGATTTACAAGGATATTTGTATCCTTACAGATTGTCGGATATGAAGACAGACCAATACATACATTGACCGGAATTTCCTTGTCATCATAGTGCACAATTGTTGTCTGGATTTCTTTATGCATTTCCTCTAAGATTGGTAATGCCTGCGTTTCATCGTAGCCCGGTAACACAAGCAGGAACTCCTCTCCACCATACCGACAGGCAAATCCCCCATGTGCCCTTGCATATTTATCATCGATAGACGCCACCATCTTGATGACCTTATCTCCGGCAAGATGTCCATATGTATCATTGATACTCTTAAACTTATCAATATCAAACAATGCTACTGATAAAGGCTTCTGCGTTTTAGTCGCCTCTTCTGCTGCTTTCGCAAACAGTTGTCCAAAATAGACACGATTGTAAATCTGCGTCAGACCATCCTTTCGTGCCATATCCTGTGTCTGTAAATACAACTTAGTACTCTTGACAGACACATTATATTCAACCAGACATGTTTCATAATAGGAAATTCCTTTTTCAAAGAATTTCTCCTCATCAGAAGCAATCAGCATCATGCCATATTGCTTATTATCATTGATCATAGCAAGCTTGACCAGACTTTTTATATTTGTTTCTCCTATAAACCGCAGTTCCTTTAACTCGTCCCCTGTTACAATTTCAGTTGTCTTTCTGCTATTTGCAAAGTTATCATATATTTTTTCAAAATCTTTGCGTAATCGTCTTTCCATAGATGCATAATCCGTTTTAATTATACATATCCCATGGTTTTCCGGACTAACAGACGCATCCATATAAACTGCACACAATTTTGGATTTTTCACATCCATGATTGCATCTACAATCACGTTAATATTTTTATTGATATCAAACGAAGAAGCCATATACCGCATGATTTCTGTCTGGGACTCAATCTCACGGTTTGCCTGTTCCAGATCATTTACTACACGCGCCAGTTCAATCTTCTGGTAATTCACCCGTTCGTTTACATTTTTGACCTTCTCCTGATATTCTTCCAATTTTGCATTTTTATCCTGTATATCATTCCGTTCTAACATAAGCTGGGAGTAATATGTCTCATATGCATCATTGGAATACTCCAATAATTCTGTCACAAATAACAGTGTCACAACAAAAATCGCAAGCACCAGCACATAACAAAACCAGAATGTTTCTTTTCGGAACTGCAAAGACAGACACAAATTGATAAACATTGGTATAACAAGCATCATTTTTCGAACCAGAATTGTTCCCTTGTCATAATGTGAACCAAGAACAACAAACTCCAGTGCAAGCAAAAACAAGATTATAAACATACCGACGAGCAGTACACCCTCATATGGAACAAATGATACGAAAATACTGTATGTACAGATTTCAACAAACCGAAAAGCTGTCAGAATCTTCATATTTCTGAATACACCCATGTGATAAAACACACTGTCAAACAACGCAAACAGGAATACCACCGCTGCAAATGTCACACAGACTGGCGTATTGTCAGTGAATTTCATGACACGTGACAACACGGTAAGCAAAACTATAAATACATAAAAGATCTTATGATATACTGTATAATTTTTAATGAGCTTTTCCGTAATATCCTGCATGTCTAGTTCTCCCAATAAATATCAATCACTGCCCCTTCATCGATTGGCTGTATAAATTCTGCATGTACACCATTTACATTTGTGACAAGCCGCTTTCCACGCATCGTAGAAAGATCAAATGGATATACATCCAGAATATCCACAAAAGTGTAACTCTGTTTTCCTGTCAGAGTTACAGGCGTTTTGTTCACAACAACCGTGATTGCACGGTTTACATCCGCTGCTGGCCGGGGTTGTGACACATCTGTCTGTTCTGTCACTGTTTTTCCGGCTTCTGCCGTCTCCGATTCTGTGGCGGCTGCTTCCTCTACGGCTTCTACAATCTCATCATCCGGAATGATTGGTGTCTCTTCCTTGCGCGTGACAAACTCCACCTCAAAATTCTCATAGATCTTCTCATCTTCATCCGCGATCTGATGGTTCACATACGCATAAAAATCTGTTGTCAGGTCCATAAACGTGCGCAACTGTCCAACAGTATAATAATTGCGCATGCAGACATCATCACCGTCCTGAATCCGATACATGGACGATGCAAATTCGCCATTTACCGTTGCAAATTTCGGGCAGGATACCTCATTTCCATTTACCTTGAAAGTGAGCATACCTGCATACTCCGGCAGAGACGATAATTCTATTTCCGCTGATTTTCCTTTCGTGGAAGGCTGAATCCGGATATTGTCATTCGCTTCGATCACAGCATTCATGCCGGTGGTTTTTCCGTTCTGTGTGATTAGCGCAGCTTCCCCGCTGTATCCACGTACAATCCGCGTCTTCTCATTTATCTTAAACGTGATATCGTCACCCCGTTTCGGGAAGATATCCTCGTTTGGAATACCATATTGGACTGCAGCATCAAAGATTGTCAGTTTGTCATTATTATACAGCTTCACACGTTCGCCATTCACATTGACAAAGATGAAGTTGTTCTTCTGATCAAAGAAGTTCAGGCAGATACCAATCGGTGTCACATAGAGTGGATCTTTTTTGATTCCCTCCACCTGAAAATCAATTGTATTCATCACTTCTTCACCGCGCAGAGCCACTCGTTCTGCCGGAAGATTCAGATTTTCTGCCAGCGTATCCGTAAATCCCGGCAGTTTACCGCCACCACCAACTACAAACACAGCGCTGACGCTTGTTCCACCATTTAATTCTATAATCTTGTCTGTAATTTTTTTCGAGATTCCCGTTTTTACCTCCTCGGTTGTCCGATAGATTTCCTCCGGAGTAATCTTGTGGGAGATTCCCATGATATCCTTATATGTAACTGATTTCCGACGCGCACTGACCGTCTTTAACTTCTCTGCAGTCTGGAAATCAATCAGATATTTCTTTACCAGTGCCTCGGTCAGCTCGTCTCCGGCTGCCGGGATCATACCATACGCGATCACACTTCCGTCCTTTGTGATACAGATATCCGATGTTCCGGCTCCAATATCGATCAGTGCAATATTCAAAAGGCGGTACTGCTCCGGAATCGCCACCGTCATCGCTGCAATTGGCTCCAGCGTAAGGTTTGATACATACAAACCAGCCTGTTCCACTGCTGCATACAGACTGTCCACTACCTCTTCCGGGAGAAATGTCGCAAGCACATCTGCCGCAATCTTTGTTCCCTTGTGCCCTTCCAGATTCGTGATCTCGTAATTATTCAGGAAATATTTCACAACCGTATAACCAACACAGAAATATTTCGTTGTCTCATGGCTCTCATTTAATTCCCGCAGGATCTCATTGTGTGCCTGCTCCACACCGATCAGATCGATTGAATGGATATATTCCTGTGTAATAACCGTATTCTCAGAGAATTCATATTCCCCGTGTCCAATTGCAGTCTTTAAAACACGACCAGCCGCCGCAATGCATACATCATGCAGCTTTCGTCCGCCTAATTGTTTCTCTAACTGCTGTTTTACTTCGGTAATATCCTGACTGACTTTTGCTATATCATGAATCTGTCCATCAATCATAGAACGGGTATCATGATATTTGACAGCCATCGCAACTACATGAAACCGCTCCTGTTCTCTGTATCCGACTGTACCGACAATGCTTCGCGTACCGATGTCCAGTCCAAATATTAAAGGTTCCGGATATTTCACTGTTGCCACGCCTGTTTCCTCCTGAAATTAATCTTTTTTGCCATGATTAGTTAAAATTATAGCATCTCCAAGTAAGATATTCAACCTATCTTTTAGTTGTTTTGATGAATTTTCATAGTCTAATTGATTATTTATAGTGAAATCTGCATATTTTCTATAGTACGCCTCCGGCTCCTGACTACGAAACATTGCCTGGCAGCGTTCCTCGGTATAGCCTCGCTGTTTCATCAGTCGTTTGATACGTGTCTCTTCATCCACATAGATATACCAGATCTCATCGCAGATTTCCTTATATCCATCCTGAATCAGAAGCGCCGCCTCAATCACATAGATCTTCACACCCTGTTTTCGTTTTTCTTCGATATCGTTTCGGATCCATGCTTTTACTGCCGGATGTGTAAGTGCATTCAGCTGTGAAAGTTTTTCCTTGTCTGCAAATACAATCTGTGCGAATTTTGCCCGGTCGATCGTATGCGGTGTCTCCGGCTGCAAAATTTCCTTGCCAAATGCTTTCACAATAGCCTCATATACCGCCTGTCCCGGTTCCATCAGCATATGTGCAAGCTTATCCGTCTCAACAATATATGCTCCATAAAGATTGGACAAGTCATATAATATTTTACTTTTTCCAGAGCCAACGCCTCCGGTAATTCCCAATATCAGCATTCTGAATCTCCTGTGACTATTCCGTTATACTATCATTTATCCCCTGTCTGTACATACCTAGTTTTACTTTGCATCATACCAGCTGTTTCCGACATTTGCATCTACAAGAAGTGGCACGGAAAGTTCTGCCGCGTGTGTCATTTCATCCACCAGAAGCTTCTGTACTGTCTCTAATTCTTCCTTTTTTGTCTCTATGATCAACTCATCGTGGATCTGAAGGACAAGCCTTGACTGCAAATGTTCTTCCTTCAGCCGGCGATTGACGCGCACCATTGCGATTTTAATGATATCTGCCGCTGTTCCCTGTACCGGCGCATTCATTGCCGCACGCTCACCAAAGCTACGTGTCATAAAATTCGAAGAAGCAAGTTCTGGAATCGGACGTCTCCGTCCAAACATCGTGACAGTATAGCCATTTTTCTTTGCATCCTCCACCGTACGGTCTAAGAATTCCTTAACCTTCCCGTAGGTTGCAAAATACTTCTCGATATAGCCCTCTGCCTCTTTTCTGGAGATATCAAGATCCTGTCCTAAGCCAAAAGAACTGATACCGTAAACAATTCCGAAATTCACCGCCTTTGCCTTCCGACGAAGTGTGCTATCCACCTGATCGAGTGGTACATCGAATACCTGTGATGCCGTGATCGCATGAATATCCTCATCCGCCTGATATGCTGCAATCAAAGCCGCATCCCCGGACATATGTGCAAGCACACGCAGTTCGATCTGAGAATAATCGGCATCGACAAACACCGATCCCTCCTCCGGGATAAATACCTTACGGATTTCCCTGCCAAGGGGCATACGCGTCGGGATATTCTGCAGATTCGGATCAGCGGAGCTGATACGTCCGGTCACGGTTACCGTCTGATGGAACTTACCATGAATCCGTCCGTCTGCACGGATATAGCCAGCCAGTCCCTCTGCATAGGTCGAGTTCAGCTTCGTAAGCTGACGGTATTCCAAGATCTTCGGTATGATCGGATGTGCATTTGTAAGCTTTTCTAACACCTCCGCACTCGTCGAATACCCGGTTTTTGTTTTCTTTCCATTCTTTAATCCCAGCTTTTCAAACAAAATTTCTCCAAGCTTCTTTGTAGAATTAATATTGAATTCTTCCCCGGCCATTGCATGGATTTCTGATGTAAGCTCCTCAATCCGCGTGCGGAGCTTCTCCCCATATTGATGCAATGCCTCGCCATCGACGCGGATACCATTTTTCTCCATCTCGAATAATGCGTACAGGCAAGGAAGCTCCATTTCATCATAGAGTGTTTCCATTCCTGTCTGTTTTAAGTTCTCACGCAAAACAGCCGTTACCTTATATGGCACGATTGCCTGATATGCCATCCATTTTTGCAGTTTTGCATCCTCAAAGGAAAAATATCCAAGTTTTTCCTTGCCAAGCACTTCCTTCTCTGATGGAAGTGTCAGATCCAGATACACCTTTGCAAGCGTATCGTATTCATACTCCGACTGGTTTGGCTGTAACAGATATGCCGCAAGTCCTGCGTCAAATACCGCATCCTCCTCATGAAAATCCAGAAACGGAAGCAATCTCTTCACATGCATGCACGCTAACTGCACCTGATAATCCCGTCTCAGTGCAAGCAGATTGTCTGCAACCATCGCCTCCGTGATAAACATCATAAACCGTATCAGATACACATGTTCCAAATCCATACAGACCGCGACGCCAAGGGCTTCATGATCCTGTGTAATCCACGCAAAGGAAACCTCCTTTGCCTTTTGCAGCTTTCCAAGCAGGGCATTGTAGCTGTCGATCTCATCAATTAGTATCGTCTCGAAGGTCAGTTCTTCCTTCTTCTCGACCAAAAACCGCTTATAAAAGCTCTTTAACTCCAGGTCCTCAAATAACGTATACGCCTCCGCATTAAACGGATCGTGATACGCTGCCTCAGAAAACTCAAACGGAATCGGACAGTCAAGTTTAATCGTGGCAAGCGTCTTGGACAGATACGCCAGATCTTTATTCTCGATCAGGTTTTGCTTCATCTTGCTTGCCTTCATACTGTCTACCGCTGCGTAGACTCCATCTAAATCACCATACTCTGCCAGAAGCTTCGCCGCTGTCTTCTCGCCGATTCCTGGTACGCCCGGAATATTATCCGATGTATCACCCATCAATCCTTTCATATCTATAAAAATCAACGGCGTTACACCGTACGTTTCCTGTACGTTTTTCGCATAATAATCCTCAACCTCTGTCTTGCCGTGTTTTGTCTTTGGGATACGCACAAGTACCGTGTCTGTCGCAAGCTGCAGTAAATCCCGGTCACCCGACAGAATCGTAACGGCAAACCCTTCTCGTTCGCCCTTCTTAGAGAGTGTTCCGATCAAATCATCTGCCTCAAAGCCTTCCTGTTCGACAATCCTGATATGCATTGCATGCAGGATTTCCTTGATTCTTGGCATCTGCTCATGCAGTTCCTCCGGCATACCTTTCCGGGTTCCCTTGTACGCCTCATACATCTCATGTCGAAATGTTTTCTTCTTTAAATCAAAGGCAACACATATATGTGTTGCCTGTTCTTCCTCGATTATCTTCAGGATTATATTTAAAAAACCATAAATTGCATTCGTATGTCTCCCATCATTCGTTGTCATATCCGGGATACCATAAAACGCACGATTCATGATGCTGTTTCCGTCAATCAGTAATAATTTATTCATCGCTCTCCGTCTCCTCACTTTCCGGGTGGGTTATTTGATATTCACGTAACTTCTCATAAAAGGTTGATTCCTTCGTTTTCTGTGCAACCTGCACTTCCTGTACAATATCATTTAAGCAAACGGACATCTCCGAACCAAATGTATCGTAAAAATAAGTATCCCCCTGTGCTTCCAGTTTCATCCGTTGTTCAATGTTATAAACCTTATCCAGACATTGATTATATACGAAAAACAAAGAAACAACGATTGCCCCAAAAACAAGTCCAAATGTTGAAAATTTGAAACGCTTCGCCTGTTTCACTCGGTGATCCAGACGGTTCAGTTCATTCTCCAGATCCTTTGCAAAATTCTGTGACAGCTCCTGGTTATTATCGACCTGATGCATCCCCACGATCAACGTATAGTAAATCTCCAGTTCTTCCCTGCAATTTTTACAGTACCGCATATGCTTTACGAAATCCGGGATTACATCGTCCGGAAGTTTCTTCTCTATGAATGCCATAATATTTGATTGTGCTTCCAAACATGTCATACCTTACACCACCTGTCAGAATTAATTATTATAAACAAAAAACAAAGAACCTAGATCGAAACGGATCTAGGTTCTTCAAAATGTGTATCTTAGTTATCGATCAGCTTTCCTTCACCATTCCAGCTATATAACTTACGAATTTCCTCGCCAACCTTCTCTGATGGATGCTCAGAAGCAAGCTTTCTAAGAGCCTTGAAGTGAGCCTGTCCACCTGCAGATGACATATCAAGCAGGAAGTCTTTTGCAAATGTACCATCCTGAATATCTTTCAGGATCTTCTTCATTGTCTTCTTTGTCTCTTCTGTTACAATCTTAGGACCTGTGATGTAATCACCATACTCTGCTGTGTTAGAAATAGAATATCTCATACCTGCGAAGCCTGACTGGTAGATCAGATCTACGATCAGCTTCATCTCATGGATACACTCGAAGTATGCATTTCTTGGATCATAACCAGCTTCGCAAAGAGTCTCGAAACCAGCCTGCATAAGTGCACATACACCACCGCAAAGAACTGCCTGCTCACCGAAGAGGTCTGTCTCTGTCTCTGTTCTGAATGTTGTCTCAAGGATACCGGCTCTTGCGCCACCGATTCCGAGACCGTAAGCAAGTGCAAGATCCTGTGCCTTACCTGTCGCATCCTGATATACAGCGATCAGACAAGGTGTACCCTTACCAGCCTGGTACTCACTACGTACTGTATGACCAGGTGCCTTCGGTGCGATCATTGTTACATCAACATCCTTAGGTGGAATAATCTGGTTAAAGTGAATATTGAAACCATGTGCAAACATAAGCATGTTGCCTGGCTCAAGATTTGGCTCAATATCGTTCTTGTAAAGACCTGCCTGCAACTCATCGTTGATCAGAATCATGATGATATCTGCACGCTTCGCTGCTTCTGCAGATGTATATACTTCAAATCCCTGTGCCTCAGCCTTAGCCCATGACTTACTTCCCTCGTAAAGACCGATGATGACGTGGCATCCGCTGTCCTTCAAGTTCAAAGCATGTGCATGTCCCTGGCTACCATAGCCGATGATCGCAATTGTCTTGCCATCCAACAGTGACAAATTACAATCTTCCTGATAAAAAATCTTTGCTGACATTATCATATCCTCCTGATTTTGTGAAAAATATTTATCGTTACTACTTAATCGTAAGTAATGACCTTAGTTTCCGCTTACAGCGCCTCTTGTAAGACCTGTCAAGCCTGTACGTACCATCTCGGAAATCTCGAACCCATCCAGAAGCGAGATAAATGCTTCAACCTTGTTGACATTTCCTGTAATCTCTATCATAACGGAATCCGTTGATACATCAACGACCTTTGCACGGAATACATCTGTCAGGGAAATAATCTGCTGTCTCTCCTCGAGGCTTGCCTTAATCTTGACAAGCAGAAGTTCACGGCAAACAGACTCTCCATCCTTCAGTTCTGTGATCTCACAGACATCCTCAAGCTTTAAAAGCTGCTTTTTAATCTGGCTCAAGATACGATCGTCTCCGCTCACGGCTACCGTCATACGGGAATATCTCGGATTCTCTGTCACACCAACTGATAAGCTGTCAATATTATATCCTCTACGGCTAAACATTCCGGACACACGGCTCAGTACACCGGATGTATTATCTACCAAAAGGGATAAGACCATTTTTTTCATAAAATGTTCCACCTTTCTCCTATTATTTCGTCAAAAATCATTATGTGCTATTTTAACCCTTTGTCACTTGTCTGTCAATAGTTTGTCAACAAGCTTTACCGCCTCGTTTGCATCCTTAGAATACCCGTCTGCGCCAATCTCATCCGCAAAATTCTGCGATACAACAGCACCTCCGATAATAACCTTATATGGAAGATGATTTGCCTGCACGTATTCAACTGCATCCTTCATCCGCATCATCGTCGTTGTCATCAGTGCGGATAATCCAATGATATCTGCCTGCTCCGCCTTTGCTGCTGCAATGATCCTGTCAAGCGGTACATCTTTTCCTAAATCCACAACCTTATAGCCATAGTTTTTCAGCATCAATACAACAAGGTTTTTGCCGATATCATGGATATCGCCCTCCACCGTCGCCATGATGACAGTGCCCTTTGGCTTTGCATTCTCTTCAATATGAAGCAGTGGCGTAATATACTCAATAGCAAGATCCATCGCCGTCGCACCCGCGATGAGCTGTGGCAGAAAATATTTCTTCTGCTCAAACAATTCACCGACCTTATTAACTGCCGGAATCAGATCCTCATCGATAATTGCCTGTGGATTCTTACCTGCTTCTAATTCCTTCTTTACATTCTCCACAATGCTGCCTTTGTTGCCTTTTACAACATCATGATAAACCCGGCTTCCTTCCTCGGATACACCTGCCACATTCTTTGCAGCCGTCTGTTCCGTCTGGGACAATGCAACTACATTTTCTACGTAGATATTGTCTGAATCTTCCTTGGCAAGCAGCAGATCTGCCGCCAGACTCGCATTGACAAGCATTGCCTGTCCCGGATTACAGATTGCCATGGTCAGACCGTTTGCGATTGCCATTGTCAAAAATGCAGTATTCACATTGATTCGCTCTGGCAGGCCGAACGAAATATTCGACAAACCGCAGATTGTCGGGATCTGCAGATCATTCTTGCAGTACGCAATCGTATCGAGTGTCTCAAGCGCCGCCATCCGGTTTGCACCAACCGTAGCAACGAGACCATCAATGATCAGGGAATCCCTCGACAAGCCTTCCTCGTCCGCGATCTCCAGCAGACGGCGGATAATCTCTTTTTTCTCTTCCAGATTCTCCGGCAATCCCTTATCCGACAGCGGAAGTAAAATCGCCATCGCACCATATTTCTTCGCAATCCGCATAAGCGGACGGCATTTCTTTTCTTCCAACGAAATGGAATTAATAAGCGCCCGTCCCGGATAGATCCGGAGTGCTGCCTCTATAATCTCTACGTGACTCGAATCAATACACAGCGGAAGATTCGTCACAGAAATCACTTCGTAGACGGCACGTTTCATCATCTCCAGCTCGTCAATACCATTCATACCCATGTTGATATCCAGAATCTTCGCACCGCGTTCGGTCTGCTCCTCTGCCATCTGTACGACCAGATCCATGTTCCCTGCACGAAGCATCTCCTGCAGTTTCTTCTTGCCGGTCGGGTTGATGCGCTCACCGACGACCAGGAAATTGCCATCGAGATGAATTTCCTGCACCGCACTCTCACTCGACAGGACACGTGTGCAGACCGGTTTTGTTGCCTCCGGTTCCACGGAACGAACCGCTTTTTTTAGCATCTCGATGTGCTTCGGTGTCGAACCACAGCAGCCACCAACTGCTCTGGCTCCGGCTTCCACCAGCGCACGACCATATCCGGCAAATGTCTCTGGCGTCATTGTATATTTTGTCTCACCGTCAATCAGCTCCGGCATACCATTGTTGGGCTTTGCAAATACAGGAATTGTCGCGTATCGTACCATACGTTTGACAAGTGTTTCCATCTCCTTCGGTCCGGTAGAACAGTTAATACCGACTGCATCCACACCAAGCGACTGCAACACAATCACAGATGCCTCCGGTGTAGAACCAAACAGTGTCTTTCCATCGCTGTTAAATGTCATGCTGACCATAACCGGCAGATCACATACTTCCTTAATTGCGATTACACATGCTCGCGCCTCTGCAAGACTCATCATCGTCTCAACAAAGAACAGATCGACACCTGCTTCCACAAGGATCCGTGCCTGTTCCTTATAGACATCCACCAACTCTTCAAACGCCAGATCTCCAACCGGCTGGAGCTGTCTGCCGGTCATCGTCATATCACCTGCGATAAATCCACGATGGTTCTCCTGTACAACCGCCGTCCGTGTCAGATCAACTAACTGCATATTCATCTCGTGGATCTTATCTTCGAGATGATACTCTGCAAGCTTGATCCGGTTTGCTGTAAATGTCGGTGCAAGCAGAATATTCGTTCCTGCCTGGATATATGCACGCTGTAACTTGATCAGGTGCTGCGGATGCTCCAGAATCCATTTCTCCGGGCATACACCGACCGGCATGCCTGCCTGCATCAGGTTGCTTCCGGTTGCTCCATCTAACATAACAATCCGTTCTTCAAATAATCTGTGAAAAATCTTTCTATCCATAATCTTGTCTTATCCTATTTCTGCAATAAATTTGTATATCAGTGTCTGGAAATCTTCTGCAATCTTATCCGCAGTTTCCTGTACTTCCTTATGGTTTAATTCCCCGGTACTCATGCCTGCCGCCATGTTTGTCACACACGATACCCCGACGATCCTCATACCTGCATGCCGTGCTGTCATCGCCTCGCATGCGGTACTCATACCGACCAGATCCGCGCCTAGTGTCCGGAACATACGGATCTCCGCAGGTGTTTCATAATTTGGTCCGGTTGTCTGTAAATAAATGCCCTCTTCAAGCTCGATCCCCTGCATTTTCGCAACTGCATCCAGACAATCACCAAGCTCTGCATCATACACATGACTCATATCCGGAAACCGTGTACCAAATGCTTCGATATTTGCTCCGATCAGCGGGGATGGCACAAACGATCCAATCTGATCCGTGATACGCACCAGTGTTCCCGGCTTATATGATGAATTTATGCCACCTGCCGCATTCGTCAGAATCAACGTCTCCGCACCAAGCATACGCATCACCCGCACCGGCATCACGACCTCCTGCATCGAATACCCCTCATAATAATGTACGCGCCCCTTCATGATAATCACTGGGCACGTCTCCACTTTCCCAAGCAGAAAACATCCATCATGTCCTGCCACCGTCGATACCGGGAAATGCGGTATCTCACCATATGGAATCTTCGCATCAATCGTCAGACGATCTGCGAAATCCCCTAATCCGGAGCCAAGCACCAAAGCCACTTTGGGTGTATAGGGCAGGCGTGCCCGCACATAGGAGGCCGCTGCTTGCAGCTCTTCATACGTTATCTCTTTTTTCATCTCGCATCCTCCTGCAAATCCTGTTATTTATTTACAAAGGTGACTTCCTCTCTCCAATAGCACACGATCGGCATGCCTGCTTCCACATACTCATAGAGCTCTGCAGCCTTATCGACGGGCAGATTCACACAGCCATGGGACCCGCTGTAGGTATAAATTTCTCCTCCGAACTTTCCACGCCAGTTCGCGTCGTGCAGACCGATACCACCATTAAACGGCATCCAGTATGTCACCGGAGTCTCATAATCTTCACCAATCAGAGTCGCATGCATCTTCTTATAAGAAAGGCCATACAGGCCGCCCGGTGTCTTGTGTCCCGGCATCTGACCGGTTACACAGTCGCTATCCCATTTCAACCTTCCGTTTTGATAATAATATACGTGTTGGTTCGTCAAGTCAATCTCCACATAGGTGGAACCAATATCATTCTGATCACACAACGCATAGCCACGGCGTTTGCATGCCGGTTCTTTCGTAAAGCTTTTTTTCTTTAACAACAGCTCATACAATTCCTCTGCCTCGGTCTCCGCATCAATCACCCAGCCATAATATCCACCATGTACCAGAATTGTCTTCCTGTCATGCGTCGTAAATTCCCGGTCGGTATCCGCCGTCGTGAACCGATCCCTGAACTTCTCGACATACGACTCAACATTGCTCCTGCTGATTTTTATACTGCCATCTGAACTGACATATGCCATCTTTGTCAATTCTTCCCTGGGGATGGTATATGTATAGGAGCCAAAATCATACACCGCTTCGATATTTACAAATGCATCCGCCTTCTCCTTTGTTTCCAGAATTGACTTTGAATCTGCTAAAATACGGGCCGGAATATAACATTCTGCGGCTTCCACATCCAGAGAAGTATCATAATTTTTCAATGCATTTAATACCTTGTCATATACTTTTCCTGTATCCAGTTTCGTTCCCAGCTCTTCCGGAATGATTTTTGCCTCACCATCTTCTAAAACAACCTTTGCATCCTTTGATTCAACCATTTTCGCCGGATTCATGGCTGACGCCGTCTGCAGACAAGCCTTCAGCTTTTCCCTGTCACAATTCACAGTATAGTCAATTTTATAATCATAGCTGTAAAAGCTGTTTACAAACCATAAAAATGGCGAATTCTTCTTTAGCAGTGCATCCACAGATTCTGTCAGCATAACATCTGAATCGGCATCTCCCAATGCAAACGTAAAATCACTGTCCCTGAACTTGATATCCAGAATATAATTCCGCGCATCAGCAAGCAGCATATTCTCCACAGATTTTACAGTTTCTCCTGCGACATTCTTACCGTTGATTGTCGTATTTAACCCAAAGCAATGCATATGGAAGATCACACCACCAATGTAAACAGCCAGTAAAACGGCAACAGCCGTGATTGTCACCGTGCGTATCATCCGTTTTTTTCTGCGGTACCGATACACAGAAGGGTCGATAAACGGATCCTGCTCATAAAGATTCTCAGACTTGTCATCCGCATCCTTGGATTCTTCCACCTGTTCCATTTTATCTGCTTCCGCGGAACTTTTTTCCTTATTTTTTATTTCCTCTCTGTCCTTTTTTTCCCTGCTCATACTTACATCCTTTTTATTTATTATACAGATTTTTGATTCTGTATCATTGGTACGTTCGTATCATATCTTATAGATTGTATGATTGCAACCAGATGCAGAAAGAATTGCCTCTTTGATGCAACAAATTTACATCTTATTTACATTGATCACAACCATCTCCGGAGGGTTGTTGATCCGTATGTGAATAGAATGCATGCCACAACCTGAGGTCACAACCATCTTCGTACACAAATCCCCGCTGTCATACACACCATAATCATACTTTGGAAACGGATGTAACCGTGGAGAAACCACACCTCCAAATCCCGGTATCCGCACCATACCGCCATGATTATGTCCGGACACAATCAGATCCGGATGCAGCGCACAATATGCCCGGAAATAATCCGGATTGTGTGCAAGCAGAAAGTTGCACCGTTCCGGCTGCATCCTTCCAATCAACGAAACAAGCGCAGCTTCCCGAAGTGGTTTTTTGATGATCCGCTTATAATACCCCCTCGGAAGATCCAGCCCATATATACAGACATTCCATGGTTCTAAGACCTCGTGTGTATTTACCAGCATATGTAGATCGTGTATTCCTTCCAGATACTTGTTGTACTGCTCCCAGATTCCCTCTGTTTCACGCACACACTCCAGCAATCCCCGCTCATGGTTTCCATAGGAATAATACACTGGTGCAATCTCTGTCATTTTCCGGATCGTATCTGCTGTTATCCGGTTATTTTTCTGCTCACTCTTCCGGCACACAATCATATCGCCGGGCAGCAGAATCATATCCGGTTGCTGCGCATCAATTGCTGAAAGCAGATCTATATTTTCCAATCCATACACCTGATTGTGCAGATCCGCGATCATCACAATCCGCAGCGGTTTCTTTACTTTCTGATTGATAAAATTGTAACGGACTATCTGAAAATTCATACTCATGATTTTATTATACCCTATCTCCGGTTATTTCGCCATAAATATTCTTCCGGCAACCTCAGATAGACTGTATTTCATATCAAGCTTTGGCACTGCCTGCTCCGCATACAGGATTACTTCACTGATACATGTTCCATTACACGAATACTGTACAACGCCGACCGCATCTCCTTCATGAACCGGAGCTTTTAAATCCTTATAAGCGATCACCTGTTTTTCAATCTGATCCGGATTCGTTGCCACAAGTGTGATCGTATGCTGCTCCACCGGTTTTACTGTTACCGATTTGCAGGTTCCCTTTTGCACCGGAATCTGCAGATTATCCGGCACAACCGCAGTATCTATATAGGAACGGCACTGTGCAAAGCCATAATCAAGCAGCTTCATCGCCTCACTGTTTCGAATCTCCTTTGTCTCAGCTCCCATCACGACAGCTATTAATGTCACGCCATCCCTTGTTGCCGTTGCAGACATACAGTATTTTGCCTGCGAGGTATATCCGGTTTTCAGTCCGTTTGCCCCAGTATAAAGATTCAGGAATTTGTTCGTGTTTGCAAGATCAAACCGGGATTCCCCCCGTCTGGTTTTATGTGTGATAGAATCCATCCAGATTGTCGAATATGTAAGAATATCCGGGTGATACAACAAAAGCTGTCTTGACATAATCGCAATATCCCGTGCTGATGTCAGATGTGTCTCAACCTCCAGACCACACGCATTGTCAAAATGCGTATGCTCCATGCCTAGCTCCTTCGCCCGCTCGTTCATCTTCTGGACGAACGCTGCCTCAGAGCCTGCCAGATGCTCCGCCATCGCCACTGCTGCATCATTTCCGGAAGCAACCTCGATACACTTAATCATATCCTGCACCGTCTGCTCCTCGCCTGCCTCGAAGAAGCATTGCGAGCCGCCCATCGACGCCGCATGTTCAGTCACGACAACCGTATCGTCCAGCGCGATATCCCCGCGTTCTAACGCCTCGAAGATCAAAAGCAACGTCATGACCTTCGTCACAGATGCCGGACGCAGCATCTCATCCGCATTCTTCTCATAGAGTACCGTCCCGCTCTCCAGCTCCATCAAAAGCACCGATTTCGACTGGATTTGAAGGGAATCCTCCGTGTCCGCATACGCAACCGGACAAACTATGCAAAGCATCATGATCAGTGTCAGAATCGCACATATAATCTTTTTCTTCATTTTCTCTCCTTCTTGCGTTTCTATCTAGTACAACTTAGATAGAATACGCCGGAAATTGTAACAATATACTGTCGTAGATAATTCATACGGTATATTTACAATTTCCGTCCGCCTCTAATTTGTACATTATACGAAACAACCATGCAGAAAATGAATATAATAAGAAAAAGTGTGAAGGAGCATCTGTATGTGTGGCATTGCGGGCTATTTTAACCCAAACCAGAACTATGCGGAAAATCCCAAGCAAAACTTTCATACGCTGTCCCGTATGATCAATACGATGAATCACCGCGGGCCAGACACCTACGGTCATACCATCATAAATTCGTGCTGCCTTGCGCACACACGCCTGTCTATCATTGATCTTGAAAATGGCAGACAGCCTATGTCTTATACCAAGGATGGAAACACTTACTATATTGTATACAATGGTGAGATCTACAACTTCAAGGAAGTAAAAAAAACACTGCTCCAGAAAAACTATACCTTTGAAACAAATTCCGATACGGAAGTCATTGTAGCCGCGTTTTGTCACTACGGTCCCGGCTTCGTGCAGGAATTAAACGGTATCTTCGCAATTGCCATCTACGACAGCATGCGAAATACACTCTACCTCTATCGTGACCGTTTCGGGGTCAAACCGCTTTATTATACAAAAACCGGAGATACGCTCGTGTTCGCATCAAGGATCGATACACTGTTTGAATATCCCCGCATACGTCCGTGCATTGATATGAACAGCTTCAACGAGATCTTCTCCCTCGGACCGGCGAAAACGTACGGCAAAGGTGTATTCTCCGGAATCAAAGAGATCAAGCCTGGCGAATATCTGACCTATACACCACAGTACATGACCTCCCGGCTTTATTACCGTATTGAAAGCCACCCGCACACTGACAGCTATAAGGAAACCATTGAAAAAACTTCTTACCTGCTTGAAGACAGTATCCGCATGCAGATGGTGTCTGACGTTCCAATCTCCACCCTGCTTTCCGGCGGTGTTGATTCCTCCTATGTATCTGCGGTTTGCCGTCATTTTCTGCCTGATGATACACCACTTACAACCTATTCCTTTGACTATACCGACAACGCAGTATATTTTCAGGCAAACAGCTTCCAGCCGAGTGAAGACCGTCCTTACGTCGATATCATGAAAGACTACCTGCATTCCAACCACATCTACCTGACGTGTTCTTACACAAAGCTTGCTGATCTGCTTGAAGCATCCGTCGACAGCCGGTGCCTGCCAACGATGGCTGATGTTGATTCGTCACTCCTGTATTTCTGTGGGGAGGTTGCAAAACATCATAAGGTCACATTGACCGGAGAATGTGCCGACGAGATCTTCGGTGGCTATCCGTGGTTTCATCGTGATGCCATGCTGCAATCAGACACCTTCCCGTGGACGATGGATATCTCTTTCCGCAAATCCCTGCTACACCCGGAATTTGCTGCCAGCATGCAGATGGAAAAATATATTGACAAAGCATACCGTACAACATTATCCGAAGTGGATATTCTCCCGGAAGAATCCCCTCTGGACACGAAGAAACGTCAGATTGCTTATCTGAATATCCGCTGGTTCATGCAGACACTGCTTGACCGCATGGATCGTACGTCCATGCAGCACGGACTCGAAGCAAGAGTTCCATTCGCCGATTACCGTATCATCGACTATGTATTCAATGTTCCCTGGTCGATGAAATCAAAGGATGGTATCCCAAAAAGTCTGCTCCGTGCCTGCGCCGCCAAATATCTGCCAGACACGATCATGAATCGCCCAAAGAGCCCTTACCCAAAGACCTATCACCCGGAATACGAGCGCGTGCTTGCAAACCGCCTGCGCGAAGTCGTTACCGATACTGCATCGCCACTTCGGAGCTATCTGAACATCCCTGCGGTGCTAAAGTTCCTCGACGAACCAAAGGAATATGGAAAGCCTTGGTTCGGACAGCTCATGGCTGGACCACAGATGATCGCCTACCTGTTACAAGTCGACTACTGGATGCGAAAGTATATGTTATAAAAAATATAAAAAGACAGACAAATAGCACCCGAAAAGGTATCTTACCTGATCGGGTGCTATTTTTATAATAATACCGGCTGGATCTGCTCCTTTGCCAGTGCATATTCTACCGTCTCTGCAATCTTTGTCATATCCGCCACACAGGAATTCGGCTTCTTCTCCGCGTCGTCCTGTCCAAACGGAACGAAATAGATATGCTTCATCACCATGAGCTTTCCAATATTCTGCAGATTGATACCTAACGCATCGTTCGTAGAAATGGCAATGATCACGGGACGCCCGTTCCGAAGATGCGACTTTGCCGCCATCAAAACCGGAGTATCCGTGATTCCATTTGCAAGCTTTGCTGCCGTATTTCCTGTACATGGTGCAATCACAAGGGCATCGAACAATTTTTTCGGGCCGACCGGCTCCGCACCCTGTATCGTATGAATTGCGCTTTTTCCTGTGATTGTTTCGATTTCTTTCACAAAGGACTTCGCCTCTGCAAAACGCGTATCCAGTTCATAGGCATGCTGTGAAAAAATCGGCGTAATACTCGCCGCCTCATCCCGTAGAAGCTCTATCTGTTTTTTTATCTTTTCGAACGTACAAAATGATCCGGTAATCGCAAACCCCAGATGACAGTCTGACCGCATACCTTATAGCTCCTTTTTGTTAGTCCGAAGGAGTCTCCATGGCGAACGCATGCTCGTAGATACCGGAAGCAATTACATATCCTGCTTCCTTTGGATACAGCTTTCCGGGAATTCCCAGATAGATATCTGCCCGGATGCCATGCGCCTTACAATACGCAAAATCCGTTCCTCCCGGACTTGACGCTATATCATAAATGAGAATCGTCGGGGAAAACCATTGCAGACGCCCGGCGTCAAGCACCATCGCCGGTATCGTGTTAAACACATAACTGTATTTATCATAAACATATCGATCCCACTGTGCAAGATTCCGGTATCCATATGCATGCTGTTCAATTTCGGTTTTCAATTCTTTCCGTCTGACTGCAACATCCACATGTGCCCCGGCTTTTGTGAGCGCATCCGCGATTGCTTTTCCGCAATACCCATATCCAAGTACAAGGCAATGACTTTCCAAGAGCACGGCATCTCTTCCGGCAATCGACAAAATCCCCTGTGCAGTAAGCTGTGCATTCTCTGTCACCAGCTTCTCTAACTGCAGATACGGTTCACAGGTAACACCTTTTTGCTGCAGTTTTTGCAGACATGCCGCTGACAGCAGACCGTGATATAAGATCTGGTCATCCGTCATGTACGCGCACAAAACGTCCTCCTCTGCCTCCGAAAGTCTGGGCGCGGTGATTACATACGCATCCGCAACCGATTCTTTCGGATTCTCATATACATCATATCCAAGATGATAAAAATATCCGGCGACACTCTCCATGCGTGGATCGTGTCCAAAAACAATGATATCCCGCATACTCTGCCACATCCTCCTTACGATACTCTATTATATGCATGCCAATCGGGAAAGGTCTCTTACTTCTCAATAAAAAAATGCATCGAATACGGCTCCAATATAATAAGAAAAATCTTTTTTGTCCACTGTTTCTTCCGCATACACCGGATATCCGGCAAGTCGTGTATTCCCGATGGATACCTGCAGGATGCCGATTGTATCCCCCCTTGCGACCGGTGCGGTTAATCTGCTTTCCGGGACAAACTGTTGCTGTACGGTCTCAGTATCCGAAAGAAGGATTGACAGTTTCCCCTCACATGTACCTGTAACAGCCGGTTCCAATCCATCCGCGACCGGAACTGCCGGAATCTGCGTCTTGGAAAGTTCAATCTCCCTGTATTCATAGTGTTCATCCCCATATGCAAGCAATGCTTTCGTATCCACCCATTTATAGTGCTTGTTGTGCGGCCATCCACACGCGAGCAGTGCCACGATAAAATGCTTCCCATGTATCGTCACAGCACATACATAGCAATATCCGGCATTCCCGGTGAACCCGGTCTTCCCGGCGAGCACGCCGTCCATCTGGTCGAGCAAGGCGTTCTTATTATAAACTGTAAACTGCCGTGTCCCATCACAGCTTGTAAATGTATACTGCCGCGTCTGGCAGATTTCCTGAAACTTCTCCTTTTCTTCGGAGACAAATACGCAGTACCGCATCAGCTTCGCCAGATCCTCCGCGGTCGTGCTGTGTACCCCGACCGCGTCCTCTGCATCCAGTCCGTTCGGCGTGATAAAATACGTCGAGGTAAGTCCGATCTCTGCCGCCTTCTGATTCATCATTGTAGCAAATTCCTGCACACTGCCGCCGATACGCTCTGCAACGGCACAGGCACTGTCATTGTGGCTCTCCAGCATCATCGAATACAGCAGATCCGAAAGCCTGTAGTCCTCGCCAGCACGCAGTCCAAGCTTCACATCCGGCATCTTTGCCGCGTAGCTGCTCACGGTCACGACATCATCCGAATTCCCATACTCAAGCGCGAGAATCAGTGTCATAATCTTCGTCGTACTTGCCATCGGCAGCACCTCATCCGATGCTTTTCCATATAACACCCGCCCGGTATCGCCATCCATCAGTACCGCCGCTTTCGCGTACAGTTTTGGCTCTTCCGACGCACAGGAGGAAACCGGGCAGCCACAGATCACAGCGACCATAATCAGTAAATATACAATATATTTCTTCATGCTGTTCCTTTCTCATCACACTTCACGGACATCTACTCCATTATATGGATAATTGTGACGAGTTAGACTTTCTAATTGAAATCGTTTCCGAAATCCTGTAAAATAAATAGAAGAATTTTCGACAAAGGATGATGCATATGGCAACACTTTTTACATCAGAATTAGAAGAGGGCATGGTCACGCTGACCGACACCTATTCCAATAATGGCAAGCTGATCGTTCCGAAGGATACAGTGCTTACGAAAAGTATTATCCAGTTACTTTCCGGGAATGATGTTGTGTTTGTTGATGTCTCCGATATTGTGGAGCCTGCTGATAAATCACAGGAGAACGATCTCTCCTCTGCGCTGGATGCCGAGAAAATCAAAGAAAAGCCACAATACAAAAAGTTTGTCCATCGCTATGAGAAAAGCATCTCCGAGATGGGCGATCATTTAAACGATATTGTCTACAAGAATGCTCCTATCGACGTGGATATGATGCTGCAGAACACCATGACGACAATGAAGGCATTGAACGACTCCCCTCTCAGCATCTTCACGATGCTTTCAACCATGAAAAATTATGATGATTCGACCTTCAACCATTCGTTAAACGTCGCTCTCATCTGCAATATCTTTGCCGACTGGCTGGAGTTGTCCGGGGAGGACAAAAAACTTATCACCGCCTGCGGTCTGTTTCATGATATCGGAAAACTGCTGATTCCGGATGCCATCCTGAAAAAACCTGGCAAGCTTACAAAGGATGAGTTCGACATCATCAAAACCCACCCGGTCAAAGGCTATCAGCTATTACAGAAAAACAAGCTTGATCCACATATCCAATTTGCTGCTTTGATGCATCACGAGAAATGTGATGGATCCGGCTATCCGATTGGATTAAAAGGAAATCAGATTGACTGGTGCGCACAGATTGTCACAATTGCAGACATCTACGAAGCTATGACGGCAAAACGTGTCTACCGCGGACCAATCAGTCCATTTAAAGTCATCAACATGTTTGAGGAAGACGGACTAAAAAAATACAATCCAAAATATCTGCTTACCTTCTTAGAGCACGTGGTAAACAGCTACATGAATTGTAAAGTCCGCCTGAGCAACGGCGAGGAAGGTGACATCGTCTTTATCAACAAAGTCCGCCTCTCCAAACCGATGGTAAAAACAAAAAATAATTTTATTGACCTGTCGAAGCAGACCGATATCAACATCGACAGTATATTATAAATGGGTATCTGCTAACGGATACCCATTTTTCTATCTTTCTTTATACTTCTACTTTGATATTCACTTCGTCCATTGCCTCCTGGCGAAAGCGTTCAATTTTGTCAGGGGTAATCGACGGTAGCTCGTCCATCGAAGAAACACCAAAACATCTTAAGAAATCTTCGGTTGTTCCAAACAGAATCGGTCGTCCAACCGCATCCAGTCTTCCCACTTCCGTAATCAGATTGTATTCCACCAGACGATTAATTGCATGCACGCATGACACGCCACGGATTGCTTCGATTTCTTGTCTCGTGACCGGCTGCTTGTATGCCACGATGGAAAGTGTCTCCATCAGAGAATCTGTCAGACTGTGCTTCTTTGGGATATTGACCAGGCTGGATAAAATATCATAATATTCATTTTTTGTACAGAGCTGGTATGCATTCTCCAGCTTCACGATTTTGATGCCCCGGTCTTCTTCCTCATACTGAACCATCATATCATCCAGAATCTTCTGCAGTATCTTCGTATCCACCTGCAGAACATCGGACAGGTCTTTTAATTCTACTGCATCTCCCATGGAAAAAAGAACCGCTTCAATTGCAGCTTCTGTTTTCTTCACGCTTTCTTCCACTCTATGTTCCTCCGTTCTTATATCCGTAATCTGTATTCTGTCTGACTCCCCGCTAAGTCTCGAGGGAGTCAATGATGATATCACCGAACAGTTCATCCTGCCGGATCGTAATATCTCCGACCTTCATCAGCTCCAAAATCGCCATAAATGTCACAATAATATTAATCTTCGTCGCCTGTATCTCAAGCAACGTCTTGAAGTTAATGCCTTTCAATCCACGAATGCTCGACCGGATATCCTCCATCTTGTCTTCGATCCGGACTTCGTCCTTCTCAATCGTTCCAAATTTACTACGCACCGGGTCAACACGGTCAACTGTACGCTTCATTACCTGGGTAAATATCTCATTTAACTTCGCGAGTGTCACATCTCCGATCACCTCTGCCGGATCAATCTCTTCCTTGTATTCGAGTACTTCCTTCGGAATTGTAGCCGGCTTATAATAGTTCTTTCCGGCGTCGAGGTTCATATCCTTCAATTCCAGCGACGCATATTTGTACATCTTGTATTCCAACAGGCGACGCACAAGCTCAGCACGCGGATCCTCCTCTTCTTCCTCTTCCTTCTCCTCGCGTGGCAGTAACATCTTCGCCTTGATTGAAATCAGTGTTGCTGCCATCACAAGGAATTCACTCATCACGTCAAGATTTTCCTCCTGCATACGGTTCAGGTAATCCAGATACTGCTCAGTAATCTCAACGATTGGAATATCAAATATATTAAATTTGTTCTTATCAATCAGATGCAACAGCAGGTCAAGCGGACCTTCAAACTGATTGATCTTGAATTCTAATTTTTCGTCCATACTTGGCTATTCTATCATCTTTTAGATAATAATGCAAACCATTCCGCCGTTCGAGTCGTTGACGATTTTCTCCATCGTATCCTGCAATTTCTGCTGGCTTTCCTGCGTAATCTTGTTGACCTTTGCAGAAAGACCGTCCTCGACAAGCTGACGCACTGTCTTGCCAAATATATTCACATCCCAGATATCATCCTGCTTCTCCCCATCCTGATGGATATACGCAATCAGATCCTTCGCCTGTTCCTCAGAGCCAACGATTGGTGCAATCTCGGTCGTGATATTTGCCTTGATCAGATGGATGGATGGTGCCTGTGCAGTCAGCTTCACACCGAACTTGTTGCCGGACTTGATAATCTCCGGTTCACCCAGCCGGATATCTCCCGCATCCGGTGTCACAGATCCATAGCCGGTCTTAAATGACTGCATCAAAGCTGTGCTTACCTTCGCACACTGGGACTTTGTCGCTGCAAGTGATTTGACAGCTTTCATGAAATCGTATTCATTACGGATCGGCTCACCCATAATCTCGGAGAGCATTGTATAGTAATATTCTGGTTTTAATACCAGACGGATCTCGACAGATCCATCTGCCAGGTTGAGTGCCTGCATCTCGATGGACTGCAGATATTCGTCTTCCACAAACGCATAATTTGTTGCATCCTTCATCAGATACATCTGGTTGAAAATCTGATTCGTTTTCTCCACAATCTTCTGTTTGATTGCATCCTTCATATCGAGTGCTTCCACCCACTTCGGAATATCGAACTTCACGCATGTCACCGGGAAATCCAGAAGCAAAGCTTCAAAGATATGTACGATATCAGGTTTTCGAAGCTGGTCACAGTTGATTGGCAGTACCCCAACGCCATACTCCGCTTCCATCTGCTGTGCAAGCTCCAGTGTCTCCGGGCTGGCAGGTTTTCTCGTGTTTAAGATCACAATAAATGGCTTGCCAAGTGCTTTTAACTCCTGAATCGTCTGTGTCTCCGGCTGTATGTATGCACTGCGGTCAAGCTCCGAAATCGTATCATCACAGGTGACAACGATTCCGACGGTCGAATGATCGTAAATGACCTTCTTCGTTCCAATCTCCGCCGCCTTTGTAAATGGAATATCATAGTCAAACCACGGTGTCTTCACGAGCCGTTCCCTGCCGTCCTCCTCATGTCCCTCTGCGCCCTGCACCATGTAGCCAACACAATCGATCATGCGGCATTTGAAATGTACTCCATCCTCAAACAGCACTTCAACTGCTTCCTTCGGTATAAACTTTGGTTCCGTCGTCATCACGGTTTTCCCGGCAGCCGACTGTGGCAACTCATCCATTGCACGCTTCCGGTTGTTCTCATCTGCGATTGCCGGAAGCACCATCAGCTCCATAAACCGTTTGATAAAGGTCGATTTTCCTGTCCGCACCGGACCGACCACACCGATATAGATCTCGCCATTGGTTCGTGTTTCTATATCCTTATAAATGTTCATCCAAGCACCAGCCTCCTATATTTCTACCTGACTATGTTCAATAACTCAATATAATATATGTGCCGGAACCTGTTTTATGACAGAAAAAAGCTGCCGGATTTCTCCAGCAGCTTCTGCATATTTCTATTTATCCCATGCAAGTCTTGTTGACTCTGAAGTACGGTTTCTTGTGAGCAGCATCTTCATCCCCTCTGCCGCATTTAAGTCCTCAAACAAAACCTGATTGACGACCGATACGATCGGCATCTCCACGTCATATTTCCGGCTGAGCTTATATGCTGCTTTCGCAGAATACACACCCTCGACAACCATCTGTACCTCGTCCATTGCCTCTTTATAGGTCTTACCCTGTCCCATCAGGAATCCCGCCTTCCGATTCCGGCTATGCTTCGACTCACAAGTTACAATCAAATCTCCGATCCCTGAAAGACCTGCAAATGTTTCAAGTTTACCACCCATGGCTGTTCCAAGACGGATGATCTCTGCAATACCACGTGTGATGATTGCAGCCTTCGCATTGTCACCACAGCCAAGTCCGTCACCAACACCTGCCGCAAGTGCGATGACATTCTTCAGCGCCCCGCCAAGCTCAATGCCAATCACATCCGGACTTGCATACACGCGGAAGTAATCGTTCATGAATGCATCCTGGATCATAAGTGCTGTTTCTTTATCTTTTGCGCCAGCAACTACCGTCGTAGGCATGCGTTTCCCAACTTCCTCTGCATGGCTTGGCCCGGATAAGACACCGACCTTGCTCTGCGGAATTTCTTCATGTATTACCTCTGTCAGTGTCTTCAGAGATTCATCCTCAATTCCCTTCGACACATTCACGATTGTCTGAGCTTCTGTTATGTATGGTGCGACACGTTTCGCCGTGCTTCTGATAAATGGCGATGGAACAACCATCACGAGAAGCTCTGCATCCTTGCACACCTCCTGCTCGTCCGTCGTAAAGCGCACAGAATCCGGCAGCTTCACACCCGGAAGCTTCGTCAGATGCTCGCGTTTCGTATTGAGCATCTCGATCTCCTTTGCATCGATGGACCATACGGTCACATCATGTCCGTTATCAGACAGCAAAACTGTTAATGCGGTACCCCAGCTTCCTGCTCCTAATATACCAATCTTCATTATATTTACCCCCTGTCCCATAGGAATTCTTGTCTATCTCTTATTATCTATGCAGTTTTCTTTGCGCCCAGTTTATTTTCCTCATGATGCAGCAGACGCACGATATTCGCATGATGACGGATGATCGCCATTCCGCATATTACCGCTACCACGATTACACTCTCAACCATCGCATGATACGATGCTGCACTCGCCAGATCAAAGCTGTATTTTCCATGAAATGCGAAGATTGCATACTCGATACAGAACATCGTCACGATGGTAATAGAACCAAGTGAAACATATCTGGTAATCGCCACAATCACGATAAATGCAATCAGACAACTGACGATAATCACTGGATCTAAGAATCCGACGATGATACCCGCTGTTGTTGCAATCCCCTTTCCACCCTTGAAATGCAGATAACAAGGGAAGTTATGTCCAAGCACTGTGCCAAGTCCGGCATAGGCAAGATACAGATACACCTCGTTTGGATACAGATGTCCGATCACGACATGCACGATCGCACTGATGATTATCGCCTTGAACAGATCCCCGATAAATACGATCAGTCCGGCTTTCTTCCCGAGTACACGGAGGGCATTTGTCGTTCCGGCGTTTCCGCTTCCATGTTCTCGTATGTCAATACCTTTCATTCTTCCATAGATATACGATGTCTGAAGCAGTCCAAATGCGTAGCCCGCTGCCAGACAGATTACTCTCGCTAGTAACATGATTATTTTTCTTTCCTCTCCCGTATAATAAACTTTAACGGCGTTCCTTTAAAGCCAAACGCCTCCCGTATTTTATTCTCGATGTATCTCGTATAAGAAAAATGCATCAATTCTTTATCATTGACAAAGATAACAAATGTCGGTGGCTTCACAGAAACCTGTGTAATATAATAAAGTCTCAGACGTTTACCCTTATCGGAAGGTGGCTGGTTTAATGCAACTGCCTCCGCCATAATCTCGTTTAAGACACCGGTTGCCACACGAAGCGAATGGTTCTCGATGACCATATCAATTGTCTCAAAAAGCTTTGGCAGACGCTGACCGGTTTCCGCAGAGATAAAGAGCAGCTCTGCATACGGCATATACGAAAGCTTCTCGCGCACATCCTCGGTAAACTTCTTCATTGTCTTGTCGTTCTTCTCGATTGCATCCCATTTATTCACGGCAATGATCATACCCTTGCCGCGTTCATGGGCGATACCTGCGATCTTCGTATCCTGATCGGTGATTCCCTCCGTCGCATCAATGACGAGCACTGCCACATTGCACCGCTCCACCGCAGACACGGTACGGATAATGCTGTACCGCTCAATCTCTTCCTTGATCTTATTCTTCCGGCGCAATCCTGCCGTATCAATAAACACATACTCGGTGCCGTTCCGTTTGATTGTTGTGTCAATCGCGTCACGTGTCGTACCGGCAATATTCGATACAATCACACGATCCTCGCCGAGCAGCTTGTTGATGATGGATGATTTACCAACGTTCGGCTTTCCGATGATCGCGATACGTGGGCGCTCATCCTCTTCTTCATTTAATGCATTCTCGCCAAAATGCTTGACGACCTCATCGAGCATATCTCCAAGTCCAAGCTGAGATGCCGCAGAGATTGGCTGTGGATCCCCCAGTCCCAGATTGTAAAACTCGTATACATCCGGCATAAACTTCTCGAAGTTGTCCACTTTATTGACAACCAGCACGATTGGCTTTTGGGAACGGCGCAGCATGTCCGCAACCTTTCCGTCCGCATCGACAAGCCCATGACGGACATCTGTGACAAATAGAATCACATCTGCTGTCTCAATCGCGATCTCCGCCTGCTCGCGCATACTCTTCAATATAATATCGTTGGATTCCGGCTCGATACCGCCTGTATCCACGATTGTAAAATTATAATTTAACCATGTCACATCGGCATAGATCCGATCCCGCGTAACACCCGGCGTATCCTGTACGATTGAGATACGATCACCCGCCAGCGTGTTAAACAATGTAGATTTACCGACATTAGGTCTGCCAACAATGGCAACAACCGGTCTACTCATGTTCGTTCTCCATTTCTATCATTCTGTTAAATAATCCCACACCGCTTGATTGTACAATAATCACCGGAACTTGTAAAGCACTTTGCAATTCCTCAACTGTCATATCATCGAGGAAGATCGGCTCATCTGCCTTCACAATCTGGCTTGGCAGGAACAATGCTTCACCGAGATCCCTGCCCGCTAACTGCTTCACAATATCCTGTCCGGTCAGAAGTCCGGTCACGGTGATCTTCTCTCCGAAGAAATCATTCCGGATTGGGAACACCTGCAGATCAAGTCCTGGTGCCGCCTGTTTATATGTCTCTGCCGCCTGACAGACATAATCATACGCGATTAGTCCGGTCACCGTCGAGACCTTCCGTTTCCCTTCCCATGGCTTTCCGTCATGGTCTTCGAGATAGATATCCACGGCATCCTGCGCCTCCGTCAGAAACAGCCGTGTCATGCCGACACCATTTTCGAGCTGGATATATCCATCGTATTGGGCTTCATCCGGCATATCATACCCTGCCGTGATATACCACTCATCGCTTGCATGTACGAAATGCTCTCCGAATTTCTCCATTGCCTGCTGCTGAAAGCCCTCGATGATCGAGATGACTTCCCTTGCATCCTCTTTCGTGAAGCTCTCCAGCTTGCAGAGTCCATCCCGGTACTTGGAAAGTCCGACCGGGACAACCGACAGACTCTCGATCGTCGGTGCATAGGCAAGCAGATCCCCGATCGTCCGGCGCAGCTCATCGCCATCGTTTAACCCCTTGCAGAGCACGACCTGCGCATTCATTGGGATATCCGCATCGTAGAGCATCTGAATATAGTCCATGACCTTCCCCGCGAACCGGTTGTGCAGCATCTGACACCGGAGTTCCGGATTCGTCGTATGCACGGAGATATTGATCGGTGCAAGCTTATAGTCGATAATCCGTTGTATATCCTTCTCCTTCATGTTCGTGAGTGTCACGTAATTACCCTGCAAGAAGGACAGCCGCGTGTCGTCGTCCTTGAAATAGATCGTCTCACGCATGCCCGGCGGATTCTGGTCGATAAAACAGAATACACACTTGTTGAAGCAGCTCCGGTACTCGTCCATCAGCGACTCGCCGAACTCCATGCCGAGATCCTCGTCGTAGTCCTTCTCAACCTCTAACAGCCATTCCTCACCGTTCGCCTTCTCAATCAGCACCTCAAGGTATTCGTCATTCACAATGAAGTCGTAGTCAAATATATCTTCAATTTCTTTATCGTTGATGGCAAGCAGAAAATCGCCTTCCTCGATTCCGAGTTCTTCCGCAATTCCACCTTCATCAATTTTCGTTATTTTATGTCGTTTCATGTCTGTATCCAAAATTTATGAATTACTTTCTTTAATATTTCTTGTCACCACACAGCATAATCACGCCGCCCAGATTGCCACGCCTGCCACCGGACGCCCGATGGGAAAATAACAGCTTCGGATTGCAGCAGGTACAGATATCCGGCATCGCAATATGCTCCGGCTTCACACCCGCATCCGTAAAATTATAATAGCATGCCTGATGCAAATCAAGCTGGTATTTGCCATTTCCCTTATCTTCTAAGAGTATCTTCCGTTGTTCCTCTGTATATACCCCGCATGCATCTGCCACATCCTTACTTACCTCGTAGCACGCTTTGCAGATAGATGGTCCAATCGCACAGATGATATCCTCCGGCTTAGAACCATAGATTGCCTGCATCTTACGAACGACAGCCATTCCGATGCGCCCAACGGTGCCCCGCCAACCGGAATGTGCCGTCGCAATCACACGCTGTACCGGATCGTATAAGAATAACGGCACACAGTCAGCATAGAACGTCATAAGCGGGATTCCTGCCTCCTGCGTGATGAGTCCATCAATCTCTGCGAAATCACGTTCCCGCAGGATACCCTTTCCGCAGTCGTCCTTCGTCACGATCCGCAAGTTCGTCTTATGCACCTGATCCGAAAACACAAGCTTCGTGTGATCGTACCCGCACGCCTGCGCAAACCGTCTGTGATTCTCCATCACGAACGCATCCTCATCGCCACGGGTAAAGCTTAAGTTCATGCTTCCGAGATACCCTTTGCTCACGCCTCCAAGCCGTGTGGAAAACCCGACCACAACTTCAGGATAGGCGTCAAATATTTTATACCGGAGCACCGGAACCGGCACCGGCACACCTTCCACCTTTGCATTCTCGAAATACGTAGTGCGCTCCCGTAAGAAATGCAGATTCTCTTCTGCACGCGTCACAAGTGCCTCCGGATTTAATTTCAGATCAAACTGTACTGGTTTCATTTATCTGTTCCTGTCTCTTCCTGTTTATTCTTATTGATTCCTGTTTCACTCTGTCTTTTTCTATCATGCTTAAGCTTACCTTGTCATCACAAAGTCAAACGCATTCTCAATATGCGTGACCATATCCCCATTGATGCCTATCACATCAAACCGGATTGGTGTGTTATCAATGCTTACTTTCTTCTGATTCAAATAAAAAAGTGCCATCTTCGAGATCTGCCGTATCTTCGCACCGGTAACTGCCTCTAGCGCATCTCCGCTTCTGCCATCTGCCCGGTATTTTACCTCGACGAACACGATACACGCGCCATCCAGCGCAATCAGATCAATCTCCCCCTGTCGTACCCGGTAATTCTTCTCGATGATAAAATACCCTTTTTTCTCCAGATATTCAGCGGCAAGCTTCTCCTTCTCCGTACCGACCTGTCTTTTATTATATGAGTGTTTCTCCATAGCTATCCACCCTCCGCTCATCTATTTTCCAAGCTTCGCGCGTAGCTTATCCATTCGGTCGACATAGACTAAGATCTCTGCCACTACGCCATACAGCTCCGGTGGAATACATTCACCGATATTCAGGTTCAACAGCGTATTCGTAAGATCTGTATCCTTATAGAGCGGCACATCGCTCTTCTTCGCCGTGTCAATGATCCGCTCCGCGATCACACCCTTTCCGGATGCAACGACCTGTGGTGCCTCATTTCCCGGCTCATAGACTAAGGCAACCGCTTTTTTCTTCTCTTCCTTTTTCTTTGTTTCCACATTGAAATTCTGTGCCATCCGTCTATCCCTCTGCTTTATCCAAGCTACTTATATCATGCATCCCCGCATGCCGTTATCGGTGATCTGTACATTATACCTGCTCATTACATGCGCACGTCAAACGAATACCGCTTTACACTCTTCTCAATGTCGTCGCCGAACATCTCTTTTACCACGACATTTTTCTCTGTCTCCGGGTGCAGTGTCGGCTCCCGCATGATTACCTCATTCGTAAGTGAATATCCATTCTCCGCAATTGCCTGTTCCAGCTGTGTCATATGCGCATCGATGATCTTCGCACTTTCCTCATCTTCGACATAAAACTTCGTATGCACCATCGTCCCACGCAAAGACACATGCACATCTGTCGGTCCTAAATATTCCATATTCAGATGTAGCAGAGCGCTGACATCTTCCTTTTTCTCCTGCATCCTTTTTTTGTTCATATAGACGAACAAATCCGCATTTCTATCTCCGCCCTCCATCCGCACCGGAATCTGCGCATATGGAAAAAGATTACTTAAGTTCTGCAGGAAATCAATCCGCTCCTGCATGCCCTTCGCAGATTCGGACAGATGTTCTCCGGATGAGCCTGTATGGCTGCTCATCTGCTGCATCAGGCGGTCCATCTTCTCATAGATTCCCTTGTACAGATCGGAGACCTCCTGTGGATTCTGCATCTTCTCCGGATTCAGCGTGAACTTCTCTTTCACAGCTGCCGCTAACAACTCCTTCATGCCGTTCGACGTGAAAAACTCCTTCAGCATCTCCGCATCGATCATTGATTTATCCGCAGCGCCCGCCACAAGTGCCTGCAGATGATTCGCAAGCTGCATCGTCGTATCCGACTTCGCAAGTACCGTCTGTATCGTCTGTGCATCAAAATGCATATCCTGTAACTGCTTCGTAAGTCCGGTAAGCTGTTCCTCGGTCATATCGAATTTTTCCGCATATGCCGATAACTGCTCCGCGGATAACAGTGGCAGATTACCTGTCATATCTGCGGCCTGCATCGGTTCCCCCATGCTTACCTGCCCCTGTGTGAAAACCACATCGCCTGCCGCCTGTTCTAACCGTTGCAGCATTGCGTCTGCATCTAACACGGGAAGATCCTGTGAATCGGATAACACCTGCAGCATCTCCCGCATACTGTCCGGCTCGGACATATACACAGTAATTTCTTCTGTCATCCCAGACAACGCCTGCATCATTGCATGCTGGTTCGTCTGGTACTGTTCGAATCCCGTTATCGTCTGTTCTGTCACCGGAAGCTGCATCTTATTCATCAATACAAGTGTCTGAACCGGTGTATCCGGATATTTATATGCCTGCTGCAACACCTTCTGCATACTGGCACGATCCACCGGCATATTCTGATTTATAAGCGTCTCAGCGATCTGATAATTCTTGTCCGACGGCGACAGCTGGTTTTTCTGCAACAGATCGAAGATTGTCTGATCCTTCATCGCCTGCATATCCGATGCGAGCGGCTGGATCATCACAGTGCTTCCGGAATTTTCCTTCACAAGAAATGCGATCGTATCCCCCATATTGAGATTCATCGCTTCCGCCATACGTGCCTGCAGCATCTGGTTTCCGTCCATCTGGATCGTCACCTGGGAGCCGTTCACATCGACGATCTGCCCGGTAAAGGTCTGTCCCTCCTGTGCCTGTGCAAGCACAGCATTGCCAGACGGCGTCTGCGTGTTGTTGTTCGCAATCGTAGTCTCCGGTCTCATTCCGGTGGCTGTTTCGGTCTGATAGCGGTTCAATTGAAGATTTGCGTTATCTATATTCATACATAATCCTTTATATACGTTCTCCGGTGGATCTCACAGGGACCGAGCTTATCTAAGCCGGCATAATGCTTTGCACTGCCATATCCGGCATTACTTGCGAAATCATAGCCCGGATACACCTTATCGTACTCCACCATCATACGGTCTCTTGTTACCTTCGCCACAATACTTGCCGCCGCAATACTTGCAGACAATGTATCACCCTTGATGATCGGCACCTGTTTGATATCAACCATTGGAATCTTCACGGCATCATTTAACAAAATATCCGGCTTTACTTTGAGATTCGCGATTGCCATGCGCATTGCCTCATAGGTTGCCTGTAAGATGTTGATCTCGTCAATCCGTTTCTCAGAGACAACTCCTATTCCATAAGCAACCGCTTTTTCCCGGATGATATCATATAAGATCTCCCTTTTTTTCTTCGGAACCTGCTTGGAATCGTTCAGATGCAGAATCATTTCATTCTCCGGCAGAATTACTGCACATGCCACAACCGGGCCTGCGAGCGGACCTCTGCCGACTTCATCTATCCCACATATATATCGGCTTCCCATCGCATGATACTTACGCTCAAACGCAAGCATTTTCTCAGAGCGGACATATTCCGCCTCTAACTGAGCCAGTTTTTTCTTTGTCTGTTCCACAAGTGCCTGCACACCGCTTCGCGCATCCGTACCATAAGTATGTATAAACTGCTGCAGCATCGTCTCATCATCCGGATCCAGTATCTGATACGCTGCCTTAATCTCCTGTATCTTCATAGTTTCCTACTCCTTTATATAAATGCAAAAGAAGGACTGTGCATAAACACAGTCCTATATTGTTATTTAATCAATCCAAAGCTCTTAAATGGATAAATACGCAGTACAACCTTCCCGACAATATCCTCCCGGTTAACATTTCCGACATCCGACCACCGGCTGTCAACACTATTGTTCCGGTTATCTCCAAGCACAAAATATTCATCCTTACCAAGATATACATCCGAACCTGCGCGACCGTTGTTCAGGATTGTCTCTTTCCCATAATTCTCCTTGAGAAGCTTGCCATTGATATAGATGTTTCCATTTTGGTCAATCCGTACTGTCTCGCCCGGCAATCCAATAATACGCTTTACATAAGTGGTATTCTCATCATAGTTAAATATTACAACGTCAAACCGCTTTGGATCTCCAAATGTATACGACAGCTTATCTACCCATAGATTATCCTTATCCTCCAATGTCGGATTCATAGAAGATCCATCGACCTTTGAACGGCAGCCTACAAAGTTCAAGATAAAATAACAGATTAAAACAACGATCCCGATATAAATAATCAGACTCAGAAGCTCTTTCACAATATTAACCTCTTCCGGCTTCTGTGTCTTTTTCTTTCTGTTTTTTCTCTTCTTTTTCTTTTTTAAGATTGGATTTCCTTCCGCATCGTAAGCTTCGATCTCAGCCGCTTCCTCTTCTGCTTTCTTCTCGATATCCTCTGCAGTCTCAATCTCCGGATTTTTGTCCTCGGATGATTTCGTTTTCTCTGTCACAGTCTCTGCAACTTCCGCCTCTACAGCATCCGAATTTTTTTTCTTCTTCATCATCTATAAACTCCCTATTCCGGTATCTCCTCCAACGTCATACGTCCAAGTCTGCCGCTTCGAAAATCATCAAACAAAATCGCCGCAGCCTTATCAAGATCCGGTTCATTTCCTTTTAATAAACACAATCTTGCAATCGCAATCTGCTTCAATATCTCAAAATTCTCAGAATTTTGTACGTCAATATCTATATTATACCTGTCTGTCAGTGCATTACAATAATTTATTTTTAAAAATTCTATGAATTTTAAAGCAAGCTCGCTTTTCGTCAGGATTTCATCATTGATGGAGCCAATATAAGCCAGACGCAAACCAACCTCCTGATCATCAAATTTCGGCCACAGAATACCCGGTGTATCAAGTAATTCGACATCCTTTCCAATTCGAATCCACTGTTTTCCTTTCGTGACACCCGGTTTATTTCCAACCTTCGTACAGGATTTCTTTGCATAGGAATTGATAAATGTAGATTTTCCTACATTTGGAATACCGACAATCATCGCACGGATCGGACGATTAATGATTCCTCGTTTGCGGTCGCGTGCAATCTTCTCCTTACATGCTTCCCGGATTGTATCCGATACCGGCTTCATACCGGAATTTTTCCGTGAATCCATGCTCAACACGAAAAAACCCTTCGCTTTGAAATACGCTTCCCATTGTGCCGTTTTCCTTGCATCTGCCATATCTGCCTTGTTCAGGATAACCATGCGGGATTTATTTGCAGCAAGCGTATCAATGTCCGGATTCTTGCTCGATAGTGGTGTTCTCGCATCAAGCAACTCAATCACAATATTGATTAACTTTATATCTTCCTGCATCGTACGCTTGGCTTTCGTCATATGTCCCGGATACCACTGAATATTCATCATTTATTTTACCTTTCCTTTATCACTTCGAGGGAGAAGAATCCGTACAATCTTTCCCGTTATTTCTGTCTTCGATATATTTCCAACATTTGTATAACGGCTGTCCTCGCTGTTATTTACATTATCTCCCATCACAAAATACTCTTCATCGCCTAACGTGACATCCTCTTCTGCCACACCACTGATCTGTATCGTCATTGTAAATGGAACATCACTGCGCCGCTCGCCATTGATATAAATATCGCCATTTGAAATCCGTACAGTCTCCCCAGGCAGACCAATCACACGCTTGATATCATAGTATCCATCACCATCCACACGTGAATAAGCAATCACATCATATCGCTTCACATCGGATACTTTATACGCAAGCTTATTCACCATGACAACCTGTGAATCAGAAAGTGTCGGATTCATCGATGGTCCCACGACCGTAACCGTCTGGAATCCAAATGTTACAACCGCATATCCGACAATCACAGCAACAAATACAAGCAAAATCCACTGCCAGAAGGATCGAAAAAATCGCTTGATCTTTGAATTCCGTTTTGACACATGTCTTGACAGATTGTGCTTATCGTAATAACTTTTTTGTCCTCTACGTCTCAATGCAATCCTCCTATAAAGATACTTCTCCTCATAATAGGAAACCCCCAGATTGAAATGAATCTGGGGGCAAGTTTCCATTGTCTCTGCAAGTATTACTTTACAAGTTCCTTAACCTTAGCCTTCTTACCAACACGATCACGTAAGTAGTTAAGTTTTGCACGTCTTACTTTACCTCTACGAATAACCTCGATCTTCTCAATCGTTGGGCTATGCAGTGGCCAGGTCTTCTCAACGCCAACGCCATTTGAATTCTTACGAACTGTGAATGTCTCACGGTTGCTTCCGCCCTGTCTCTTCAGTACAGTACCTTCAAATGCCTGAACTCTTTCTCTGTTACCCTCTTTAATCTTAGCGTATACCTTAATAGTATCTCCTACATTAAAGTCTGTAACATCCTGCTTCAACTGTGCTGTCTCAATGTTCTTGATGATTTCATTTGCACTTAATGCCATTTGTGTGACCTCCTAAATAATTTAGACGTTCTTAATGCTTGACTGCACCAGAGGACCATCCCTTTTTTCACAACCACATAACTATATCATAGGATATTTGTTCGCGCAAGCTATATTTTGATTTTTTTATAAAAAAATGTTCGCAACGATTCAAATCCCAGTTCTTTTGCATGTAAGATCTGTTCCGTGCTGCCAATAAACAGAATTCCATCATCCGCAAGCGCACCATGGAAATTCTCATACACCTGATCCTTCGCCTCATCTGTGAAATAGATTACCACATTCCGACAGACGATCATATGAACATGCTGGAAATACCGGTCTTTGAGCAAATTGTGTTTTTTGAACTCTACACACTTCTTAATCTCGGGGCTGATTGCATAATGACATTCATCCACCTTCTTGAAATGCTTATCCAGATATTTCTTCGGCAGATCAGACAAACTCTTCGCCGGATAGACACCTTCTTTTGCAAAGGCGAGGACATCCTCGTCTAAATCCGTTGCGATGATACGAATCTTTGACAACGGAATATATTCCGACAGAATCATTGCAATCGTGTACGGTTCATCTCCCGTCGAACATGCCGCACTCCAGATTGTCAGCGTATCTCCATATTTTTTTCTCAGATATGGTATAATCTCCTGATCAAAATTCAACCACTGCTGTGGATTCCGATAAAACTGAGACACATTAATCGTCAGATAACTAACAAAGGTACGAAGTAGACCTTCGTCCTGCTTCATACCTTTGTAAAAATTTTCAAATCCATCAAACCCTTTACGGGCAATCAGGGATTCTATTCTTCTTTTCATCTGGCGTTCTTTATAAAGGTCTAAGTTAATATCGGTCAGTTTATACACATCCCGCTTAAACTCTTCATATTGATATTCCATGCTTACTCCTCGTCAGAAGCCTCCTGTGCATCATCTAAAGCACGAATGCTCAGGCTGATCTTCTTCTCAGCAGCTTTGAAATCTACAACCTTTGCTGTGACCTCCTGACCTACCTTCAGAACATCTTCCGGCTTCTCTACACGTTCCTTGGAAATCTGGGAAACATGAAGGAGTCCATCAACGCCCGGCTCAAGCTCTACGAATGCACCAAAGCTTGCAAAACGTACAACCTTACCTGTTACAACATTACCGATTGCATACTTGTCAGCAGCCTTTACCCAAGGATTCTCATCCTCGAACTTCATACTAAGGGCAATCTTCTCTCCATTGATGTCCTTGATAAATGTCTTAACAACATCGCCAACCTTAACAACACTGCTTGGATCATTGACTCTGCCCCAAGACATCTCAGAGATATGAAGAAGTCCGTCCGCTCCGCCAAGATCAATAAATGCGCCAAAGGATGTTACGTTCTTAACTGTTCCTTCTACTACATCGCCAACCTTGATATTCTCAAACAACTTCTTAGCAAGCTCTGCCTTCTTAGCAACGAGGAGCTGCTTTCTGTTACCGATAACTCTACGCTTCTTAGGATTGAACTCTGTCAATACAAATTCAACTTCCTGATCCTGATACTTTGTAAGATCCTTCTCAAATGTATCAGATACAAGGCTTGCAGGGATAAATACTCTGCACTCATTTACTACAACGTTCAAACCGCCATCAACAACCTGTGTTACCTTACCTGTAAGGACTTCACCATTGTTGTATGCTTCCTCTAACTTATCATAAGACTCATCTGCAGCAACTCTCTTGTATGAGAGGAGAACCTGTCCCTCGCCATCGTTTGTCTTGATAACCTTAACCTTGATTGGATCACCAACATTTACAACTGTTGTAAGATCTAAGTTTGGAGTACTAGAATACTCATTTCTGGTAACGATACCATCAGCCTTGTACTGGATATCTACGATGATCTCCTCCGGCTTAACAGCAATAACCTTTCCTTCAACTACGCTTCCAACCCGAATCTTGTTACCATTCTCTTCGGACTGCTTCAATAATTCTTCAAAACTTAATTCTGACATACTGTCATGAACCTCCTTAATAATATAATTTGGGGTAGATGCCCCAGCTGTAATACCTACCCTCTTAGCGGATTCAATAACAGTTAAATCCAAGTCAACGAGTGTCTGAATATAGTAAGTATTTTCGCATTCTCTGCGACAGATCTCATACAGCTTCTGTGTATTCGAACTGCTCTTACCACCAATCACTATCATGGTATCAACATCAGCTGCAAGTGTTCTTGCTTCTCTCTGTCGTTCCTCGGTAGCATTACATATGGTATTATAAACAATGACATTATATCCTTTATTTCTAAAAAATTCAACTATATCTTTAAATTTTACGTCATTAAATGTCGTTTGTGCGACAATATACACATTTTTATCAAGAAAATCCAGCTTTTTCTGTGCTTCTTCTACCGAATTTACAATAACCGGTTCCCTGACACACCAGCCACGGATGCCGCATACTTCCGGATGTTTTTCATCCCCGACGATTACCACACAGTGCCCCTGCTCCGTTTCCTCCTGTACAATACGATGAATCTTCTTCACAAACGGACATGTAGCATCGACGATTTCAAATCCAAGCTGCTCTAACTTTTTATAGGCATCCTGCCCGATGCCATGCGAACGAATCACAATTTCTTTTGCATCCTCTACTTTGCTACCGCGTGCCAGCATCATATCAATATCTTCTTCGGTCAGTACATGCACACCTTTCTGTTCCAGATCTGAGATGACCTCCTCGTTATGGATGATCGGACCATACGTATAGACCTTCTTCGCATTTCCAACCTGATCATAGACGAGATTTACTGCACGTTTGACACCAAAACAAAAGCCTGCGGATTTTGCAATTTTTATTTCTCTCATAAATGCGGATCTCCTGTTCTGCACCTACTGTGGAATTCTGCCGATAATCTCTGCTACAACTTCATCAATTGTAAGATTGGAAGAATCCAGAAAATATGCATCTTCTGCCTGTGTGAGCGGTGCGATTTCCCGGTGCATATCCTGATAATCTCTTGCCTCAATATCATGCTTAATCTCTTCCAGATCGGCCGGTATATGCTTTTCAACCAGCTCCTTGTAACGTCTGTCGGCTCTTGTATCAACCGATGCAGTCAGATAAATCTTCAGTTCAGCATTTGGTAACACAAATGTTCCAATATCTCTGCCATCCATGACAACATCCTGTGTAGCTGCAAGATTTCTCTGCAGATCTAACAGTTTGTCTCGTACCGCCTGTTTGGTTGCAACCTTGGACGCCATATTTCCAACAACTTCCTGTCGTATCTCCTTAGAGACATTCTTGCCATTTAAATATACCTGCTGTTCACCAGCCTCGTATCTGATTTCAACCTGAATTGCTGCAAGTGCTTCCAATACTGCGGCTGCATTCTCCGCATCGACGCCTTCATTCATAAAATACAGACCTATGGCACGGTACATTGCACCTGTATCGACATAGATATATCCCTTTTCCTTTGCTACACGACGTGCAATCGTGCTTTTTCCGGCTCCTGCCGGTCCATCAATTGCGATATTCATACTTCTTGTTCCTCCAGATAGTATTTATATTTTATATTGCTGCGTAAGCAGTACTGTGGCTGCTGTAGACCATGCAATCTGCAGGTTGAAACCTCCAGTCAGGGCATCCACATCGAGCACTTCTCCGATAAAGTAAAGTCCCGGGATCCGCTTTGCCTCCATCGTCTTGGGGTTGATTTCTTTCACACTCACACCACCTTTTGTGATGATTGCCTCCTCATAACCACGCGTACCTGCCACATGCAGCGTAAGCTTCTTCATACAGGAAGCCAGTCTTTCCCGCTCTTCCCTCGTCACAGCATTGACCTGCTTGAAAGGATCAATCTCCGCAAGCTCTATCATAACCGGAATCAGTTTCTTTGGCAGCAGATCATCGAGTGCATTACGCACCTGTTTGTTCTTTGCCGCATCAAAATCCCGCAGGATCCGGTCATCAAGCTGTTCCATGGTCAGTGCCGGTTTTAAATCGATTTCTACCCAGACAGGTTCTCCCTTTGCCTTCCCTGCATAGGCAGATGCAGAAAGCACAAGCGGACCGCTGATACCAAAATGCGTAAACAGCATTTCTCCCTGGTCGTGATACAGAAGCTTTTCCTTATTTTTCTTCTTTGTATAGCAGGACAATGTAACATTCCGAAGCGAAAGTCCCATCAGTTCCCGGCAGAAATCCTCTTTGATTTCAAATGGTACAAGTGACGGTAGACATTCTGTCACCTGCAGTCCAAGATCTCTGGCAAACTGCAAACCATCTCCGGTTGAACCGGTACGCTCATAGGAAAGCCCTCCGGTTGCCACAACCACCGCATCAAAATATTCCAGTTTTTGATGTCCATCCGCATCCTTCACGCTAACGCCGGCTGCACGCATCTGATTCTGTACCTGCTCCGTCAAAATCTTTGTTACTGTGTGATACAGACAGATTGTTACCTTCCGCTTCTTTAGCGCCTGCTCGAGTGTCTTTATCACATCGGATGAATGATCCGATGCCGGAAATACCCGGTTTCCACGTTCGGTCTTCAGTTCCAATCCGTTTTGCTCAAAAAACTGCATCACATCCTGTGCATTACAATTATAAAATGCACTATACAAAAACTTTGGATTTGTCACCACATGTTTCATCAGCTCTTCCACTTCACAATTGTTTGTCAGATTGCATCTGCCTTTTCCTGTGATGAAAAGTTTTTTGCCAAGTTTTTCATTTTTTTCATATATTGTCACGGAGTGCCCTGCCTGTGCAAGCATAACTGCTGCATACATACCGGCAGCTCCTCCACCTATGATAGCTGCTCGCATTATCTCTCAAACCTCTTCAAATCCGACTTTTTCATGATAATCAGCAACGGCTCGTCCGCCTTTAATGGCGTATCCGGATCCATAGCGATATTGAATTCATCATTCTGGATCACAGCGACAACATTGATTTTATATTCTTTTCTAAGATTCAGCTCCCGCAGATTCTTATCAACCCACTCCGCACGTGGAAGAATCTCCACAAGGCTCGTGCTGTCCGACAGGTCAAAATAATCGACAAGATGTTCTGAGATCAGTTTGTGTGACAGACGGATTCCGGATTCTTTCTCCGGAAAAACAACCTGGTCTGCGCCAACCCGCTTCAGGATTTTCTCCATCATCTCATCCTTTGCCTTTGCAATTACCTTTGGCACGCCAAGTTCCTTTGCAGACATCACGCACATGATGCTGGAATCTAAGCTGTCAGCCATCGCCACAACTACCGCATCCATGTTCGAGATACCTGCCTCTCTTAGTGCATCCATATCACAGACATCCAGACTCATGGCACAAGTCACACTGTCCGCAATCTCATTTATAATCTCTGGATTTCCATCGATTGCAAGCACATCCGCGCCGTTTTTATACAATTCTGTTGCAATGCTTTTTCCATACCGTCCAAGACCGATAACCGCGATCGATTTATTCATATATTTCATTCCTCCTACCCTACAATAATTTCCGCATCCGCATATTTTACAGAGTTGTGGTTTGTCGCACGCTGTCCGAAGAACATGAACATCGTGATTGGTCCCACTCTGCCAAGATACATACATAATATGATAATCACTTTTCCAATCACATTCAGCCCCGGAGTCACGTCCCGTGACAACCCGACTGTTGCGATTGCACTTGTCACTTCGAAGACACCATCCGACAGGGAAAGTGGATTTGTCGCCAGAAGCAGAACAGAAAACAAAATCAATGTGCCAAAACCGATAACCGTCACAGCCAGCGACCGACGGACGATAGATGTCGGGATTGTTTTTTTAAATGCGACCGTCTCTTTGCGTCCCTGTACTACAGCCAAAACTGCAAACACAAGTGTCGCAGCCGTCATCGTCTTGATACCACCGGCAGTTCCGACCGGCGAACCACCAACAAACATGATTACACAACTCACAAGTACCGTCGGCTCTGTCAATCCCTTCTGGCTGATTGATGCAAATCCAGCTGTTCGGAGTGTCACAGACTGAAAAAATGCATTGAGTATTTTCTTTCCAAGTGACATATTTCCAAGCGTGAGCGGATTGTTACATTCAAATAGAAATGTGACAACCATGCCGGATAAAATCAATGCAAATGTCATCATCAATATGATTTTTGTATGTGTATTGAATCGACGCCAGATATCACGGGCCGGTATCTTTTTTGCACGCACGTTTGAAAGCACATCTACCACATCCCACCAGACAACGAATCCAAGTCCACCACAGATGATCAGAAACGACGACGTGAGCAGTACAAGCGGTGAATCCGCATACGTCATCAGACTGTCCGGTCCAATGATATCGATTCCTGCATTGCAAAACGCTGAAATCGCATTGAATACAGAATACCAGATTCCATGTGCCACACCAAACTGTGGGATAAACGCAAACATATATAAGACCGCGCCTAACATCTCCACAATCACAGTTCCTTTGATCACTCGTTTTATAAATACAACCATGCCCTGCATCGTACTTAATCCAAAAGCATCCTGAATCATCATACGATTGCGCAAGGAGAATTTTCGATTCATAAGCAGCATAACAAATGACGTCAATGCCACAATTCCAAGTCCCCCGAGCTGTATCAGCGCGAGAATTACAATCTTACCAAATAATGTCCAATACGAAAAGGTCGGAACAACTACAAGCCCCGTCACGCAGACGGAAGTCGTTGCAGTAAATAACGCGGTCAGAAAATCCGATTCTCCGGTTATCGTTGCAGCCGGCAGTGTAAGCAGGATCGCTCCGATCAAAATCGCAATCAGAAATCCAAGCAATATCTTTGATGTCGTCCGCATCTGCCGCCTTAATTTCTTTTCATTTTTTTTCGCTACATCCATAATTTTCTCCACACTTATATCTTTTATTGCAGGTAATTGCGAAACACGTAATTGTATATCGCAATTACCTGCTCTATATTATGAAAGAATAAGGCGGAGAAAAAGCTCTCCGCCTTTTGATATCTTTCTATCCTTGTTTATTATACCGGATATGTCTTATTCTCAGTATTTGCTGCTGTTACATCCACACCTGTCTGCTGTGCTTCTCTGTACTTGAAGAATTCTGTTGCAACCTGTGGGAACAATGCATAAGAAAGAACATCCTCATCCTGCTGCTTGTACTGTGCCATTTCCTTCTCGAACTTAGCGAGGGATGGCTCCAAGTCGTCTGCCGGACGATATGTGATTGGCTCCTTCATTCCAAGGCTGTCAAGTGCCTTCTTCTGGATCTCTGCATTTACAGGTACTGTTGTTCTACCGTACTTACCTACGAGCATATCCTTTGCCTCTTTTGTAAGCGTCTTGTAACGCTCACCCATAACGACGTTCAATACAGCCTGTGTACCAACGATCTGTGAAGATGGTGTAACAAGTGGAATCTCACCAAAGTCTTTACGCACACGTGGAATCTCTTCGAGTACTTCATCGTACTTATCCTCTGCATGCATCTCCTTCAACTGGGATACCATGTTGGAAAGCATGCCACCCGGTACCTGGTAAAGCAGAGTCTTGATGTTAACGCCCATTACCTTTGGACTAAGCAGTCCGGACTCCAGCCACTGCTCACGAAGTGGACGGAAGTAATCAGCGATCTCAGCAAGAAGGTTCTGATCGAATCCAGGATCGAACTCTGTACCCTCGAATGCCTTTGCCATAACCTCTGTTGCAGGCTGTGATGTACCCATAGCAAGTGGTGACATTGCTGTATCAATGATGTCACATCCAGCTTCGACTGCCTTCATGTATGTCATGGAAGCAACACCGGATGTGTAATGTGTATGAAGCTGAATCGGAAGCTTTGTACCTTCCTTCAAAGCCTTTACAAGCTTCGTAGCCTCGTTTGGTACAAGAAGTCCGGCCATATCCTTGATACAGATAGAATCTGCACCCATCTCCTCGATCTGTCTTGCCATGTTCTTCCAGTAATCCATTGTATAAGCATCACCAAGTGTGTATGAAAGTGCAACCTGTGCATGTCCATTTTCCTTGTTTGCTGCCTTTACAGCTGTCTCAAGGTTACGGATATCATTCAGACAGTCAAAGATACGAATGATATCAATACCGTTTGCGATACTCTTCTGTACGAAGTACTCTACAACATCATCCGAATATGGGCTGTATCCAAGGATATTCTGTCCACGGAACAGCATCTGAAGCTTTGTATTCTTGAATCCGTCACGGAGCTTACGAAGTCTGTCCCATGGATCCTCTTTCAGGAAACGGAGACAAGCGTCGAATGTAGCACCACCCCAGCACTCTACGGAATGGTAACCAACTTTATCCATTTTATCAATAATTGGCAACATCTGCTCTGTTGTCATACGAGTTGCAATCAAAGACTGGTGTGCATCTCTCAGCACAGTTTCGGTAATCTTTACCGGTTTCTTTTCTTCTGCCATTAGTCTGACCTCCTAAATTCTCTATACTATACACCAAAGATTGCGAGGAATGTTCCGGCTGCAACCGCAGTACCGATAACACCTGCAACGTTTGGTCCCATGGCGTTCATCAAAAGGAAGTTTGTAGGATCTGCCTCTGCACCAACCTTCTGTGATACACGTGCTGCCATAGGAACGGCGGATACACCCGCAGAACCGATCAGCGGATTTACCTTACCGTGCGTTACCTTGCACATAATCTTACCGAACAATACACCTGCCGCTGTACCAAACGCAAATGCGATCAGACCAAGCAATACAATTTTCAATGTACTTGTCTTCAGGAATGCTTCTGCACTTGTCGATGCACCTACGGATGTACCAAGCAGGATAACAACGATGTACATCATTGCATTACTTGCCGTCTCTGTTAACTGCTTAACAACACCACTCTCACGGAACAGGTTACCAAGCATCAGCATACCAACCAGCGGAGCTGTTGTCGGAAGAATCAATACAACAACCAGTGTAACGATGATTGGGAACAGGATCTTCTCCATCTTGGATACCGGACGGAGCTGAGCCATCTTGATCTTTCTCTCCTTCTCTGTTGTGAGAAGCTTCATGATCGGCGGCTGGATAACCGGTACCAGTGACATATAAGAATATGCGGCAACGGCGATCGGTCCCATTAAAGTTCCACCCATTCCGAGCTTACCTGCAAGGAAGATTGATGTAGGACCATCGGCACCACCGATGATAGAGATTGCGGCTGCTTCCTTTCCATTGAATCCCATCAGGAATGCAAGGAAGTATGCAGCATAAATACCAAACTGTGCGGCTGCACCAAGCAAGAAGCTCTTCGGGTTCGCAATCAGCGGGCCGAAGTCTGTCATGGCGCCGACACCCATGAAGATGAGGGAAGGCAAAATACTCCACTCATCCAACAAATAGAAATAATGTAACAATCCACCATCAGCAATGATATCCGGGAACATGTTAACCAGGAACATACCGAAGGAGATTGGAACCAAAAGCAACGGCTCGAAGCCTTTCACGATTGCAAGATACATGAATACACATGCAATGAGAATCATTACATAATGCTTCCATGTCAGGGTTGCAAATCCTGTCTGGAGAGCCAGATTTTTAAATACATCTGCAAAACTACTCACTTATGTTTACCTCCTGTTATTGTAGGAACCAGTTACTTAAAAACTCTGATTAGTTCAAAGTAGCCAATACATCGCCTGCTTCAACTGCATCACCTGCTGAAACGTTGATGCTTGCAACTGTTCCGTCTTCCGGAGCTACCACATCATTTTCCATCTTCATAGCCTCAAGGATCAGGATAACATCACCCTTCTTTACAGCTGTACCAACACTTGCCTTTACATTCAAGATCTTACCAGGCATCGGAGCTGCAACCTCGATAGAGCCTGCGGCTGCTGCTGGTGCCGGAGCTGCTGGAGCCGGAGCTGCTGCAACCGGTGCCGGAGTTGCTGCTGCAACCGGAGCTGCACCTGCACCCAATTCTTCTACTGCTACATCATAAGCTGTACCATTTACAGTAATTCTATAATTCTTCATGTTAATTTCCTCCTAATATATCAATTATTTTCTTGCACGACGAATCGAACGTACAACGAGTTTATCCTTACTTACTGCACCATTGCCTGCCTGTCCTTCGGCTGCATAAATAGCGGCTGTGATAACGGCTACAAGCTCTGCATCGTTCATCAGATTGCCTGCGGCTGGTGCCGGTGTAGCAGCCTTGACTGGTGCTGCCGGCTTGCTCTCTTCCTTCTTGAGATCTTCAATCTTCGGCTTCTTTGCGAAAAGTGCCGGAAGGAACTTGAACAGTGAAATAATAAATGAGATGAAAATCAAAACTACAAATACAGTACCCATACCGAGCAATGTATTCATACCTGCCTGCTTCATCAGCTCTGTCTTAGAGTATACGGCTGAAACAACCATCTCCTCCGGGAGATACTGATATACGCCCTGCATCTCATTGTCGATGCCCTGCTGTACAACATCGTCTACACTTGAATAGTAACTGCCATACTGGGAGAAGAATTCATCTTCTGAACCATAGTACATTGCAATTTCCTGACGGACTGCATCTGCATTGTATGTCTGCTTTGCCTGATCCAGCTTGATATAATAATCTGGATTCTCAACAAACTTTACAGTTACCTCCACATCTCTGTTTGCTGCCTTGTTTGTAACAGTTACCGATACAGAGTCTGCGGCATTCTCAATCTTGTAATCGACATCATTTAAATCCATGCCAACACCGTTGATATAAGGAGAGAAATCCTGGAAGTCTCCAACCTTATCGGTCTCCTGTGCCTGCTTGATACCCTTTACTGCGGACTGCTCGAATTCGGTTCCATCCTGAATATAATAATCAGCATATTCATCATCAACATTCTGATACTGGTTGAACAGATACATCGTGTCAATCACAATCTGGCTGTCATCATAGTCAAACGGCTTTTCAACCTCATTGCTGCAGGCAGTCAAGGAAAACATCATAGCTAACATGGAAATCAGAATTAATAATTTTTTCTTCATTTCATTGTCACCTTTCCTTATACTGCTCCGTGCTTCTTATATGGTCTTTCCTCGTTCTTTGTGCTAAGCATATCAAACGCTGCGATCACACGCTTTCTTGTTGCATCCGGCTCGATGATATCATCAACATAACCACGCTTTGCTGCTGCAAGTGCGCTTGACTGAAGCTCTGTATAAGCCTTCTTCTTCTCTGCAATAAATGCAACCTTATCAGCTGCCTCTGCAATTTCCTTCTCGTACATGATCTTGACAGCCATCTCCGGCTCCATCGTACCAATCTTTGCACACGGCCATGCATATACCATATCTGCGCCGATAGCCTTGGAGTTCATGATCGTATACGCTGTTCCGAATGCATCTCCCATCACAACTGTTACCTTCGGTACTGTTGCATCTGCAAATGCATATGTGAGTTTTGCTGCTGCATCTGCGATTGTTCTCTCGTTTGATACAGTTGCTACAAATCCCTTTGCATTTACGAGTGTCAATACAGGAATGTTAAATGCGTCACAGAACTTCACGAAGTCTGCTGCGATATAAGCACCGCTTGTAGAGAGAAGCTCTCCGCCATCGGCTGCCTGGTTCGCTACACAACCAACTGTCGCACCATTCAACTTGATCAGGCCAAGAACCATGTCCTTTGCATAATCTTTCTTTACTTCTACGAATACGTTGTTATCTGCGATGTTCTGCAATACAGCTCTTGCATCCTTTGCAAATCCATCGAGATTTGGAATGATACGGTTCAGATCGTCTGTACAATCGGACTCTGCATCTTCCATGTTGTTGTCAGGAAGCATATCTACAAGGCTTCTGATACCTGCAAGTGTTGTTGCATCATCCTCGAATACACCATCTACCAGAGAAGAATTCTCGCTAAGGTAAGCCGCAGATGCTGTATCAAGCTTTGCCTGATAGTTTCCATCGAGTGCATTTGGACTGTTTACGAATAACTTGCCGCCCTCTGCTGTCATAAATGTAAAGTCTGTAAGTGTTGGAATAAGCGCTGCTCCACCACCGCATGTTCCAAAAATTGCAGTAATCTGTGGGATTACTCCTGACGCAAGTGTCTGCTTCAGATAAACTTCACCGAACGCATTTAACGCATCGGTTGCCTCCTGCAAACGAAGTCCCGCACAATCGATCAAACCGACTACCGGTGCGCCTACCTTCATCGCCATGTCATAAATCTTCGCAATCTTCTTTGCGTGCATCTCACCGATTGCACCACCAAGAACCGTTGCATCCTGGCTGTATACATACACCAGTTTTCCATTGATGACACCATATCCAGTAATAACACCGTCTTTTGGAGTATCATTTTCCTGCATGTTGAAGTCTGTATTTCTAGCTGTTACATAAGCACCAACTTCAACAAAGCTCGCTTCGTCTAGCAAAGAAGAAATTCTGTCACTTGCTGACAATGTAAGTTTGTTACTCATTTTAAGCCCTCCACTTTTATTTATTATGGGTTTTCTGATAAGAAACCCAATTTCTTCCGATTGTAATTGTAAATCTTTTTACGACTGAAATCAAGTCAAAATCACATTCTTTGTCACAGATTTGCAATAAAAAAGAAAAATCTGTAAAAAGCCTTAAACATTTACGTTTCATCCGCTTTTTACAGATTTTTAAAGCCACTCTTATTTTGTTTCAGAAAGCACGTTTTTATTCTTTACCAGATAGTCGATCAAAGAAATAATCGTCAATGCCAGAGCCAGATAGATCAACGCATTTTCAATAACATGAACTGTGCTTCCGCCGAAGTCACAAATCAATAAAATAACCATAAACATCTGGCATACGGTCTTGATTTTACCCCACCATCCGGCAGCGATCACGACGCCGTTATCCGATGCAACAAGCCGGAATCCGCTGATGATGAACTCTCTTGCGATAATGACGATTACAACCCACGCCGGAATCCGGTCAAGATCAATCAACGCAATCATCGCAGAGCAGACAAGCAGCTTGTCCGCAAGCGGATCCATGAACTTCCCAAAGTCCGTGATCAGGTTATATTTTCTTGCAATCTTTCCGTCGAGCATATCCGTGAGGCTTGCCAGACAGAACAGTGCAAGTGCGATCCATTTTCCTCCCGGAATACCCGGCACCATTAGGGCAACTAAGAAAAATGGTATCATGATCATTCTGAGTATTGTTAGTTTATTCGGTAGATTCATCCAATATCCCTCCTATCATATCATATGGTCCTACCTCATTGATCCGGACATCGACGATCTGTCCGGACATCAGTTCATAATCACAGTTCACAAACACCAGTCCGTCCACACCCGGTGCATCCCGGTATGTCCGTCCGACATAGACATCGTCGTCCGAGGAATATCCCTCAACGATGACCTGCATAATCTTCCCGACAAATGTCTCGTTTTTATCTAAGGAGATTTCCTGTTGCAGCTCCATGATTTCATTGCGCCACTGTGTGGCTGTCTCCTCATCAATCTGGTTCTCAAATGTCGCCGCCGGCGTTCCATCTTCTCTGGAATAGGTGAATACACCTACGCGGTCAAGTTCCTGTTCATCTAAGAACGTCATCAGTGCCTCATGCTCCTCTTTTGTCTCACCAGGAAATCCGGCGATCAGGGATGTACGAATTGCAATATCCGGTGCCGCTTCCCGCAGCTTCCCGATTACCATTTCGATGCTGGCACGGTCTGTGCGTCTGCCCATGCGCTTTAAGATTGCATCCTCGCTGTGTTGCATCGGCATATCAATATAATGCAGAAGTTTCGGTTCATCCCGGAAGCAATCAATCAGTTCATCATAGATTTCCTCCGGATAACAGTACATCAGGCGGATCCATTTGATTCCATCAATCTTCGCCAGTTCACGGACTAACACATGCAGCCGTTTCTCACCGTACAGGTCTTTTCCATAGCAGGTCGTCTCCTGTGCAACAAGCACCAGTTCCTCGATTCCCTGTGATGCCATATATTCTGCTTCCTTTATAAGCTGCTCCATTGGCACGCTCCGGTAATGTCCACGGATATGTGGGATGACACAGTAGGTACAGAATTTGTCACAACCCTCCGCAATCTTTAAGTATCCCATAAAGGTACCCGATGTAATAACCTTGTTGGATTCTGTAATCGTTGCCAGGCGGTCAATATCATCATAGACGCTGATTCCCTCTGCATCTTCGATTCCATCCCGTGCTTTCAGCTCCTCGATCACATCTAATATCTTATCAAAGCTGCTTGTTCCAAGACACGCATCAATCTCAGGAATCTCTGCAAATATCTCATCTTTAAACCGCTGTGCCATACATCCGGTCACGATCAGGTATTTTAAGTTCTGCTGTTTGAGCTTCGCCATCTCCAATACCGTGTTCACACTTTCCTCCATCGCATCTTTGATGAAACTGCATGTATTCACGATAACCGCATCAGCTTCCTGCTCATCGTTCGTAATATTATAATTGTGCTTTGCGAGCAGTCCAAGCATTGCCTCACTGTCGCAAAGGTTCTTGTCACAGCCAAGTGACACCATCAATATATTCATATGTTTCTTATTCCTCACGCTCTGCAGCTTCCACACAGTTATTCATCAGCATTGCAATTGTCATCGGTCCAACACCGCCCGGAACCGGTGTGATAGCTCCTGCTACCGGTTCCACCGATGCAAAATCAACATCACCGCATAACTTGTTATTGGCATCTCTGTGGATACCTACATCGATCACTGTCGCGCCATCCTTCACATACGATGCATCGATCATCTTTGGCTTTCCGATCGCTACAATCAGGATATCTGCCTCTTTACAGATTTCCTTCAGATTCTTTGTTCTCGAATGACAGATTGTTACGGTCGCATTCTCCCGTAGCATTAAAAGCGCCATCGGCTTGCCTACAATATTGCTTCTGCCGATCACAACGCAGTGTTTTTCTTCGATATCGATATCTGAACGCTTCAGAAGCTGGATGATTCCCGCCGGTGTACACGATACAAATCCCGGTCTGCCAATACACAGACTGCCGACACTCTCTGGATGAAATCCGTCCACATCCTTCTTCGGAGAGATTGCACCGATGATCTTCTCCTCGTTAATGTGCTTCGGAACCGGAAGCTGCACTAAGATTCCATGTACACTGTCATCCTCATTCAGATTCTTGATAATAGAGAGAAGCTCCTCCTCTGTTGTCTCCTCCGGAAGCTCAAACGCACGTGACTCGATACCGATATAGGCGCAGGCTTTCTTCTTGTTTCCAACATAAACAGAAGATGCAGGATCATTTCCAACCTGAATGACTGCCAGACAGATATTCCTACCTTGTGCTTTCAATGCGGAAACCTTTTCTTTTAATTCATCCTTAATCTGCTGGGAGATTTCTTTTCCGTTAATCAATTTTGCCATTGTTATAATCCGCCTTTCTTTACAACATTGTACACGATTCCATATGCCGTGTACCATGCATCTGAATTCATAAATATACGATGTATTGAAACTAAGTAGTTCTAGATGCTCCAATATACATACCAAACTCATACGCAACCGCCACCAATTCGCCATCCATGGCTCAGTGGTGGCTTGTTTGAACTTCCTGTTCAAACATTGCTGTACACAGATGGAGCATCAAAAACTTCTAAGTTTCAAACATATGTATATTTAGAATTCAGATGCATGGTACATATACATATGGAATCGTATACAAATTGGTACTTCTTAGAATAAACCGTGTGTTACACCTTCATCATCCACGAAGATACGCTCTGCAGCTGGGACTTTAGGAAGTCCCGGCATCGTCATGATGGCTCCTGTGATTGCTACAATGAATCCGGCGCCGGCACTTACATATACCTCACGGATATTCACTGTAAATCCGGTCGGTCTGCCAAGCTTCTTCGCATCATCAGACAGGGAATACTGGTTTTTCGCCATGCAGACCGGCATATCTGTAAATCCCATCTCTTCGATCTTTGCAATCGCGCGATCTGCTTCTGCGGAATATGTTACACCATCTGCGCCATAGATTTTCTTCGCAATTGTCTCAATCTTCTCCTTGATTGGCAGATTGTCTTCATACAATACCTTAAAGTGGCTTTCCTTCGTCTCAAGTGTGTTAAGCACAGCCTTTGCCAGCTCAACACCACCTTCGCCGCCTTTCTCCCATACATTTGCAAGGGCGAAATCACAGCCTCGCTTCTCACAGAATTCCCGTACATATGCAAGCTCTGCATCTGTATCGGATACGAAACGGTTCAGCGTTACAACTACCGGCACGCCGTAGAGCTGTAAGTTCTCGATGTGCTTCTCTAAGTTTACAATGCCCTTCTCTAATGCTTCTAAGTTCTCAGCGCCAAGGTCTGCCTTTGCCACGCCGCCGTTATATTTGAGTGCACGTACGGTTGCTACAAGCACAACTGCATCCGGCTTTAAGCCGGTCATACGACACTTGATATCGAAGAATTTCTCAGCACCGAGATCGGCACCGAAGCCCGCCTCTGTGATTACATAATCTGCAATCTTAAGTGCGGTCTGTGTTGCACGGACAGAGTTACATCCATGTGCGATATTCGCAAATGGCCCACCGTGTACAAGTGCCGGTGTATGCTCTAAGGTCTGGATCAGGTTTGGCTTGATCGCATCCTTCAAAAGTGCTGTCATCGAACCGACACATTTTAATTCTCCGGCCGTAACAGGCTCATTATCCACGTTATATGCAACGATGATTCTTGCAAGGCGATCCTGCAGGTCCTTGATGTCCGTTGCAAGACAGAGGATTGCCATGATCTCTGAAGCAACTGTGATGACAAATCCATCCTGACGCATCACACCGTCACCCTTCTTGCCCATACCTACGATGATGTTACGAAGTACACGATCGTTCATATCAAGGCAGCGCTTAAACACGATACGCTTTGGATCGATGCGAAGTGCATTTCCCTGATGCATATGATTATCCATGACGGCTGCAAGCAGATTATTCGCAGATGTAATCGCATGGAAATCACCTGTAAAATGCAGGTTTAAGTCTTCCATTGGAACAACCTGTGCATATCCGCCACCGGCTGCTCCGCCCTTTACACCGAAGCATGGTCCAAGGGAAGGCTCACGCAGTGCAATGACTGCCTTCTTACCAAGCTTACACATTGCCTGACCAAGTCCTACGGTTACTGTTGTCTTTCCCTCTCCTGCCGGAGTCGGATTGATGGCTGTTACCAGAACCAGTTTACCATTCTCATTATCTTTTACAGACTGCATATACTCATCAGAGAGCTTCGCCTTGTACTTCCCGTACATCTCGATATCATCCTCTGACATACCAAGCTTTGCTGCCACGTTTTTAATTGGTTCCATCTCTGCCTGCTGTGCGATTTCAATGTCTGTTAACATACGTTTTTGTCCTCCTGTCTCTTCCCTCTGTTGTTGATATTTCAACAGATTGATCCGAATCATCTTTTCGGATTCCTTATAAATATTCTTCTACATAATTCTCGAATTCTTCCATGCTCATCAGCACCTTCCTTGGTTTTGTCCCCTCTTCCGGTCCTACCACCCCAGCTTCGGAAAGCTGATCCATAATACGTGCTGCACGGTTAAATCCGATTTTATATACTCTTTGCAGCATACCGATGGAAGCTTTATCTTTTCCAATAATAAACTTTCCGGCATCTACAAAGTAGTCATCATATTCCGGTTCTGCAGACGATGTGCCACCGCCAGAGCCACCGACCTTCGTGTTTGCAATCTCATTCGAGATTGACTCATCGTAGGTCACTTCTCCGCTTTCCTCCTTCAGGAAGTCCACGACATCTGCTATCTCATCATCCGACAGGAACGCGCCCTGTACTCGTACCGGCTTTGGATAACCGGTCGGATAGAATAACATATCACCTTTACCAAGCAATTTTTCTGCTCCATTCATATCGAGAATCGTTCTCGAATCCACACCCGAGGATACGGTCATCGCGATTCTGGATGGTACATTTGCCTTGATCAGACCAGTAATGACATCCACCGATGGGCGCTGTGTCGCGATTACCAGATGGATCCCCGCCGCACGTGCAAGCTGGGACAGACGCACGATGGCATCCTCCACTTCACCATGTGCTACCATCATCAGATCCGCAAGCTCGTCGACGATGATCACAATCTGTGGCAGCTTCTTCAAATCCTCGTTACCCTCTTCGGTACCTGTCACCGCCTTTACCTTTTCGTTATAGCCCTGCAGATTACGCACATTGTACTGTGCAAACAACTGGTAACGATTTGTCATCTCAAGCACCGCCCAGTTCAAAGCACCTGCCGCCTTCTTCGGATCTGTCACAACCGGAATCAGCATATGCGGGATTCCGTTGTAGATGCTCAGCTCGACCTGCTTTGGATCGACCATGATCAGCTTCACATCATCTGGCTTTGCCTTATATAAGATACTCATAATGAGTGTATTGATACAGACCGATTTACCGGAACCGGTCGCACCTGCGATCAGCAAATGCGGCATCTTCGCGATATCTGCCACAACGACCTGTCCACTGATATCCTTACCAACCGCAAATGCAATGTTGGAAGGGAACTTCTGGAAGTTGTCCGATTCGAGCAAATCCCGGAAGAACACCGGCTGGCTCTCCTTGTTTGGCACCTCAATACCAACTGCCGGTTTGCCCGGAATCGGTGCTTCGATACGAATATCAGCCGCCGCTAAATTCAGCTTGATATCATCCGCTAAGTTCGTAATCTTCGATACCTTCACGCCCTGCTCCGGCTGTAACTCATACCGGGTAACAGATGGGCCGCAGCTATAATCCGTCACTGTGACATTGACGCCGAAGTTTTCGAGTGTGCTCTTTAACTTCATCGCAGTCTCCCGGACGGAGGCTTCGTTTGACTTTGTGCCCTTTCCCCTGCCACTCTTCAATAGCTTAAGCGGAGGGAATTTATATTCCCTGATTGGTTTTTGTTCACTGTTTTCCTGAATCGTCTCAGCGATCTGGTCTCGTTCCGAAAGCATTTCCTGTTCGGATTCCTTCGTCTTCTTGCGTTTTCTCGTCGCTGCCTCTGTCACCGGCTCCCCATCTGCTTCTGGCAGCATTGCATCTGTGGCTGGCTCTGATATGACTGGCGCTGTTTTGGATGTTTCAACACCATCAAAAGGATGATATACCTCAGTTGCAGCGGCATCATAATCATCTGTCTTTGCCAAAAGTTCATCTGAAAGATTTTTCTCCCCTGCCTGATCTTCAGCCGTACTCTGCGTATATTCCGGACGCTCAAAGAAATCAACCGTTTCTTCCTTCGGTGTATCCGGCACCGGTGGGATATCCGCTTTCGCACTGCGAAGCTCTGTCACACTACCCTTCTTCTTTTTCAGCAGCGACAGATCCACATATCCCTCTGAGACATCCTTCGCATCCTGCAGGGTCAGATTCGGATTGAACAGATCTTCATGTGGAAGCGGCTTTAATTCGTGAACCTCTTCCCCCTCGACCTTCTTGTTTTTTACTTTTTTCTTTTTCTTCTTTACCGATACGACTGGCTTCTCCTGCTCTACCTTGATATTATCTAACTTCGTTCTGCGTTTTGCCTCAAGCGCAGCCTCCGGATCAATTTCATCCTCATCATCCTCATACAACGCATTGTAACGATTCTTAAACTGTGCAGACCGCTGCTTCGCAAAATCAATTAACGATACATTCAGCACTACAATAATTCCGATGATAATCAAAAGCGCAATCACAATAATGGCTCCAGGCTTTCCAATCAGATTATGCAGTACAACAAGCAGCCCGCCTAAGATAAATCCGCCGCCCTTCTTCTCCTGAGCGCCCTGATCATACAGAAGCTTCGCTGTCATATGGTCTGCCCCTGCCGTAAGCTGTGCAATAAATGCAGCCGCCACAATGAACAGTCCTACACAAAGCACACGGTTTACAACTGTCTTTTTCGCGCCATTTGACAGTAAAAAAGCAGATGTAAGGAATACATACAACGGAAGGATATATTCCGTAATGCCAAATAACCCGAACATAAATCTGGCAAAGAAATTACCAACAACTCCACACCAGCCAAAATTGCTGATGAAGAAAAACGTGCATACTGCCAGATAGATGAACAGATGAATTTCATTCTTCCGTGCCTGCTCCTGTGCAAGCTGTGCTTTCGTCTTTCTTCCCCCTGTACGGGAAGCGGACGCCGATCCAGACGTTTGCGAAGATCTTGCTTTCTGCGGTGACCTTGCCGTTGATGTCGAACGGCTGGCAGTCGTTTTACCCCTCGTATTCGATTGTGAACCTTTATTATATGTACTGTTGTTTCCCGTTGCCACGGTATGCACTCCTTCTCTTTTCCCTCATTCTCCAATCATGATAGACATTTTTCCCAATATAATCTCCCATATGGCAGTCCGTATCCATTTACAAACTGCCACACGGGCATATTTATGTCAGTTTAAATGCTCATACTGTACCATTTTACTATTTTTCTTTGCATTTATCAAGTCATATAAACAATTCATTGCAGTATGAATGCCGCCCATCCGGTCGATAATCCCAGCCTCAACCGCCTGCCTGCCAACTAACACCGAACCGATGTCCTTCGTCAGTTCCTTCGTATTGAACATGATTTCACGCAGCTCTTCTTCCTTGATAGAGCAATGATTCGACGTAAATTCAATGATCCGGTCCTGCATCCGCTCGATATACTCGTAATTCTGCGTCACGCCAAGCACGGTTCCATTCATCCGGATCGGATGTACGACCATGGTTGCTGAGGGAACAATAAATGTTACATCACCCGACACCGCCAGCGGCACACCGATGGAATGTCCGCCGCCAAGCACGAGACATACCTTCGGCTTACTCAAAGATGCGATCATCTCTGCAATGGCAAGTCCCGCCTCGACATCCCCGCCTACCGTATTCAAAAGCACCATCAGTCCGTCGATATCCTCGTCATCCTCCACTGCTGCAAGCTGTGGCAGGATATGCTCATATTTGCTTGTCTTCGAAGAAGCACCGAGGTTCTCATGTCCCTCGATTTCCCCAATAATATTCAACAGATGAATCCGGTGATGATACCGGTTTTTGGACAAGGTAATCTGTCCATAATCCGTAATCAAGCTCCCTTGTTTTTCATTCGGATCTATATCCTTTCCGGACCGTTTCTCCGTGATACCCTGCATCTGTGTATCAATCGGTGTTTCGTCTTTGTTTGTGCCCCTGTTTTTCGCGTGTATTGGCATTTTTTCGTTTTCCTGCATCATAATTTCCGCCTCCGTCTTCTGATATTATTGTCTGGAATGCAAATCATTTCACATATCCTGTTCGCATTTTTCATACATTTCTCACAGATATTATGTACATTTTGTTTGACTTTTATAATTACGGAAACTATAATAGCAACGCAAAACAGATTTTATTGACTTTACAAGAATTACGGAGGTTTGATGAATGGAAACACAAAGCAAAGATAAAGTATATGTCATCGGACACAAAAATCCGGATACTGACTCCATCTGTTCTTCCATTTGCTATGCTTATCTGAAACGGCAGATTACCGGAGACGATTATGTACCGATGCGTGCCGGCGAGATAAACTCTGAGACAAAATACGTATTGAATGCATTTTCCGCCGCTGTACCGGAATATATGGAGAATGTTTCCACACAGGTAAAGGATGTGGAATATCGTCATATCGACGGCGTCGATGGGGAGATTTCCATCAAAAATGCATGGGAAATCTTAAGTGAATCCGGTGCAACCACCCTTCCCTCGGTGGATGAAAACGGCAACCTGACCGGATTGATCACCGTGCGTGACATCGCCATGACTTACATGGAAGTCTACGACAACCGTGTCATCGCATCTGCACACACCCCATATAAAAATATTATCAACACGCTCTCTGCCGATCTGATTGTCGGAGATGAGAAGGATTATGTACATACCGGAAAGGTTCTGATATCGGCTGCCAATCCGGACATGATGGAAAATTATATCGAACAGGGAGATATCGTTATCCTTGGTAACCGTTACGAATCACAGCTTTGCGCGATTGAAATGGATGCACAGTGCATCATCATCTGCGATGGCGCAGTCGTATCGAAGACGATCACGAAGCTTGCCGAGGATCACAGATGTTCGATCATCCGCACCCCATATGATACGTACACAGCAGCACGTCTGATCAACCAGAGTATCCCAATCCGTTACTTCATGAAGAAGGATAACCTGATCACGTTCTCGACCGAGGATTATATCCGGGATATCCGTACCGTGATGGCGGGCAAACGCCACCAGTACTATCCTGTCCTAAATGAATACGGAAAATACGTGGGACTAATTTCCCAGCGAAATTATTTGAATGCGAACCCGAAGAAGGTTATCTTAGTTGACCACAATGAACACGCGCAGGCAGTTGACGGTATCGAAGAGGTCCAGCTTCTTGAAATCATCGATCACCACAGACTTGGTGGACTGCAGACAATGAATCCGGTTTATTTCCGCAATCAGCCACTTGGCTGTACCGCAACGATCATCTACCAGATGTTTGAAGAAAACCATATCGAGATTCCGAAGCAGATTGCCGGATTGTTATGTTCTGCGATCATCTCCGATACTTTGATGTTCCGTTCTCCGACCTGCACGCAGATGGATGAGCACACATGCCGGACGCTTGCAAAAATCGCGAACATTGACATTGAAGCGTATGCCATTGCCATGTTTAACGCCGGAAGCAAGCTGATGAACGAGACAGACGAGGAAATCTTCTATCAGGATTACAAGGTATTCTCTTCGGAAAACCTAAAGTTCGGCATCGGACAGATTACTGCATTCAACTCTACAATGTTAGATGCAGTCAAACCACGAATCCTGAAATATATGGAAAGTATCTATAACCAAAATGAAGCTGATATGCTCTTCTTCATGCTGACAAACATCTTCAAAGAAAGCACCGAACTTTTATACTATGGAAAAAACTCCGAAGAGCTGCTTGAAAAAGCGTTCAAGCTTGATGAAGTATCCGGCGGCAGCATCAACCTGCCGGGCGTTGTCTCCAGAAAAAAGCAGATCTTACCGATGATCGTAAGTGCTTCGAATAACATGTAGGATATGAAATCCGCAAATGGCTATAACACAAAAAGAGACGTTCCCAAACAACGCAGATAGGGAATGCCTCTTTTTTTATATATATTTTATTATACATGGACTGTAATTATACCATCTGCACCAGCCAGACATTGCTCTTCACCATAAAATAACCAATCGTCGCTTTGATTAATTCCGTCGCCTGCACGAAAAAATACACACTCACAATTCCAAGTCCCGTAAAATGTGCAAGCACATACGCACACGGAACAACAATGACCCATGTGAACACGGAATCAAACAGGAATGTAACCAATGTCTTACCGCCCGACCGTAAGGTAAAGTAGAAGGTATGGCTCATGGAACAAATCGGCATCAAAAGCGCAGATATACTCATGAACGCTGTAGCAAGCTTCTTGATTTCATCGGTTGTATTATAGATATGCGGGAAAAACCTGCCAACTACAAACATTACCGCTGCTACAAGTATACAGCAAAATACACTGAACACGATCATCTTATTATCCGCATCCTTCGCCTGTTCCAGCTCACCGGCTCCCAGATACTGTCCTACAATGATACTGATACATGCACCAAGCTGAATATACACAATATTAAACAAATTCGTAATCGTCGTTGCGATGTTTAGTCCGGCAACCACCTCGAGTCCACGCACCGAATAGCACTGCGTCACTGCTGTCATCCCCGCCGCCCAGAGAAGTTCATTCAACATAAGTGGAAATCCCTTGATCAAAATTGCTTTGAATTCGTTCATTGGCATGCCAATTCCCCGGTATGCACCAGCCAGATACTTGTTCTTTTCTTTATGGGTATGTGCCCAGATTACAATAATCGCAGCTTCTATATAACGCGCCAGTATCGTTGCAAGTGCTGCACCCATAACGCCAAGCTTCGGAAATGGTCCAATTCCAAATATCAAAAGATAATCCAGCACTGCATTGCTTCCAACTGCCACGAAGCTTGCAGCCATCGGTACAAATGTCTGTCCGGTTTCCTTGATATTTGTCGCATACGACTGTGTAACCGCAAAAGGAACCAGACCGATCAGCATGATGGACAGATACTGTTTTCCATATCGTAACGCAACATCTGTCGCACCGGTTCCAGCTGTATCCGTAAGATATAAGGATATCAGATTCTCACCATTCGTGACAAATAACATAATTGCAAGTATTGTCACAAACATCGTTGCATACAGCTTGAATCGGAATGAATACATATGTCCTTTATGGTTTCCTTTTCCAAAATACTGTGCGCCAAAAATACTTGCCGCCGATGCCGCACCAAAAATTGCCAGATTATATACAAAAATCAACTGATTCACAATCGCTACACCGGACATTTGCTCGGTTCCAAGCTGCCCAACCATAATATTATCCAAAAAGCTGACCAGATTCGTAATCGCATTCTGTAAAATCATCGGCAAAGCAAGCATCAGATATCGCTTATAAAAGGCACGATTGCCAATAAACTTTTTGATTTGAAAAGACCGTTTCGTATTCATGTGTCATTCACCTCACTTTTTACACACGCCCTGCATGTTTCATAAATTCTGTTATGCCTATAGAAAAATATGGTGGGTACAGAATCTACCCACCATATCACATAGTTTCTTCTATATTTGCGTATGTTTGTCTAAGCACTTACATTGTAAGGATAATCTCATTGACATCTGCAAGTTCACTTGCCGCAATGTAGTTATCCGTCATTTCCTTGCCATTTACAACAAGACTTGTATAACCGCTCTCTGCGCCATTTGGATTCTTCACAACGATATGAAGCTTCTTTCCACGGAAGTCCTTGTTGATCTCGAATTCCTTCCAGTCAGATGGAACCGATGGTGCGATACGAAGTCCATCAAAGTCCGGACGCATACCAAGGATACCCTCGACACATCCAACCATAACCGTTGAAGCGGTACCTGTCAGCCAGTGTACATGCGCTCTGCCCTCGAATGGGCTTTCCGAACTCTCTGTGAACTGTCCGTGGCAATATGGCTCCAGCTTTCTGATCTCTGCCTTGTCATTCATGGATGCAGGTGAGCTCTCTGTGAAATATTCAAATGCACGGTTTCCGTGTCCCATCAGGGATTCTGCCAGGATAATCCAACCCTGTGGCTGTGAGAAGATACCACCATTTTCCTTAGTCGATGGATTGAACAGAAGCATCAATGCTCCCTCAAACGCATGATCGACATAGGATGGTGCCATCAGACGTACGCCATATGGTGTATTCAATTCTCTGTGTACAGACTCGAGTGCTTTCTCCGCCTGATCCTTTGTGGCAAGACCACTGATGACTGCCCATGACTGTGGATTCAGCCACATATTTGCCTCCGGATCATGCTTGGAACCGATGATCATGCCGTCTTCCTTGTATCCACGGATGTAACGGTCATCTTCCCAGCACTTTGTCTGGATAATATCGCCAAGTTCCTTCTGGATCTTGTCCAGATATGCGATATAATCTGTATCTTTTTTCTGTTCTGCAAAGATGCGGAGTACACTCATCGCATAGTAAAGCTGCATTGCTACAAATGTGGACTCACCCTGCTTGCCAAGACGTAAGCAGTCGTTCCAGTCTGCATGCAGACCTGCCGGCATACGATTATTTCCAAGGTGATTCATAGAGAAATCAATTGCACGCTTCAAATGCTCATATACCGTACCCTCTCCGCCATTTGCGAACAGGATTACTTCATCAATAAAGTCTGTATTTCCAGACTCTGCAATATACTTATAAACCGTTGGAAACAGCCACAATGCATCATCTGCACGATATGCCGGATGTCCGGTTGCGCGTACATAAGACTCATCATCCGGTGTATCCTCATGCCCTGCATTGTGATCAAACTTTACAAGTGGAAGTCCGCCGCCATTGTCTACCTGTGCAGACAACATAAAACGGATCTTATCTAACGCCATCTCCGGTGCTAAGTGGATCACACCCTGGATATCCTGTACGGTATCACGGTATCCGTATCCATTTCGAAGACCACAGTAAGAGAACGATGCGGCTCTTGACCAGATAAATGTCATGAAACACTGATATGCATTCCATGTATTGATCATCGCATTGAATGACTCACTTGGTGTCTTTACCTGGAAATGAGACAGCTTACTATGCCAGTATTCCTTCAACTCTGCAAGCTCTGCTTCACTCTGTGCATGCACATCTGCATAGCTGTTCATCACTGCTTCTGTCTCTGCATCATTCTTCATGCCGAGCACAAAAGCAATCTCCTTACTCTCGCCCGGTGCGAGTGTGATCTTAGTCTCCAAAGCGCCACAGGCGTTACTGTTATAATTGAGACTATTTCCGCAATCGCCGTTTTCTACACCGACTGGATTGCCATAGCCATGATATCTGCCAAGAAACGCTTCCTTATCTCCGGCATAGCTTGCAACCTCTGCGCCAGCTAAGCCAAAGAATCTTGTAAATGCAACACTTCCGTTGATGGCTGCACCCTTATTCACGTTCTCATTGATTACCTGCTTAATGCGGTTTCCCATAAAATACGTTCTTGTGATAAAGAGTGTATACTGCAGATTGACCTGATCCTGCTCATAGTTGTTGTCATTCGTAAATTCACAGTAACCAAAGACGGACAGGTTACGTGGCTTGTCCGAATCATTCGTAACCTTCAGCTTCCATACCTCATGTGTCTTATCAAGTGGTACATAGTAAAGCACAGAGCTCTTGATACCCGCATATTCTGCATTCATATACGTATAGCCTGTGCCATGGTGACACTCACTCTTGTAACTGTCCAAATCTTTTCCTACCGGCTGCCAGGAAGCTGACCAATAATCCTTGCTGTCATTGTCACGCAGATAGATATATCTGCCCGGCTGGTCAAAGCTATTGAAGATATATCGAAGAATTCTTCCGTTTGCACCAGACTTTACAAAGCTGTATCCACCGGCATTGTTGGAAATGATTGCGCCGTATTCCGGAGAACCAAGGTAGTTCGCCCAAGGTGCCGGTGTATCCGGTCTGTCAATCACATATTCCTTATTTGCCTCATCAAAGTATCCGTATCTCATGAGGTACCCTCCCTAAATATTTTTCAGTCAAAATTGTTTTATGCTATGCCTATCATACTTACATATATTCCGGTTTATATGCTATATTACATCGCTTACATGGTTGTTTCACGCTGTTTCTATATCCTCACATAGATTCCGGCGTATATAAGTTATGCATAATATACCATCCATGAAACTTGCTTATGTCAGAGATGGCAATTATGCACAACGTAATTTCTATGTTACTTCACTTTCACGTGAAGACATACACACATTTCGTGCGTTTATTATATTGATTTACTGCTCAGCGTCCTTCAGGCTCAGGCTGATCTTCCCCATGCGGTCAACTTCAAGAACCTTAACCTTAACTACATCGCCGATATTTACGACATCCTCTACCTTCTCTACACGGTGATCTGCCAGCTTCGAGATGTGGATCAGTCCATCCTTGTTTGGTGACAGCTCTACGAATGCACCGAAGTTCATGATACGAACAACCTTACCTTCGTAAGTCTTACCAACCTCGATTGGATCTACGATAGAACGGATGATCTTCAACGCCTTGTCCATGCCTGCCTGCTCAACGCCGCAGATAAATACATTTCCATCATCATCGATATCGATCTTAACGCCTGTCTCCTCGATAATTGCGTTGATTGTCTTTCCTCTCTGTCCGATGATCTCACCGATCTTCTCTGGATCAACCTTTGTCTGGATGATCTTCGGAGCAAGCTCGCCAACGTGATCTCTTGGAGCAGCGATAGCCGGCTTCATACATGTATCCATGATGAAGAGTCTTGCCTCACGACATCTTGCGATTGCGCCCTCTACGATTGGACGTGTCAGACCATGAATCTTGATATCCATCTGGATTGCTGTGATACCTTCGGTTGTACCTGTTACCTTGAAGTCCATATCGCCGAAGAAATCTTCGAGTCCCTGAATATCTGTAAGCAATACATAATCATCATCTGTCTCACCGGTTACAAGACCACAGGAAATACCTGCTACCATCTTCTTGATTGGAACACCGGCAGCCATGAGTGACATACAAGATGCACATGTGGAAGCCATGGATGTTGAACCGTTTGACTCAAATGTCTCAGATACGGAACGAATTGCATATGGGAATTCGTCCTCACTTGGAAGTACAGGAATGAGCGCACGCTCAGCAAGTGCACCATGTCCGATCTCACGACGTCCTGGTCCTCTGGATGGCTTTGTCTCACCAACAGAGTATGATGGGAAGTTGTAGTGATGCATATATCTCTTCGTTGTAACATTTGTGTCAAGGCCATCTAACTTCTGAGCCTCAGAAAGCGGAGCCAGTGTTACTACGTTACAGATCTGTGTCTGTCCTCTTGTGAACATAGCAGAACCATGGACTCTAGGAATGATATCAACCTCAGCTGAAAGTGGACGGATCTGTGTGATCTGTCTGCCATCCGGACGCTTGTGATCCTTCAGAATCATCTTACGAACTGTCTTCTTCTGGTACTGGTAAACAGCCTCATCAAGAACTGCCAGCCAGTCTTCCTTATCTGCAAATGCCTCTTCAAGCTTCTCCTTGATCTGACGGATGTTCTCCTCACGTACCTGCTTCTCGTCTGTGAAGACTGCCTCTTCCATTGCTGCAGGTGGAACAAGCTCCTTGATTGCCTCAAACAGTTCTTCCGGAACTGCACAGCTTGTATAAGAATGCTTTGGCTTACCACACTCAGCTACGATCTTATCGATAAATGCGATTACCTTCTGGTTTAACTCATGGGCTGCATAAATTGCTTCGATCATCTTTGCCTCCGGCACTTCATTTGCACCAGCCTCGATCATGATAACCTTATCTCTTGTAGATGCAACCGTAAGCTTCAGATCTGACTCCAGATTCTGTGTAGAATTTGGATTAAAAATCAGCTCGCCGTTGATCATACCAACCTGTGTTGTTGCACATGGACCATCAAACGGGATATCAGAAATTGCTGTTGCAATGGCGGAACCAAGCATAGCAGTCAGCTCTGGAGAACACTCTGGATCTACAGACATAACCATGTTGTTCAGTGTAACATCATTTCTATAATCCTTTGGGAACAATGGTCTCATCGGACGGTCGATAACACGGGATGTAAGGATTGCGTTCTCGCTTGCCTTACCCTCACGCTTGTTGAATCCTCCAGGGATCTTTCCGACAGAGTACATCTTCTCCTCATACTCAACTGAAAGTGGGAAGAAATCGATACCATCTCTTGGTTTTTCTGATGCAGTTGCTGTAGAAAGTACAACTGTATCTCCGTAGTGCATCAAAGCTGCACCGTTTGCCTGCTTTGCAACTCTGCCTACATCGACACGCAAGGTTCTTCCGGCAAGTTCCATCTCAAACTTCTTGTACATAATAAATTCTCCTTGAAATATTTTTTCCTGCAATCAGACTCCGAAACGACTGAAAACGCCACTTTCTGTATCTGGCAAACATGTACAGATAATCCATATTCATGATTCCGGTTATTCTCGTATTGCCATATGTGTTTTGCATTTTATTTTATAGCAGAAAATGATTTTTTCAGTTGTCTCGGTTTTGTCTTCATGCAATCTTTAAGATTATACCATCTATTTCCTTTTGCTTCAAGATGGGAATGGATGAAATGTAGGATTTTTTGCTTGTGTTTTTTGTGATTCTTTGCTTGCTTTTCTGCTTCCACGCCCACGCTATGGGTTTTCCCGCTTACTTTTCTGTTCACACGCCCAGTTTTCGTTCTGAAACTGCATGATAAGCTTTTGGATTGTTTTTTCCACTTTCTTTACCTCTCCAGCAACCAGAATATGAAAAATTCATATTTCTTCATATTGTTTTCGTAAAACAAACTCCAAAAACATCCATATTTTTTCTGAATACGCTCCATATCTTCCATCTATTTACTTTTACTTTAAAATGAAAATGGATGGATTTTCACATAATACAAAAAACGCCCCGGATATTTCCGGAGCGTTTTATAAAACTGCTTATTACTTTGTGTATGATTTAGCTACATCTGTACCCGCTGCTGCATACTCATCCGCTGTTGCATCCCAGCTTGCAGAAGAACCATCTGATGCATAGTAAATTGTCTTACCATTTTCTGTATACTTCACACCATATACTGTATATGCTGCATGGTTTGTATTTACTGCTCCGTCAGCAATTGTTCCACCAACTCTGATTTCAAAATTCGTACAAGTACCTTCTACATCAGCAACTTTAAGAATTTCTGCTGCATCAATAGATGTTGGAGCCTTTCCCTTTGCATATGCACTGGAAAGTTCTGTCTGAGCTGCTGTCATAACGCTCTTGCCATTCAATACAATCTGCTGTCCCTTTGCCTTGTCAATATAACCAAGCAATGCTGGTACGAGGATTGCTGCCAAAATTGCGAGAATTACGATAACAACAATCAGCTCTACCAAAGTAAAACCTTTGTTTTCTTTCATCTTTTTCATAATCATTTCCTCCTTAGTCCTTTTGTTTTTTGATATGAAAAATCTTTATAAAGCATAGCAAAATTTGCTATTGCTATCAACTTTTTTCTCCCTTTTTCAAGGGATTTTTTCATGGTATTTTTTACCATCCAAATTATATTGTATTAGTGCTTCTTCTCTACACCTACAATATTCAGCATATAGTAGGTTTCTCAACCCTTACTACAGATACTGGTCGAGTTCTGCGACATCATTTGAATATTTGTAAGCCATCTGGCGATTGATCATACCGCTTTGAACCAGACGAGACAAATCACCATTTAATGTATGCATGCCAACGGATGAACCGGACTGCATCAGAGAACCGAGCTGGTGGCATTTGTTCTCGCGGATCTGGTTACATACCGCATCCGTACCAACTAAGATTTCTGTTGCTACAACTCGTCCATTCCCACGTGCATTTGGAATCAGACACTGGGTTATAACTCCATTTAAAACACTTGCAAGCTGTGTCCGTACCTGATTCTGCATACCTGCCGGACAGGCATCAATGATACGGTCAATCGTCTGCGCCGCGCCTGTCGTATGCAGGGTGGACATAACCAGATGTCCAGTCTCTGCAGCGGTCAGTGCTGCTGAGATTGTCTCGTAATCACGCATCTCTCCTACCAGAATAATATCCGGATCTTCACGGAGTGCACTTCGAAGTGCAGATGCGAAGTTTGTGACATCTCTGCCAACCTCTCTCTGGTGGATGAGTGCCATCTTTCTGTCGTATACATACTCAACCGGATCTTCAATCGTAATGATATGTTCCGGGCGATTTGCATTGATATAATCAATCATGGAAGCAAGTGTGGTTGATTTACCGGAACCGGTTGGTCCTGTCACAAGAATCATACCACGCGGCTTATCTGCCAGTTCCCGAAGCACGCTTGGAAGTCCAAGCATCTCCATCGACGGAATCGAAGAATTCAGGAGACGGATTGTCGCCGCCATCTTGCCATCCTGCTTAAATACATTCACACGTTGCCGATTGCCATCCGGGGTACGAATCGCAAAATCCGCATCTATGCCCCGCTCGAGATTCTCCCGCTGTTCATCGGTCAGAAGCTCTGCAAGCATCGCAATGATTTCTCCGTCGCTTGGATTGGTCGGTGCATTCTGCAAGCGACCGTTGATTCGATACATAAGCGGCATGCCAACTGTGATATGAATATCCGAGCATCCCATCGAACGCGCTTCCATAATCATCTGATCTATCATCATATATATCGACCTCCTCTCGTATTTTTTTATCTTTTTATTATGATTTTTTTATCATAATTCTTACTTATTTTTTCTTCTACTTGCTGTCAGCTTCCAGGATGGGTTTCCTCGCTTGCTTTTCTCATCCTACTCATAATAAGATACGCGAAGCAGTTCATCCACGGTCGTCGTACCATTTTCCACAAGCTCGAGTGCGCTCTTCTTTAAGGTACTCATCCCCTGTTCCTGTACGGCATAATCCTTGATATCCTCAACAGAAGCCCCATTCGTAATCATCTCGCGCACTCTCTTGTCGATCATCAGAATCTCATGAATCGAAATACGTCCTTTATAACCTGTGTTGTTACACTGTCTGCAGCCCTTGGCATGTTTGATCTGCGGAAAATGAACACCTGCGATCGCTTCCTCCTGCTCGGTCATCGGTCCCCATTCACCACAGAACGGACACACCTTACGCACAAGTCGCTGTGCAACAATTCCAACAAGAGAGCTGGCAATCATATACGGTTCCACTCCCATATCTGCCAGTCGGACAACCGAAGAAGCCGCATCATTCGTATGTAACGTAGAAAGTACCAAATGTCCGGTGATTGCGGCACGGACAGAGATTGATGCCGTCTCTGCATCACGTGTCTCACCAACCATGATAATATCCGGGTCCTGTCGAAGCAGGGCACAAAGTCCGACCTCAAAGGTCAGTCCTGCAGTGTTATTTACCTGCATCTGATTGAGCTTCGCCACATTCTTCTCAACCGGATCTTCTATCGTCGAGATATTTACACTACGTTTTGCAAGCTCCTCCAGAATCATATACAACGTCGTTGATTTACCGGAACCAGTTGGTCCGGTCAGGTAAATGATTCCGTTTGGTGACTGCAGCATCCGCATTACAAGCTTGTAATTACGTTCCGTCATACCGAAGGTTCCCATATGATCGATCGAACCTGCCGACGCAAGAAGTCGCAAAACTGCTTTTTCACCGAATACAGTTGGAATCACAGATACACGGACATTCAGGTTCACACCTTCAATATTGATACGAAAATGTCCATCCTGCGGGATTCTTCGCTCTGCAATATCCAGATCACCAAGAATCTTGATACGCGCCAGCAGGGAATTGTGAATATTCTTCTGCAATGTCATGAAGTCACAGATAACACCATCCATACGCATACGCACACTTGTATGGTTCTCAAATGGTTCGATATGGATATCGGATGCATTGGAGTTATAGGCACGGACAAGCAGGCTGTTAAACAGGTTGATGATTGGCGTATCATCATCGCCATCCTCCACACTGATCTCCATAACCTCACTCGTCTGCGTTGTATTTGCAGACGCTTTCTGCGCTGCCTGTCTTGCAGATACCTCTGAATAATAATACTGTATCGAATTTTCCAGAGGTGCCTTCTCACACAGGGAAATATGTACTTCCCGTCCAACAATCTGACGAATATCCTCAATACCATAGAAATTCAGCGGATCGTCTACAAGGAGATAATACATGGTATCCTCTACCTTGTATCCCATCATATTGTATTTCTCGGCAAGAACACGCGGAATCATCTCCACCGCCTTCACATCCACCGACAGATCCGAGATATTGACAACGTCATAATTCAGTCGCTTACCAAGCGCTTCCAGCATCTGTTTCTCGGTGATAAATCCAAGTGCAATCAGCGCCGCACCAAGACGGACACCTTTGTTTTCCTTCTGATAGGCAACTGCCTGATTAATCTGATCTTCGTTGATGTAGCCAAGTTCCTGCAATACATCACCGATTCGGATATTTTTATTACTGCGCATTTCCATCGTCTGGCACCTCCTCGTACATATAGACCTCCAGAGTCAATGTCAAAACGCGCTCGGTCTTGAGATCATACTCCCCTTCTTCCGTCAGATTCGTGATACTGCGTTCCTCAGACCAGGAATAATTGCATACACGGATTTTCTTATCACTGTTCGAAAGATCCTCGATCAACCGGAGCAGATCACTTTCTTTTCCGCCAAGGCGCAGAGTTATCGTTGCATTGTAAATTCCTGTTGTCACTTTCTCATCCGGCATTGGAATCAAATCTGACATATTGTCCGTCGACATACCGCCACTCTCCTCGGCTGCCTCAATTTCCGCACGTTCCGCCTTGGCACCCTGTGGTACCTCTGTTGTCTCTGTTTCCTCCTGTGCTGCAAGCTCTGCTGCACGTTTTGAATATACATATGGATTCAAAGCAGTTTCTTCCTTTGGCATCTGGATAGCCAGATCATAGGCTGACAGGTTATATCCTAACACAAGCTCGGTGAAATACTTATCAATTTCTGCACTTTCCATCATTGGGAAGAATGATTCACGTACTCCCTGTATCTCGTTCGAAAACCGCTCGTTATCTGCCTCCATCATCGGCACCTGCGTGAGCTTCAGCTCATTTTTTTCCTGTGTTTCCTTCTGCGTTTCAATCTCCTTATTCGTTTTCACGATACCCTTTACAACCGGGAAGATGCCCCAATATCCAATGCAGACAACGATTACAAAAATCGAAAGCATGATCAGGAGGTTTTTATCTTTTTGTGTCATTTCTAACTTCATATTTTTCCCTCCTTATTCTGCATTGCCGGCATCCGGTAAATTTATTTCATCCGTTGTCACAGGTTGTGCATCGGTATCTGTATGTCTGCCCGCGGACTCTGCGAGAGTACACGTCACATGAATATCCCACAGTTCATCGGCTTCCACATACGAATACCCGGTGTAATCTACATTGCTGAATATATCCACACCACACAGATTGCGGATGAATTTATTGATATTGTCCACCGTATCCGCCCGCGCTGTGATGGTCATCACACCGAGATCTGCATCAAACGAATCAAAGGTAACAGTTGCAAGTCCTCTCGCGCAATCATCGACCACGTTCATGACTTCGCTGTTACAAACCGGATATGTATATAAATTCTGATTTACACCCTCAATTGCATTGTATTGGTTATTCAGATAAGATGTCTGCGCTAAAAGCACATCATACCGTGCAACTTCCATAATCGTAGTTGGAGACTCATTATATTCTTCGAGCTTCTCCAATTCCTGTTTTTTAAGTGTACGTACCGTAATACACACTGCAAGTCCGGCAAGCATCACAGCAAGGCTGATCAAAATCGCCAGGAACCCTTTGCCAACACCGCCTTGTCCCTGCTCTTTTTTCTTTCCTGCATGATACCCTTCCAGGAAATTCTGCTTACCGGCATTTCCAGTTACAAGACCACTGATTGGATGGAAATGCGCCTGCATATCAAGTCCGTTTGTCGTAACATGCGTATCGGAAAACACTTCCACACGTGCATAAATGTCAAGCTGTGAAATTGCATCCTGATACAATGACAGATCCTGCGGATTCACGCCTGCAAGTAAAACTGCCTCAATCGGATAATCCAACTGGTTTGCCTGCATGAACTGACGGATCTGGCTGACCGAGCGTGCGATATCCTGCGCATAGTCCTCGGTTCCTTGATCATGGAAGCAACGGGTACTATTAAAATAATAAAACTCTCCATTTACCCAGAGAATCGTCGTAATCGTCATACGGTCTGCAATCTGCAAAACAAATGTCTTGTACTGCTGCGCTGCTGTCAATGCTGTCAAGCGGATCAGGCTGCTCTCTCCGGAATAAACCGCCTTTATTTTCACGCCAATCTCTGTAAAAATGTCCACATAATCTTTAATGAAATCAGTCGTGATAATTTCGGCATAGATTTTCTTCGTCGTTTTGTTCTGTCCGATTGGAAAATATCCGCAAATATAATCCTCTTCCTGTTTAATGTCCGTAAACTCGCGGTTGATAAATTCTTCCGTCTTCTTTGGATTAAGCAGAGGCATCTCAATATTCTTACCGATAAACTTCGTCGAATTAATGACCAAGATCACATCCTTCGTCGGCAGATTATGCGTCGTCCAAAAATTCTGCATGAAGCTCACAAATGCATCCGCATCCATAATCATACCATTGATGATGCAGCCGTCCGGCGCATCTTCTGTATAACAATCCGCGACAGAAATCTTTCGATTTCCGGGAGTACCGGTAATCACTTGTATCTGTTGGTTTGCCAGATAAATGACTGTACTCATATATATGTTCTCCTTCCATAGTAGATTAGATCCTACACTGTAATACCCGGATTCAATACATCGCTTCCGCGTTGTCCCGAGGCATAATTAGTACGAATTCGCAATCGTCGCATACGAGCCGTAAATCGGCTGGATTACGGAAATAATAACAAATCCAACGACTGCCGCCATCACGACGATCATCGCAGGCTCTAAGTAAGAAACCAGCTTGTTCATTGCTACTTCAGAATCATATTCCATCTGGTTTGCAATCGATACGAGCATCGTATCAAGCGCACCCGTCTCTTCTCCGACAGAGATGGACGAAGAAAGCTTCTTCGTAAATCCATCTACCCGGTCAATACTCTCACTTAAATTCATACCACCCCGGACATCCGCAATCACCTGATCAAACTGCTTTTCAATGTATGAATTGCCGATCGTGTTACGGGCAATCTGCAAACAGTTAATAATCGAAATACCTGCCGAATACAAGCTCGACAAGGTACGTGCAAACCGTGCGGTATAAATGACACGACGCAGTTTCCCAATCACCGGCAGTTTCAGTTCTAACTTATCCTTTGCATACCGCACACCCGGTATCGCAAAAAGCACATGAAAGAAAATATACAACACAACTGCCGCAATAATTAAGACATACCACTTATTTTTCACAAAATTACTGATGCCTAGCAGGATCGTCGTCGATGTCGGAAGTGTATCCATCTGGGAAAAAAGATCCTTAAACTGCGGAATGACATAACCCATAATGATTGCCACTACAACCACGATCAGTACGCACAGAATCTTCGGATACGTCATCGAGCTTTTGACCTTCTGATTCAACCGGTATTCCTTCTCATAATGCACCGACATCTGCAGTGCGATCTTATCCATGCTTCCGCTGCTTTCCGCGCTCTTTATCATATTGATGAATAATGGCGGAAATGCATCGCCACTCGCAAGCATCGCATCCGAGAGCGGTACACCGGAACGCACCTGCTTTAAAAGTCCTGCATATACTTCCCGTTCCTTCGGTTTGATCGATTCATCCTCGGATATGATTCGAAGTGCTTTGACAAGCGTGACACCGGCGCCAAGTAATTCGCCAATATTCTTAGCGAAATCAGAAACAACATTGGACTTCAGCCGTTTCGTATTATTCTTATCCGCCTGTGCCTTCGCCTGAATCAGATATTTATTTTCCTGTTTTAAGCGCTCATGCAGATCAAGCTCATCCGTTGCCTGCATCGTACCGGAAATCATCTTTCCATTCTCATCCTGCGCTCTGTATTTGTAAGTGACCAAGGACGTTTCCTCCTTTTTATCTCAAGTTCAGACACCGCCTGTAAATCCGCAGGCAAAAACGTATTTCCGGTTTGTAATTAGAAAGTCCATCTCACAATACGGATTTTCTTTTCTTGTGTCTATCACTTTCATGTTTTTTCTTTTAATATGTTGAAGTCATCATACTCTTCACATAATCAATATACATCGAAATCATGGTATCTCCCAGATTCTGTGTCAGCGACACAAGCACGCCAAACGCCAGAAATGGACCAAATGCAAACTGTTCTTTTCTGCCCTTCTTCTTTTTTACAAGCAGATAAATGGCATATGCACCGCCGACAATAATGCCGACAAAAAACGCACCGATAACGCCCTTCCAGCCAAGCAGGAACCCGGCCGCAAACATCATCTTCACGTCACCGCCGCCAAAACCATTGAACAACATCAGAATAAACATTGGCACGCTGATTGCAAACAGTCCAATCACCCGCTCTATGATTGTTGGTCCCGGCAATACCCAGATAGCAGGGATACCAAGCAACAGCAAAATCACATTCAACTGTGGCGGAATCTCCTGCGTGTCCGCATCGATCATTGTGATCACCATTAGATCACAGATTACAAGGAAGAACAACAATGCAGACAGATGAATCCCATACATAGCAAGGGCGAACACCGCAAATGCACCACCCACCAATTCGATGATAAGCGGTCGTTTCGGAAGTACCGAACCACAATATCTGCATCGGTTCTGATAACGGATCCGGGAAAAAACCGGAATGACATCCTTCCATGTCTGCTCATGGTCACACTGCTTACAATGTGAATGCCGGATCGTAAGCTTCTCTTTCTTCGGAAGTCGTTCAATAACCAGATTCAGATAAGAAAACATGGTCATCCCCATCAAAAATACTACTATGTATATAATTGCATATAAAAAATAATTCATCTTCTACCTCTTCCTGTTTTTATTCACAACTAATCTGTGTATTGGACTGTGCATCCAGATTATAGCATTGGATATATTCCGTATATGTAAAATCGCCATACCGCGAGCTATGTAATGTCAGGCTCATATATATGATATTGTCTGCGTAATTTCCCCCCGGCTGTGTAAATTTCAGTTCCTTGATGGAATATCCCATATACGCTTTCTGGTCAAATACCCAGTTGGTACTCTTCACTTCACCGCTTGCCACAACAACCGGATAATAGTGCACAACAAGATATCCATTTTCATTCACGCCAATATAGACATGGCTGCCCTGTGCATCGGTAAATTCAATCTTATTATATCCGGATGTTTCATTCTGTCCACCCAGCGTCGTATCGGTTGATAACCGCATCACATATGGCTGCGTAACCTCACTCGTCGTGCCATCTTCATTCTTTACCTCAGTTGTAATCGTCGCATTCCGCGCACCCTCGATTTCCCCGCGGATTTTCGAAGCAATAATGGCAGATACCTGCATGCCATTCGCCGTTCCTTTTGCCTCATAATAGACGCTCACGGTATTCGCAATCACTTTACTCGCTGCGATCATAAAAAGCCCGATCAGCATAAAGGTCACGATCATTTCCACCAATGTAAGTCCCTGATTCATCGTATGAAATTTTTGAAAAAGCTTCTTCAGTTTTTTCATTTCAATAACTGACTCCTCTTATCATTCTGAATCTTCACTTTTATGGATCACCCGGAACACTGTCAAGTCCGCACGATCACTATAATACCGATGCAGCTCCGCCTCTATCAAAAAGCTCGTATCTTTTGCTGTATTTCTCGTGTCTGTTTTCGTTGTATCCACCGTCAGTGTAATGCCTGTTTCAGCAAGCTTCTCAAACCCTGCATCTTTTTGGTACATTTCCTCGTTTAAAACCCGCTGTTCCTCCTGCATATCCTTACTTTTCTTTACAAGTTCCCCGGATACACCGAGCAGATGCACCATGCATTCTGCCAGAACCATCACAAGAATCACGAATCCAACAATTACCTCCACCATCGTTGAACCTGCATTATTTATTTTTCGCACGATTTTTCTTTTTTTCATGTTACTCACGCTCCAGAAAACTCCAGCACCAACGCTCACTTTTCAGAATTTCATTTTTAGCTGGATTTACAATGTCATCGCCTGTATCCACGTCGGATTCCGCATTTTCATATTCCATGCAGGACAGGTTATACTTTGATAACATAGATGCTGCCTGGTCTCCCTTGGTACAGGTAACTTTGATACAAAGCACAATATCATTTTTCGATTCAACGTAGCTTCCATCATTTTCCCAATAGATACAGATTGAAATATCATCCGCCATCGCCGCATACTTTGCCGCATCCCCACCGGTCGCTGCAAGCGTAAAATAACGATACGCTGACTTCTCGCCATGATCCGTTGAACTTTCAGATTCAAAATACGGCCAGTTGCCCTGACAGATATTATATCGAAGGTACTGCCACAACAGATTTTTTCCATCTGTCACGTCCTGCCTCTGCATATCAAAGCTCGTGTACACCGGTGTTGTCAATTCTTTCTCTAGCTCAATACTGATTGTCTTCGAAAGCTCTCTGCACTGGTTCTGTGTTACCCGTCGTACCGAAGAAGAAAACAATGCATAGCTTACAAGCAGCAACGACAGGCAGAATACAACGACAACCATACTGACGACAATTGCGACGATCATCGCGGAACCACGATTTTTTTCTTTATGAAATTGTCTGAGTATTCCTTTGTTCTGCATATATTTGTAACTATCTTTCTTTTATTTCGATATTCCATTAACAGACAGAGACTGTGGCTGTGTCCACTCCGCAAGTCCATTTTCTGAGATTACGGCAAATCGGATCTGTACATTTTTCACTTCATTGGTAAACCATGTATCCTTCTCCAGCATAAAGCTTGCGCTTGTCTGATCTGCGGTATAATAAACCGACTGTACCAGTGCACCCTCTGCATCAAACCCAAGTACCTGCATCAGCATCGGCTGTTCAACTGCCACCGTATAATTCACAACTTCTTTTACAGTTGTGCCACTTCCTACTGTCACCGTCGTTCCCGCAAGCTTCGGAAGATGTGTCTTTACCGCTTCTCTTTTCACGGTTCCTGTCCAGATCACCATGTCATCTTTATCAGTTTCTGTAATTTTACCGGCATCTGTCGTAGTTGCATCATCAACCGGCATCAGCTTCCACACTGTAACATCAGAGCTTTCATATGTATCCAGATGTTCCTCTCCGACAACTGCCTGCACCGCAACCAATGTTGTTGTATCCGGAAGCAGGACAGAAATCTGATTTCCCTCTGTCATGGCTTTCGCACAGATTGCTGCGGTCTTATCTTCCATCCGCACATTCACTGCATAGCTTACAGTCACTGGGTTTTCTTCTGTTAACATACCTGCAAATTCCGTATATGAATTTGCTTCGCAGATGCTCTCTCTGCGGATCTGTGCATTACTTCCTGCATAATACACATAATATTTATCGGTCTTTGGCTCCACATACATCACACCATATGCGCCGCTTGCATCTTTGATCTGCACCTCATAATAATCGGCGCCATCCTGTACCTCGAACCGATATGCCCGTGACTCATACGTTCCAACCAGATCTTCTTCCTGTGCCGGTGCTGTCAATGTCCATTTCGTTCCATCATAATACTGCGGGACACGCGCATCCTCTGACAAAAGCGCTACATCCGGTGTTGCAAGCTTCTGAACTACCTGCATTTTCTCTGTTGTTGTCTCTATCGTTGTTTCTTCCTCTGGCATATCTGTATTTACCGGATTCTCTGCATCCTGTGATTGCTGTGTTTCGATAGTGGAAACTGTCTCTTCGGACGCATCAGCCACAGCCTGTTCATCTATTGCAGCATCCGCTGCAAGCTGTGCCGGTTTCGTATAAATCATACCATTGACTGTGCAATCCTCATATTGTGTATCTGCCAGAAGTTCTTCCTCAGCATATCCTATCATCGGTCCAGATATACCGCCTGACACCGTTCCATCGCTCGAACAGCTATAAAACTTTACACCCTTGTAACGCAGGTATCCGATCATACCTCCCGTGTACCATGTTCCGGTAACCGAACCATAATTATAACATTTTTTAAATGTCATCGCATCGCTCGTCTGATTATCCATCTGTCCAACAATACCGCCAACCGCAATATTTCCACTGGCAATCGTCGTAACCTCTGCATGATTCTCAAGGGATTCCAGGTTCTCGTCGGACATCGAATATCCGATAATACCGCCTACAGCCGTATTTTCTCCAGCTGCTTTTGCAGTCACATACCATGTATTTGCCGTCTTAATCCTCTCCGTCTCTGTGCCCTTTACAACTGCACCTTTCTGGTTACATCCAACAATACCGCCGGTATAACCAAGATAATTATCGATCGTTGTATTTCCTTCCGACTTTTGCGAATTATCCATCGAAGAAATCGTTCCATAATTTGTACCGACAATACCACCGACATTCGTTCTTGCCGTTTCATATGCAGTTCCGTCTACCATGCCACCATGTACAACCGTATCTGCACTTCCAATGGTACTTGCCTTGACCGTCGAATTATACCCATTCGCACCAACGATACCGCCAACATTTGCTGTCACACCATCTCCGGCACCGGATATACTTCCTGTAAATGTACATTCCATCACCTGCGCCGCATCTATATCCTCTGCTTTCTCTGTTGCGATTCCACTCACACCAACAATACCACCGTAGCTTGCAATGGATATACCATGGCTGCCAACAATGGTCGCACTTACGTTACACTGGTTGACCGTACCTTTGTTCTCACCGACAATACCACCCGCAACTTCTTTCGCTGTAACAGTTCCATAATTATTGCTTGTCAGAATCTTGTTGTTCAACTTGCGGCTCGCACTGATCATACCACCGGCATAGCCAGTCTTCGCTGTTACAGATGCCTTATTCGTTGCATTCTCGATACGCAGAAATGTGTTTGCATCGTCGTATCCAACAAGTCCGCCGACATAAGTATCTGCTGTCACGCTTCCGGCACCAACTGTACCTGTCACATACATCTGCACTTCACTTTTTTCAATCTTTGCATCACATACCGCGTTGATTACGTCAGCTTCCGATGCCTGATTTAAGGTCAGCTTTCTTACATTCTCTGCCGTCGTTCTCGCATAGGTTGTATCCGTACTGTTTACAAGCATCGTGTATCCGATGTAACCGCCGGTAAATGCACTACCTGTGATAGTTCCGGTGAAGTCTGCCATGTCCGCGGAGGTTTGGATGCGGGCATATTTGATATCTTCCGTTTGCTGAATAAGCTTACTCGTATAAAAAATAAACTTTGCATTCTTCTTCATCCGTTCAACAGCCTCATCCGAACTCATCGAATATGGCATATAATAATTATAATTATTGCTGTTTGTATGTTTTTTAATATATGTATTTTTTTCCTCCAGCGGTGTAAGAATGCAATATTTTTTACCATCTCTTACCTCCCAGTTTACCTTCAAAGGATTCCACGACTGAGTAAATTGCAAATCATCCCCTTCTTCAAGAGGTATTTCAATTGACCAGTCAAAAATATCTTCATCACTATCATTTACAATTGTAAAATTACCATTCCACCCATCCTTTGATCCAGTAATGGTCAATGTATATGGTGACTGATCAGTTGAAACTTCATGTTTATTTTTTTCAGTAATTCCCATATTTCCAGGTAAAATCGTAGACGTATTTCCATCTCCACCTGTATAGAAAAACTCAATATCTGTTACATCAAAAGAATAATAATCTATATAATTATCAAACAAAACACCGATTTCATTATATTGCGTACCATTTGCCGGTATTTGTTTTGTATTACTTGTTTCGCTAGGATAATAGGTATATGAAGTTTCTGTGATGACAGTTTTATTCGTGTCCATATTCTGTGGCTGTTGCTGAACATTTGCATTCTTTCCAAAATGGAATACAATATGCCAGTCTGTAATACTCTGCGTACTGTCATTATGAATCACAAATGAATATAATGCCCCCGGTTGATTATAATAATACGATCTTACGGCTAAAGTCACATAACATAGTTCTGTCGTATTACCTGCCGAAGAATCGGTCGCCACATTCGATGAACTGCCCTGTCCCTGCTCAACCTGAACATTCTGATTATACCCATTCGTATTGATAATATTCGCACCAATCACACCACCGACAAAATATTTGCCGCTGATGTTCTGTGTACTTACATATAATTGCTTCGCACTTCCGTCTGCTTTCTGCAGCATCACAATGGACGCATTGCATCCGGCAAGTCCACCGACATAGCTTCCGTTTTCCATATCTCCGTTTATACTTCCAGCCGTCACAGCGTAGTTTGTAACTTCCGCATCACTGTCGTTATAACCAACGATACCGCCTACATAATTCTTACCGACGATGCGTACATTATTATCTTTTCTTGCTTCCGCTTTGATCACACCATGATTGTAACCGCTGATACCTCCGGCATAATCGGCTGCATGAGAAACCGGATATTCCCCCGCAACAGTCGCTGCACCCGATGTATCAAGATTCTCAAGCAGAGACCCTGTATTATAACCGCTGATACCACCCGCATACATACCGGTTGCATAGACAACGCCTGTATTCTGCCAGTTTGATACAGTATTTTTCGTATTCACAGCATCCGATACCACGATTGGCTTTGCTCCATTTTCAACTAACGACAGTGTATCGTTACTGCTATTTCCTGTCTCATTCTGTGTCTTTGCCAGATCAATATCTGCATTCGCACCGATCACTCCACCGACATAGGAACAGCCAATGACATAGTTGTCATTTCTGCCAGGCGCATTCGTCTCATCCGCGCCTGAAAGCTCCTTAGAACCGGTTGCATAACCGACAATACCGCCGACATAATCATGTCCGAATACATAGCTTTTCTTGCCGTTATCCAATTCCGCACGCACACCTTCAAGCGTACTAAAATAACTGTAACCGGTAATACCGCCGACATAAGTTCCAACTACGTTGTCCGCATAAATTGCAAATGCAGTACCATCCTGATTTCCAAGGAATGCCTGTAAATCTTTACTCGAATAAAACGGTGTACTGTTGCTGTTTTTGATTGTAATATTTGCAAGGGTCGATGTGTCGCCTGTATGATTTGCTGCGTACTCGTTTACACAGCTTCCTGCTATACCTCCGATGAATTTGCTGTCCTTTTTATCTTCGTCATTCTTCACGACCGCATATACGGCACCTGTATTCTGACAGTCTTCCAATGTGATGGCAGTTGACCGATTCTTCTCTGTCCGAAGCTCACCGACAACACCGCCCACATAGGAAAGTCCGGTTACCTTTGCAGCATTAGAAAGTTTCTTCCATGTAATTGCATCAATGACTGTTTTGCCATCTGAAACCAACGTTCCGGTAATACCGCCGACATAAGACTTTCCTTTTACAAAGCTGGCTGTCTCTGCATCCACATCAGCATTTACGACTTCCAGATTCTCCAAGACACCCGCTGTATCACCTGTTAGATTCTTACCATACACCGTAATTCCTGCAAAGGAACCAACATAATCATCCGGAGACGTTACCTGTACGTCATCCAGTTTCAGATTTCCGATGGTTCCATAATTCGTGGCAAATAAACCAACCGGTTTTTTCTCATCTGCAACGCCGGTTTCTTTGTCCGTATACAACATACACAGGGCATTTCCTGCCTGCGACATAGTAAGTCCCTTGATCGTATACGATTTGCCATCTGTATTCTTACCATCCAGCGAATCCTCCGCGCGAAGCTGCTTCATTGAGATAAAGGATTCTGCCAGACTTTCGGTTTCTTCCTTTAATTTGATATCATTTCCGTTCGTATTATAAAACGCACCAGACGTTACAAATCCCGTCCAGTCGATATCGTCTGATAACTGGAAATGGCAGGCTAATACCATATTTTTATCCTGCTCATAATGTGCACTGCTCAAACGCAGTTCATCCACAGACGACTTAGTGGTATTCGCCGTAATGTCTGTCACATAACGCATATTATAAAGATGTCTTGCATTTGCAATCGTATAATTATAATTTACAACCTTCTTTGTAGCATCCGTGTTGTTATTTTCCTCTGCAAAGTATACATACGACTGGTTACTCTGACGTTCAGTCGTTGTATCATACGTTGCACCATAGCCCTTGATTGAGCATTTAATCTTATTTGCATCCAGGCCAAACCGATGGAACGTATAGGTTGACTTGAATTTAAAGCTTGCATTCGCAACCATATCTGCTTTGGATGTATCCATCAACGTTTGCAGGTTCGACGCATAACTGGCAGAGGTTGCCTGAAAATCCGCTGCATCCAATACAACACGGATTGTTCCATCTGTATCGCGCCATGCAAGGATTGGGAACTCTCCAAGCTCCTGCGTACTCCAAGTTCCAGTCTCGTCTTTCACATACCGTGTGATCACACATTCCTGTTCCTGCCGGTTGTCATAATTTTTTACCTTTGCTCCGTTTAATGTGAACTTCATAACCGGAACGCCATCCGCCATATTCTCACCGGCACAGAAATCAGAATCCACATCATAGACAGTAATGTCATAATTCATCTTCTGTGCGGCATTCGCCGGCTTGCTAACCTTGAATGACAGATTTAATGTATCTTCATTATTCAATTTCACATCGTCAATGGATGGCTTTTCCTTTGTACCCTTTAATGCCGTTGACAATGTGTCCACACCATAGTACCCAATCATACGGTCTTTTCGGTAAGAATCATACCGGGTGGCAATATTGACCGTGCCTCGCAGGGACGTGTTCTCATTATCATAGACAAACACTTCCTGCTCAGCACTGTTTGACTTGGCAGAATAAAGAACAGAAAACACCTGTCCATCCTCTAAGGAAAACTCGACGCAGATCGCGTCATTTAAGATAGACGTATCATACAGATACCCCTGTAAAAGCTGATATACGATTGGTGCCGTCGGGCTTGTCGTATCTTTTCCTGCCGCATACAGACTGTAATCGCCCTTATTTGCACGCACAGAAACAAGCGTACCCTTATTTACCGTTACCCAAACGGAATCATCACTGTACGCCTGTCCTTCTTCGTAATATATCGAATCCAGCTTCACCTCGGCTGGACTAAAATTTTTCGTCTGCTTTGCAAAATCTTCTAAGGTTCCATTTGCATTATATTCCGACAACTGATTCTGCGCTGCCAAAAACATGGTCTCTGCATATTCATTCGCCTGGTTAAAGTCTGACCAGTCCTGCCATGCCATAAGTCCCATGACTGATATTGTGAGCAATATCGACAGCAACATCATCGTCACGATCATCTCAACAAGCGTGAAACCCCGATTGGATCTGCATCGTCTCTTTTGTGTCGATCTCATATTTATCACCTACTGTATAACACTATTCGCTTTATTATACAAATATATCGGAAAAAAGGCAAACTTTATCCAGTGATTTTTTTTGCATATTTTTGCCATTTCGGTGAAATTTGTGTGATATCTTACATAAATAGCTCCAGTATATACACCATCGCACACGAAACAAGCGACACCACGAACATGCTTGTCCTGCGCCATGCAAGGATCAGTGCCACGACAAATCCGATGCCTGCTGCCACCATACTGTTGCTCGCTGTGAGAATCGCCGGAAATGTCATAACCGCAAGCGTCACATACGGCACATAGAATAAAAACGACCGCACCGTCTTGTTCTTGATTTCTTTCTTGATCAATGTAAGCGGCAGAACACGGATCAGATACGTAACTGCTGCCATCACAAGGATATACAGATAAATATTATGCTTCATGGTCCGCCTCCTCTTCTTCCTTTTCCTCATCCGGAAGCGGGAACAGCACAGCTGCCACCCCGGAGATCACAACAGTCAAAATAATCACCTTCATACCGGAAGAAATATTCTTAATCACCGGTATCTTCGTGAAAAGGAAGCTCGCCGCCATCGCGATGATCACAAGTCCGCGAATCACCTTATTGTCTCTGGCTGGCGGGATAATGATTGCTAAGAACATGCCATATAACGCGACGGAAAGCGCACTAACCACACCGCCCGGCAATACGTTGCCGAGTACCACGCCGAGACAGGTGCCGATCGTCCATGCCGGAATCGCAATTGACATCGCACCATACATGTAGCACGGATTCAATTTGCCTTTTCTCGCAACCGAGATACCGAAAATCTCATCCGTCACGCCAAACCCTATAAAAAACCGGTGTATGATTGAAAATTTCGGATCAATCTTCTGTGCCAGCGCACACGACATCAGCATATAACGTAAGTTTATGACGAGCTGCATCAGCGCAAGCTCCGCGTAAGTCACACCACCGGCAATCGCTGTAATCGCTGCAAATTCCCCCGCCGATGTCGTATTCGTCAGACTCATAATTGTCGCCGGAAGTGCATGCACCCCCGCATTTCTAGCCGCAATCCCAAGTGTAAATGCGACCGCAAGATATCCAAGTGCGATTGGAATTGCATCCCGCATCCCATCGCAGTAATTTTTTCGATTTATATTTTCTGCTCCACTCATTTTATCTCATCCATCACTTCTTCTAAAGTTCCGCGGTCTGTCCGCACACGGATATGGCAGGCACGCGCATAAACTGGTCCCCGCTCTTTCATCATCGCCTGGATCTTCGCATACGGATCGTCACACTGTAACAGCGGACGGTTCGTGCAATGCTTTACCCGCGCATAGGTCGTATCTGCATCTGCCATCAAGTAATATACCGTTCCGACTTCTTTCAACAGATCGCTGTTCTCCTTGCGAAGCGGCACTCCGCCGCCCGTCGCGATCACGCAATGTGTCTTCTCCCGAAGTTTCCGGATGACATCCGTCTCCAAAGCGCGGAAATATGCCTCTTCCTTCTTCTCGAAGATGTCCGGAATCGTCATCCCCTCCTGCGCCTCAATATAAAGGTCGGTATCAATAAATTCATATCCAAGTTTTTTGGCAATCGCCTTTCCAACGGTTGTCTTTCCTGCACCCATATAACCGATCAGGACAATGTTATCGCCCCGCTTCTTTCCATAGATTGCATCCTGCAGTGCCAGATACACTTTATCGGTCAGCGTCTCAGACACGGTCAGATTATTCCACAATTCATATGCAAGGATTCCCTGATAGAGTAACATCTTCAAGCCATTTACAGCCGGCACGTCAAGCTTCTCCATCTCCTTTAAGAATGGCGTCTGTGCCGGATTGTAGATCAGGTCCACACCTGCCTTCGCCATCGCATAGAACGCATCGCCGAAATCAAACGGCATTCCGTCGCCCTCATGCAGTCCGACCGAAGTACACTGGATCATCAGGTATTTTCCATCCGGAATACTCTTATAATCCTCCGAAGCCACCGCCTGCACCACCGTCTTCCCTGCAAATGCATTCATATCATCCGCAATCGCCTGTGCCCGCGCATATGTCCGGTTTACGATATACACCTGCTTTGCACCATAGCTGACACACATATATGCGACCGCACGTGCGGCACCACCTGCGCCAAGCATGATAACCGTCTCATCCTTTAACACAATTCCTTCTGTCTCTAATGCTTTCGCCAGTCCCGGCATATCCGTGTTGTAGCCCTTATAGCCACCCTCCACACGGACAAGTGTATTCACTGCGCCGATCATCTTCGCGGCGATATCCACATCCACGAGACTCTCCATCACGTGCTGCTTGTGCGGCACGGTAATATTCAGTCCAAGCACGCCCTCGTCATACGCCAGCTTCACACAATGAGAAAGCTCCTCATCCTCCACACAGAATGGCACATACCGCTCTGACAGCCCCAGTGCATCGCTGAGCGTGTCATGGATGACCGGTGACAATGTATGTTTAATCGGATTTCCGAAGATTCCAAGCAGATGCTCTGCGTTGACATCCTCGTAACCCTGTATCGCATATTTCATGATTTTCATCGCTATTTTCCCCTGTTTCGTCTATAATTGTCTAAAATCAGACATTTTCCTCAAATATAATACCATAAAAGTGAAAACCTGCAACCATTTAGATACATTTCTGATACATTTGTATCCTATAATATAAATAGTTCTTACACGCATGCCCGACAATCGACAGGGATGCTGCACGAAAACTACGAGGGGGAATTTCATATGAGACGCAAAACCATATTCTATAAAATGGTGATCGGCGTACTTCTGCTTTCTACTTTATCGGGATGTGGAAAGAAAACGGGCGTTGATTATATTCAGGATAACGATTCCAGACAGGATGCAACTTCCGCATCCGACTTACATCTGAACTATTCCGTATCAAACGGACGCACGACCGTCAATGTCGACGCCGATGTGAACACCAGTCTGTCCACACAGTCTGCTCCGGTTGCGACCGCCGTCCGGTGTGATTATACAAATGAAGATATCACGCGCATTGCGGCTGCGATTTTCGATGAGGGAAGCTATAAATTATTCCTGCCGTACAGCCGTCAGTCAAAGGAAGAAGTAAATGCTGCCTGCGATGCATTTGCAGAGACATTCGCTACCTACGCAGACAAATCCGAGATTCCATATAATCTGTTGGCGGAATGTTCCTACGCACAAAATGCGAAAGCAAGCGGAGTCTTTGATCCTATCGAGACAGATGGAACGATTCAATACTATCCAACCATCAAGCCAAGTGCAGACAGTGAGGAATTTTGCAACTTCTGTAATATCCGTGGCGCGATAGACGGAAAGGACTATCAGCTTTCCTTCGTCCAGACGCGCAAGCACTGTATGCTTGTGTTACACAAAGATTATAACGAAGAGCTTACCTATGGCTGGTTTAATCAATTATCCCCGATCCGCCCGGACATGCTCGAAACGCTTGCCGGCAGCGACAACATCTGCTCGTATTCTACAGAAGGTGCCTCAACACTTGTCACCGATACGCTCTCCCGAATGGGAATCGATGATTATGTAGTTACCGGCGTATTTCCGACACAGACCATCCGGACTGTCTACGATATTGATGACGATTATCAGGTATCAGCAAACTACAACAAAGAACCGGTTATTTCCTATGATTCCTATCTGGTCTACGGTGGGCGCAGCTTAGATGCACTTACTCCTGTCTACACCACTGCGAACTTCCAGACAGAGCTGACGGATTATGAAAGCATGGATCAGGACGAAAACGGAACAATCTCCAATTATGAGGATTATACCTTCTATGGCTACGAATCCATCACCGCCAATGTCGGAAATGACGGCTTGAATTATCTGATTGTCTCCAACCCTATGAAGATCGAAACCATCGACGTCGATATGGCAAACACGCTGGATTTCTCCCAGGTCGATGCAATTGCACAGGACTACATCAACAAACACACCTTTGATGAGACGGTGTATGACATAACCGATATCCGGTATGGACTGATCCGGGTATCCAACGAAGCGGATGATTCCTACCAGTTGCTCCCGGCATGGTATTACGTAGCAGAAGGAAACGAAGAAAGCAAACCCTATTATTTCCCATCTGCCTATGTCGTCATCAACGCCATCGACGGAAGTATCTACAATGATGCACTTGGCTACATCTATCAGCATCGAAATAAATCGGATTAAAAAGGAGGACGATCTTATGAAGAAACGAATTGCAGGCATTCTCATATCTATCCTTTTACTATCTACCTTGTCTGGGTGTGGAAAGGATAAAGATTTCTCATACGTGGATGAACCGGCAACGACAAGCGATGCTGCCACCGCTTCGGTTCTGCACCGGAATTATGAGGTCACAGACGGACTCCTGACATTTACGGTGGATGCCGATGTCGATACCAGTTTATCGGCACAAAGTTCCCCTGTGGTAAAAGTCTCCAGAAGCGACTACACCGAGGCGGATATGAAGCGGATTGCAGATGCCATCTTCGATGCTGGAAGCTACGCATTATTCCTGCCCTATGTCCTGCGCCCGGATGAGGAGGTCAAAAGTGCGTGTGCCGATATGCAGGAGAAAATCGCACAGTATAACGACAGCGCAGACATTCCATACTCTTTGCTGCAGGAATACTATATCGCCCAGCAATGTATGGCGAATGACAACGTGGTTACCCCGATTCATACGGATGGTTCCCTGAAATGGTATCGTTTCACCTCCTCCGAAAATACGGATATTTATACAAATTTCTGCGTCATCAAAGGAACGATCAGCCAGAAGCCTTACTATCTGTCGTTTATACAGACGGATGTGTACTGTACAATGCTGCTCCACACGATCTACGAACCATATATCCAGTATCCGCAATACTACGACACCTACGCAAACCCTCTTTATGAGAATGAATCGTACTCCGATGAGTGTCAGTATTCTAAGGAAGAATCAAAAGCAATGGTGCTTGATACGCTTCAGACTATGGGAATCTCCGATTACACGATCACAGATGTACAGAAGGCGCAGACCATAAAGCCCGATTACGAGATAACGAAAGATGGGGAAATCATAGCCAGCGATTCTTCAAACGATGGATATTCCTATGATTCCTATCTGCTCTATGGCGGCAGAAATGTGGACGGTATTGCTCCTGTTCATACGGATTTCAATTTCTCCCGCGAACTAGTCTCCGTGACAATCGGTGAAAACAGCAGCTCCAACGATTCTTACACGAATGCCAGATATGGATACGAAGCCATCTTCGCGAATGTCGGAAATGATGGTATCAACTATCTGGTTATCCAGAATCCGATGAAAGTAGAGGAAGTCTTAGAGACAAATGCACAACTGCTCTCTTTCGATCAGATTGACGCAATCGCCAAAGATTACATCTCGAAGTTCGATGGGACGACTTTACCATTTTCTGCGGATAACACCTACAAAATCAAGGAGATTCAATATGGATTGATCCGGTTATTTGACGAAGAATCTGATTCCTATATGTATATTCCTGCGTGGTATTACATGATCGATGGGGAATCTCTTTCTTCCCCATTTTGTACATTTTCCCCATACGTCATAATCAGTGCCATCGACGGAAGCATCTATCATGATTATAACGGTAACATCAACTAAAGCGAAAGGAGAACACCTATGAAGAAACTATCTTGGATTTTAATTATTACACTTCTCGCATCCTGTCTCTCTGCCTGCGGCAGGAAAGAAACTGTCATCTATCAGGGAGATACCGCATCTACGTCTGATGCCACAGATGACCCTATCCGGAATCTCGACTACACGGTTCCGGGGGATAAAGGAACTCTGACTGTACAGGCACAGGTAGATACTTCGCTTGCTGAGAAATCAGCACCAGTTGCGTCCTTGTCCCGCGCTGACTTCACGGACGAAGACATCCAGACGTACGCAGAAATGATCTTCGATGAGGGAAGTTATTCACTTTTTATGCCATATGATTTTCGTTCGATTGAGGATCTAACCTCTGCCTGTGGCGCATGGGAAGATACGTTTAAAAGCTATGAGGATTTCTCGACGATCCCGGAATACATGGTTGCAGAATATTACGATGCTACCGATATGCTTTCAAGCAAACAGCATGATACCGATGCAGCAAAGCGTGTCATAGAAACCGACGGCGAAATTAAATGGTATATCAATCCCTATAACCCGGAGGATGACCCAGCAACTACTTTTAAGCCACACAAATTCTGTATTCTGCAAGGCACGATTCGTGATGAGCATTATTACCTTGCATTTTTACAGAATTGTGTTTTCTGCCGTATGATCGTATATAAGGACTATGCCATTGGTTCGGTTGACTTTTCTGTAAGCAACATGTCCGCATTTCCAATCGAGGAAGCATTCTTAGATACATATGACGAAAATATCTGTACCTATTCTGATACAGAAGCCAGACAGATTGCGGAAGATTATCTGCAAACGTTCAGTCTGACCGACTACGCTGTTCAGACTACGTTAAATGCCTACCATTTTAATGTAGGACATTATAGTATCGATGATTCCATGCTTGTAAAAGAACCTCAGGATGACGGTTCTTCCACTGTTGATTCCTATCTGATTTATGCTGTCCGCAGTCTGAACGGACTTGCAGCTCCATATACAACCGAACTATTGCAGCCAACTCTGACAGATTACTCAAATGCCGACATCCAAGGGGACGATTCCGGTTACTCAATAAGCTTTCCCGAAGATGAAGCACACGACTTATATGGATATGAATCCCTGATTGCCAATGTGGATAGCGACGGACTTTCCTATCTGATCTGGAATAATCCAATGAAGGTCGATTCCATAAAAACGGAACATGCCACAACTCTTTCCTTTGATCAGATTGATGCGGTTGCACAGGCTTATATCGATTTCTGTTCCGCCAAAGATCCATATTCTGTACCGGACAACAATTCCTCACCGTCAACAAATAAAATGATGGTACAAAAAATCTGCTATGGTTTGATCCGGATTTCCGATGAAAACCATAACTCCTACTCCCTCACCCCTGCATGGTTTTATCTCGAAACGCCAAGCAAAAGCGGCTATACCGCGCAAACTGCATATGTCATAATCAGTGCCATCGATGGCAGCATCTATAACCCGTGGCTTGGCACACTGGAACCAACAGACAACAGTCAGACAGAGAAATGACAGACAATCATACAAAAATCAGAAACAGGCTCACAGCTATATGGCTGATTATAATCATGAAAAAGGGATTGCAGACGCAATCCCTTTTGTAGTGTGTGATTTTAAGTTTATTTACTAATTTGTTGTTATTACTTTCTAAGACCAAGCTGCTCGATAAGTGTTCTGTAACGCTCGATATCCTTGCTCTTAAGGTATGCGAGAAGGTTTCTTCTCTGACCAACCATCTTAAGAAGACCTCTTCTTGAGTGGTGATCCTTTGGATGTACCTTGAAGTGCTCATTCAGGTCGTTGATTCTTGCTGTAAGGAGTGCAACCTGCACTTCCGGTGAACCTGTATCACCTGCTGTACGAGCATACTTCTCAATGATCTCTTTCTTCTGATCTGCTGTAATCATGCTTTTTTCCTCCATTTTCTTATTTTGTCCGGTCGCTGAGTTATGGTCGGAGTGATCCTATAACCAAGTGACGGCATTTGATATCTTACCACAAGACTTATTTCTTGTAAAGTATTATTTTCCTACTTCCTATTATCCGCAAAAAGATGTATAATTCTCTTCAAAATATTATATTATAAATATGAAAGGAAATCAAACCTATGGCAGGTTCTATATATGGCAAATTATTTACAGTAACAACCTGGGGAGAATCCCACGGAAAAGGACTCGGCGTTGTTATCGATGGCTGTCCCGCGGGAATTACTCTCTCAGAGGAAGATATCCAGATCTATCTTAATCGTAGAAAACCCGGGCAAAACGAATTCACAACGAAACGGAACGAGGGTGACAAGGTTTCTATCCTGTCCGGCGTTTTTGAAGGGAAGACAACCGGCACCCCGATTTCTCTCGTTGTTATGAATGAAGATCAGAAATCCAAAGACTACGGTTCGATTGCAGAAAGCTACCGCCCGGGGCATGCAGACTACTGCTTTGATGAAAAGTACGGCTTCCGCGATTACCGTGGTGGCGGTCGTTCCTCCGGTCGCGAGACAATCGGTCGTGTTGCTGCCGGTGCAGTTGCTGCAAAAGTTCTGAAAGAACTTGGCATTACCCTGACCGCATATACGCGTGCTATCGGTTCAATCAAAGTACCGGATTCCGATATTGATTTTGATGCTATCAGCCAGAACCCGCTGTATATGCCGGATTCGGCATGTGCCAAGCAGGCTGCTGCTTATTTACAGGAAATGATGGAAAAGAAAGATTCCGTTGGTTCTATGGTGGAATGCATCATAACCGGTGTTCCTGCCGGTGTTGGTGAACCTGTCTTCGACAAGCTCGATGCCAAGCTGGCACAGGCTGTCATGTCGATTGGCGCCGTCAAGGCAATTGAAATCGGGGATGGTACAGCTGTCACCGCTTCGATTGGTTCCGAAAACAATGATAATTTTTACATGGATGGAGATACTGTAAGAAAACGTACCAACCACTCTGGTGGAACACTTGGCGGCATGAGTGACGGCAGTCCGATTCTGGTACGTGCTTCATTCAAGCCTACGCCATCTATCTTTCAGGCGCAGGAAACCATCACACGGGCACATGAAGCAATCACGATGGAGATCAAAGGACGTCATGATCCAATCATCGGTCCACGTGCCGTTGTAGTTGTAGAATCCATGTGTGCGATCACAGTTCTGGATCTGCTCATGCAAAATACAACTGCCAAAATAGATACACTGAAAAAGATTTACAACTAGTGAAGAAGGATTTATAACATGGTCTTTTCAAGTATAGAGTTTTTATTCCGTTTCTTACCGGTTTTTTTGATTGTATATTTTGCAGTTCCATTTAAGTATAGAAACGGTATTTTATTGATTGGAAGTCTGATCTTCTATGGAATCGGAGAACCATCCTACATTCTTTTGATGATTCTCTCTGTCCTTGCCAATCATTTTGCAGCGATGCAGATTGCAAATGCATGGAAGAAGGAGGATGCATCCGGTGTATCCTCTCAGAAGCTCCGGATGATATGGCTGATTGCTTCCATGGTATTTAACTTTGGTTTATTATTCTTTTTTAAATACCTGAATTTTTTTATCGGCATCATAAATGATATCGCCGGTACAACCATTTGGAAGCTTGTACCATTCACACTTCCACTCGGTATCAGTTTTTATACTTTTCAGGCAGCCTCCTATGTCATAGACGTCTATCGGCGCAAATACGAGCCTGCCGAAGGGATTATAGATTTTGCTACCTATCTTTGTATGTTTCCAAAACTGATTGAGGGGCCGATTACCGGATTTGATGAGGTCAGAAAAAGCCTGAAAAGCCGTAAGGTTTCTTTGTCCCAGCTGGAATGGGGTACTACAGTTTTTGTACTTGGACTTGCTTACAAAGTATTGCTTGCAAACAAAATTGCCTCCATCTGGAACACCATTATGGTTGCCGGTGTTATGGGAATCCATCCACTTACCGCATGGCTTGGTTCCTGGGGATTTTCCATGCAGCTTTTCTTTGACTTTTTTGGATATACCCTGATGGCAATCGGTCTTGGCAGGATTCTTGGTTTCAAGCTTCCTACCAACTTTAGAAACCCTTACTGCGCAACCTCTTCCACTGATTTTTGGCGAAGATGGCATATCACACTTGGCAGATGGTTCCGGGAATATGTCTATATCCCTCTGGGCGGAAACCGCAAAGGGAAAAAACGAATGATTCTCAATATATTTATTGTATGGCTGCTCACCGGACTCTGGCATGGCGCTAATTGGAATTTTATTATATGGGGGATGTTTTTCTTCGTCCTGCAGACAGTTGAGAAACTGTTTTTACTGGACAAGCTGGAAAAGCATAAAATCCTGTCTCATATTTATATGTTGATTGTAATCCCGGTTTCCTGGACAATCTTCAACATTTCCGATCTGCCTACTTTAGGAAATTACCTGAAACGGTTATTTTTCCTGCCTGTAAAAGGATCAATTCAGGTCAATACTCTTCCAAAGTTTTGGGAACTGCTTGGAACTTATTGGTGGTTATTTGCCATCTGTGCTATTTGCTGTACTTCCATCCCTATGAAGCTGTTAAACCGCTTTCATAAAACGTGGGGATGTAAGATTATACTGCTTGTACTCTTCTGGCTCTCTGTCTACCAGATTGCCTCCGGTGCAGACAACCCGTTTTTATATTTTAAATTTTAAGAAGGCTTAAACATATGCATAACTTTCCCCATCAATTTAATAAACTGTGGAAATTTCTCCGTGAATGTCCTCTTATATCCCTGATTTTATTATCTGTTACGGGATATACCTTATATGCCATAGCCGGCGGTATCGGCGGAGAATTTCATTTACGAATCTCCAAGGATCACACCCTTTTTATGTCTGCAATGATAAAAGAGGATCCTTTTTTGAAAGAAACTACATCCATTCCGACAGATATTATAGATTCCATTCCTGAAAAAACTGCTACTGCGTTGGACGCTACCACATCAGATGCTACGCCTGAGGCTACTCCCTCAGATGCTGTACGCACGGATGGAAGTGAACCGATTCCTACAACCTATGAAACAGTGCCTATGCGGTATGCACGGTCTGCTTACTACGAAGACAACGATCAGATTGCATGCACAACGAATTACGATTATATTTCTGTAGATGCACATTATTTTGATGATGCTGTGTTTATCGGAGATTCCCGTATTGAGGGACTTCATGATTATGGTACCCTTCGCATAAACTCCAGTGCAGATTTTTATTACAAGGATGGTATCTCTATCTGGGATCTGATGGAAAAGCCTATGGCTAACGGAGAAACGGTTCCTTACGCCCTTGCAGCAAAACAGTATAAGAAAATATATATTATGTGTGGAGTAAATGAGCTTGGTACCGGACACGCCAAAGACTATCAGGCGCAATACAAACGAGTCTTAGATCAAATTCAGGAATTACAGCCAGATGCTGCGATATTTATCATGGGAATGATGCACGTTACCCAGAGCTACGCTGACAAATCCGATGTGTATAACAATGACAACATCGATTGCAGAAATGCTCTGATTGCACAATATGCGGATGGTCAACATATCTTCTATCTCGACATGAATCCAACCGTCTGTGACATGGATGGAACCGTTCCACTGGGAATAAAATCAGATTATTCCCACGATGGTGTCCATTTGCAGGCACAGTATTATGCATTATGGGAAGACTATCTGCTGCAACACGGTGTGAGTGACAACATATTCACCAATCTTCAAAAACAGCAATAATATTGTCTGACATTCAGTAAAAAACCTCATTACCAGACTTTTCTGATAATGAGGTTTATTTCATATTCCTATATGACATTCAAGCCATCTTTGCACGTGGATGTGCTTTTTCATATTCTTCTTTTAATTTGCTCTGTCTGCTACGCAGATAAATCTGTGTAGTCGAGATATCTGAATGTCCGAGCATCTCCTGCACGGCCTTCAGATCTGCGCCATTTGATACCAGATGTGATGCAAAGGAATGACGAATCATATGTGGTGTGATATCCTTCTCGATACCAGCTTTTGCCGCATACGCCTTGATCAGCTTCCAGAAACCCTGTCTGGTCATCGGCTGCCCTTTCATATTCGTAAAAAGGAACATACTTCCATGACTGATGGCTTCCCGCACAGACTTAATATAATTCTCCAGTGCCATCTTCGCTACATTCTCGATTGGAATCACTCGTTCCTTTGATGCATCCCGGCACAATATATAATTCATTGTCAGATTGACATCTGTAATCTTCAGATTAATAAGTTCTGATACACGCATCCCCGTCGCGTACAAAAGCTCCAACATTGCCTTGTCCCGGATTTCCTTTGGTGTCAGGCGCGACGGCTGATCTAAGAGCAGATTAATCTCCTCTATAGAAAGTGTCTCAGGTGCTTTCTTCTCAATCTTCGGTGGCTTCAATGCGTCCGCATAATCTTCTGTGATCTCGCCCTGCTTTAACAGATACAGGAAAAACGATTTCATACTTGCGATGCTTCTGGATATCGTCGCTGTGGACATACCATGACTCTCCATATCCAGCACATACGAATTCAGGTCTGTTCCCCGAAGCTCGCGCACATCCATACACTGTCTGTCCGCAAAAAAGCGGCTCATCTTCTTCAAGTCTCTCCGATAGGATGCAATCGTATTCGCACTTGCATGCTTCACGCTATTCAAGTAATCAATGTAATTCTCAATCTGTGTTTCCATACCCAAAGTCCTTCCATTCCCTCGACAAAATGCATCCTATTCCGACTACATTCTGCCTTTATCTATTACATTATAATTACTATTCCGTCTAAAATCAAACATAATTTTTTCACATTTTTTCAAATTTTGTAACATTTTGTAACATTTATACAATATGTTGAAATGCATGTATTTACATGCCTATATATTGGAGAAAATTTTTTAAAAAAATTTTTGAAAGAATACTCTCAGATATAATTCCGACAAAAAACGTCATAATAAGAACTAACACCGCCATTCTTTTCCTCATTTTATCCTCTCCTGTCTTACGTACTTCCACCGCCAGATAATACAACATTCCAAGATAGATCAGGTAATGTGGAAACAGGCACAACAGCAGGAACCAAACCCCGGAAATACCAAGATAAAACATCTGACAACTGATTACAAAGCCAAACAGGAACAGTAATACACTCAACCCGATTGAAAATACCGCCTTTGCCGGAAACACCTTATACAGCAGATATACAATGACCATCTGCTTTACACGTTGCAAAAATACATAAAGCATTGTTTTCTGCACCGATATACCAGCCAACTGACTGCTATCTGTAAATGGTAATATAAACGCCTGTAAATCCCGATCGCATCGCAGCACAACGTTCGCAAGAATGCATCCTGCTAACACCATGCATAGATAATAAAATACACGGCTCTTTATTTTTTCACTTTCATATGGCATTTTCTTCTACTCCTACTGCATAAAAATTAGGGAGTGATTGTTCACTCCCTAAAGCATATGTGCCTGTCTAATTAAATATTCCTCGACTCTTCTTATCATAATAAGCAAGAATCGCGACAATTGTCTTGCTATCTACAATCTTACCCGAATAAATCATCTCTCTCGCCTCTTCCATAGATACTCGAACAATCTCGATAAACTCCGTCGGATCCAAATGCCGCTTGCCTTTTTTCAGATTGCGTCCAATATAGACGTCTGTTTTCTCGTCAAAGGTCCCAACCGAAGAGATCATATTGTTCACATGATAGATATCCTGTGGAATCCAGCCGGTCTCCTCCTCTGCTTCCCGAAGAGCACATATCTCACCGGATTCTCCATGGAAGCTATATCCCCCTGCCGGAATTTCCAGATCTACTGCATCCAAAGAATTACGGTACTGCCTCACCAGATAAGTATACTCTTCCTCATCCACCAGCAGGATACCTGCACCGCCTCCGGACTTATGTCTGATCAGATCATATACAACTTCTCCACCATCCGGTGTCTCCAAAATATCCTTATATAAGGCTACGATTTTCGCATCATACAATAATTCCAGACTTTTTCTTTTAAATTCAACCATATTTATGTACCTCTGCTTCCATTCACATTCATAATTTATCTCTATATATAATACAGGAAATAAACAAAAAAGGAAAGTATTGAAAACTTGTATTCTCAATACTTTCCATAAATTCATTGATAACAAAAATTACTTTGCGTAATCGGTTACTCTCGACTCTCGGATCAAGTTTACCTTGATTGTGCCCGGATATTCAAGTTCTGATTCAATCTTCTTTGAGATATCCCGTGCGAGTAATACCATATCCGCATCTGTTACCTGCTCTGGAACTACCATTACTCGAATTTCTCGTCCCGCCTGAATAGCAAAAGTCTTATCAACACCCTTAAATCCATTGGCAATGTCTTCCAAGGACTTCAGACGTGTTGTATATGTCTCCAACGTCTCGCGTCTTGCACCTGGACGTGCAGCAGATATAGCATCTGCAGCCTGTACAATACATGCGATCAAACTCTGTGGTTCTACATCACCATGGTGTGCCTCAACAGCGTTGATAATCGTTGCCGACTCCTTGTACTTTCTACAAAGATCAACACCAATGGATACGTGAGAACCTTCCATACCTGCATCATGATCAATAGATTTTCCGATATCATGTAACAAACCTGCACGCTTTGCTACACGAACATCAAGCCCAAGCTCTCCGGCAAGCAAACCGGACAAATGAGCTACCTCAATAGAATGCTTCAATGCATTCTGTCCATAACTTGTTCTGAACTTCATCTTACCAAGAAGACGTATCAGTTCAGGATGTAAACCATGTACACCGACTTCCAGGGTTGCAGCCTCTCCCTCTTCACGCATCATAGTCTCGACCTCTTTCTGAGCCTTCTCGACCATCTCTTCAATACGTGCCGGATGGATTCTTCCATCCACAATCAGCTTTTCAAGTGCGATTCTGGCTACTTCTCTACGAACCGGATCAAAACTTGAAAGCAAAACTGCTTCCGGTGTATCATCAATAATTAAATCAACACCTGTCATAGTCTCTAAAGTACGAATGTTTCGTCCTTCACGACCAATGATTCTTCCCTTCATCTCATCGTTAGGCAACTGTACTAAGGAAATCGTTGTCTCTGATACATGATCAACAGCACACTTCTGAATAGCTGTCACAACGTAATCCTTTGCCTTCTTATCTGCTTCTTCTTTTGCTCGTGTTTCTAATTCTTTGATCATGACTGCTGTTTCATGCTTTACTTCGTCTTCAACAGTCTTTAATAAGTATTCCTTTGCTTGTTCAGAGGTTAATCCGGAAATTCTTTCCAGTTCCTGAGTTCTTTTTGCTTCCAAATCTGAAACTTCCTGCTTCAGCTTCGTGAGTTCTGCCTCTTTACGTGATAATGAAGCTTCTTTCTTCTCTACAGCTTCGGTCTTCCGGTCGAGATTTTCCTCTCTGGAAAGAACACGCTTTTCCATGCGCTGAAGCTCATTCCGACGATCCTTGACTTCTTTGTCAATCTCATTCTTCGTCTTCATGGCTTCTTCCTTCGCCTCAAGAAGTGTCTCACGTTTCTTTGCCTCCGCAGCTTTCAGTGCTTCATCTATAATCTCTCTAGCCTTATCCTCTGCCTTACCAAGCTTTGCCTCTGCCACGTTCTTACGATACGCAATCGCTAAAAACCAGGTAACGAGAATTGCAACCACGAGTATTACAGCGAAAATCACATATTTGATTGCTTCGTCTGACAACTCAGGAGCACCTCCTTATTTAGTTTTATTGCATAACTACAACACTTAAATATTATACTTTTTTTATACTAGTGTCAAGGAATACTTTACTTTTTTTATGCAAATTGTAAGAAAAAATAGATTACTTTTCTATATTTTTTCAATATTTTTTCTATATTCTGACACCGCTCTGCGAATATCCTCATACCTAAATCCCCGTCGTGCAAAAAAGGAATACATACGCCGCATCTGTCCTTCATCTGAAAAATCCAAGTTACCATAACGTCTTTCCAGTAAATCATAGACCGTATCCGCTTCATCGGGCACCAGTTCCATACACAATTCACGCGTCATCTCAGAATCTACGCCTTTTCCGGAAAGCTCCATTGTGATCCTGCGTCTGCCTTTTGCACGCATCTGATTCCGAATATACGATGCGGCATAACGTTCGTCATCAATATAACCATAGGACATCAGCTTCTCAATTGCATCTGTAATCTCTGCTTCCTCATATCCTTTTTCTGCGAGCTTGTCACAAAGCTCCTTCCGGGAACGATCCCGGAAGGTAAGATAATAAATTGCCGTATCAAATGCACTGTATGTAGTTTGTTGCTTATGACTCTTCGTCTTCTGTCTGCTCTGCATCTACGCCAATCCCACACTTATTCCGTACCTGCTGCTCAATCTCTTCCATAACATCCGGATTATTCGCCAGATACAGCTTCGTATTCTCACGTCCCTGTCCGATTTTCTCCCCATTGTAAGAGTACCATGCGCCTGCTTTGTTGATGATATCATGCAAAACAGCCAGATCCAAAATATCGCCTTCCTTGGAGATACCCTTGCCAAACATAATATCAAACTCTGCTTCCTTGAATGGAGGTGCAACCTTATTTTTTACAACCTTGACTCTTGTACGGTTACCAACAACTTCGCCACCAACCTTCAATGTCTCAATCCGGCGCACATCCAGACGGACAGATGCGTAAAACTTCAATGCACGACCACCGGTTGTCGTCTCTGGGTTACCAAACATCACACCTACTTTCTCACGAAGCTGGTTGATAAAGATAACCACACAATTAGACTTGCTGATAATACCTGTCAGCTTTCGGAGTGCCTGAGACATCAGTCTCGCATGCAGACCTACATGGGAATCACCCATCTCGCCGTCAATCTCTGCCTTCGGTACAAGAGCTGCAACAGAGTCCACAATAATTACATCTACCGCACCGGAACGAACCATCGTCTCTGTAATCTCCAGTGCCTGCTCGCCATTATCCGGCTGTGAAATATACAGGTTATCAATATCGACACCAATATGGGATGCATAGGTTGGATCGAGTGCATGCTCTGCATCGATAAAACCAGCGATCCCCCCCATCTTCTGTACTTCAGCAACCACATGCAGTGCAACGGTTGTCTTACCACTTGACTCCGGACCATAAATCTCAATAATACGTCCTCTTGGCATACCTCCAAGTCCAAGTGCCAGATCCAGACTCAGAGAACCGGTCGGAACTACATCAATTCCCATATTTGCAGACTGATCTCCAAGCTTCATCACTGAACCCTTACCATACTGCTTCTCGATCTGCGCCAGTGCCGCATCCAATGCTTTCATCTTTTCTTCGCTTGCCATACCATAAACCTCCGTTATCTTCCATCCATGTTATCAAAACATATGTTCGTTTCTGTTTGTTCTACTATACTACACTTCTGTTCGAAAAGTCAATAAGAAATCCGAACATTTGTTCATTTTTATTTTCTAAGATATTTGAAACAATGCGCTGTGAAAATTGTACCCTATACATAATACAAAGTAAAGCAATTATTTGTTGCATTTTGTTCGATTGTTCTCACACAGATTATCTGCTATAATTATATCAATTCTAAATACAGATAAGTTTTAACACGATAAATTATATCTTATATAATTAATGGAGCCAAAGTATGAAAATCAGCAGGAAAATATATCGCGATTACGTCTATAAAGATAAAGAGATTCTGCGTGCGCAATACGACCCGGAACTTGAATTTTATACAACTATAAAATCCGGCGATGTTGAGAAAGCAAAAGAACTATGTCTAGCAAAGATCAGTGAAAAAAAAGGTCTTGGAGAATTATCTGATTCGCCACTGCAAAGCTTGAAGTATCATTTTGCAATCACGATGGCGATGCTTGCGCGCTATTGCATTGAAGGCGGTCTGGATTTGTCTACCTCATATGCCCTTAGTGATTTCTATATTCAAGAAGCCGATCGTGTCTCTACGATGGATGAATTAAATACCCTTCATACAACAGCCTGCCTGGATTATGCCAGACGCATGAAGAATCTGCGCAAGAAAAAGATCACCTCAAAGCCAATTTCAAAATGCCTCGATTATATTTACGATCATCTACATACGAAAATTACGCTTTCCCGGCTTGCAGAGCTGACAGGATTAAATTCATCCTATCTTTCCCGCCTTTTCCACAAGGAAACCGGTATGACAGTCAGCGACTATATCCAGCAGACAAAGATTGAAACTGCCAAAAATATGCTGCTTCACTCTTCCTATTCCGCGGCTGAAATTGCTTCGATTCTTGCATTTTCAGATCAAAGTTACTTCACAGAAGTATTCAAAAAACAGACAGGACTGACACCAAAGCGATATCAGTCCCTGTATCTGAATGCCTCCGGACTCCCTGACCGGTAAAATCTATGACATATATAATGTGATTATATTATCCCCGTTTGACATAAGCCACTCGTCTTTCACATAATTATTGAAGATAGTCTGACCATTGATTTCCATGCTCTTAAATCCAGACTCTGCATGTCCCGGATTTTTCACCTCAATATGGAGATGCTTTCCGCGGAAATCCTTCTCCACTGTAAATCCGTCCCATTCTGCCGGGATGGATGGTGCTATCCGCAATCCATAGAAATCCGGGCGCATGCCCAGAATACCTTCGACACTGCCTACCATAACTGTTGATGCCGTACCCGTCAGCCAGTGCACATGGGATCGTCCAAAATGAGGACTTGCCTTACCCTCTGTAAATTGACCATAGCAATAAGGTTCAAGCTTTCTCACTTCTGCTTTATCATTCTGAGCTGCCGGTGAATTCTCCATATAATACTCAAACGCACGGTTTCCATGTCCAAGTAATGCTTCTGCCAGGATCAGCCAGCCCTGTGACTGGGAGAATATTCCCGCATTTTCCTTTACCCCCTGATTATAGATAACCGCCAGAGCGCCATCAAATGCATGCGCATGGTACGGTGGATCCATAAGTACGGCACCAAACGCTGTATTTAACTGCGCATACACATTCTCCATTGCAGCTTCCGCCTGTGCCTTAGAGGCAAATCCGCTGATAACCGCCCAACTCTGTGGATTCAGCCACATATTTGCCTCCGGATCTGTCCTTTGACCGATTACTTCTCCTTTTTCTGTAAAGCCCCTGATAAATCGGTCTTCATTCCAGCAGAGATTCTGAATCACATTCCAGAGATCTTTCTGGCTCTTATCCAGATAAGAAATGTACGCAGAATCATTTTTATACTCAGCGAATTTACGAAGAATTGTCATTGCATAATAAAACTGCAATGCAACAAAGGATGACTCCCCATCTTTTCCAAGCCGCAGGCAGTCATTCCAGTCTGCATAAAGTCCTGCCGGCATGCCATGTCGGCCAAGATGTTTCATAGAGAAATCAATCGCACGTTTCAGATGATCATACACCGTACCTTCATCTTTATTTGCATAAGGAATCACTTCATCCATAAATGCCAGATTTCCGGTTTCTGTTACATATTTATAAATTGTTGGAAACAGCCACAATGCATCGTCCGCACGATATGCCGGATGTCCTGTCTCCTTCACATAAGAAGCATCGTCCGGTGTATCCTCATGTCCGGCATTGTGTGTGAACTTCACAAGTGGAAGTCCACCACCATTGGCAACCTGTGCCGAAAGCATAAATCGAATCTTATCTGCTGCCATCTCCGGTGCCAGATGAATAATTCCCTGAATATCCTGCACCGTATCACGATATCCGTATCCGTTCCGAAGTCCACAATAGATGAATGATGCTGCTCTTGACCAGATAAATGTCATGAAGCAGTTATAGGCATGCCAGGTATTAATCATCGAATCAAATTCCTTGCTTGGTGTCTGTACCTGGAAATGGGAGAATTTCTCACCCCAGTAAGTCTTTAACTCAGCCAGTTCCTTCTCACAGACATCCGCTGGATCCGTATAGCTGTTCATGATAGCTTCTGCCTCATCATTTTCCTTTAATCCAAGGATAAACGCAATATTCTTTGTCTCACCCGGCATAAGCTCAACAACAGTAGAAAGCGCGCCACAAGAATTTTCATTATAGCTTAAAGCATTTCCAAGATCTCCGTTTACCACGCCATCCGGATTGCCATAGCCATTACATCTTCCAATAAATACTTCCTTATCTCCACAATAGGAAGAAACATCTGCTCCGGCAAGTCCGAAGATCCGGTCTGTCGGACGCTTATCATCGACTGTCTCACCAGCTCCGAGTACATCCAGATTCCCATGCACCGTCTGGCGAATCCGGTTTTCTACAAAGCTTGTCCTGGAAATAAATAATGAATACTGCAGATTCACCTGATCCTGCTCATAATTGCTGTTGTTTGTAAATTCTGCATATCCGGTCAGGGTGAGATTTCTCTTTTCAGAACCATTGTTTGTTACTTTCAGATTCCATACTTCATATGTCTTATTCAATGGCACATAATAGAGTGCCTCTGTGTGAATATCACTGTAATCTGCCATAATCTTCGTATACGAAATACCATGATGGCACTCACTCTTATACGTATCCAGGCTCTTTCCTACCGGCTGCCAGGATGCAGACCAGTAATCTTTGCTGTCATTGTCACGAATGTAAATGTAACGTCCCGGCTGATCGAAATTATTGAATACATAGCGCAGGATTCTGCCATTCGCACCAGACTTTGCAAAACTGTAACCACCTGCATTGTTTGAAATCAAAGCACCATATTCCGGGGAGCCTAAGTAGTTCGCCCAAGGTGCCGGTGTCTTGGGATTTGTAATTACATACTCCCGATTCTCATTGTCAAAATAACCAAACTGCATACCGAATCTCCTTTTCTTTTTCGTTTTCCATGATATAGTCAATGACCATATACTTTTACTTTGGTACCGTATCAAATAACCTGTAAATATATTATATCAGATTCTTACATGCATTTATATTGTTATCTTAATATTATTATGGTAATTTTTACGTGTGCAGAAATACATATATCTTTCAAAAATTTTGTAAGAAACCAGCAAAAGAAATGCCCCACATGTTCTTTCAACATGCAGGGCATTTCTTATATCTCACTAATGTTTCTTCTTTGAAGAAGCGACCATCTCCGGCTGATCTGCGTTATGATTTGCTGTTGCACAAACCTTCGGCATAACTTTCTTTTTCTTCAATGGATGTTTTGGATTCTTGTCCATATCTCACACTTCCTTCCCTTACTTTACGTTAAGTTTCAAAGTCGATTGTGTATATGGTGTAGATTTATATGCACCGCAGCTACATTCTCATAGATTATTCAATGGCAATGTAGTTATTCTGCGCAATGGCTTTTGCTTCCTTCTTCGGAATTGACAACTGCAGGATACCATTCTCAAACTTTGCATGGATATCTTCCTGCTTAATCTCATCGCCAACATAGAAGCTTCGCATCATGCTGCCTGCATAACGCTCACGGCGGATATACTTGCCGGTCTTCTTATCCTTCTCGTCCTTATCCAGACCCTTCGCAGCGGATATCGTAATGTATCCATCATGCAGCTGTGCATTCACTTCGTCTTTCTTGAATCCAGGTAAGTCAATGTCAACTTCATAGGAATCATCTGTCTCACGGACATCTGTCTTCATCATGTTCTTCGCATGCTTACCATAAAGCGGATTCTTCGCTGGCCGGAGCTCCTTGTCAAACTCCTTCTCAAAATCGTCCATCCAATCGTCAAACAAATTTTCTCCAAAAATACTAGGTGTAAACATAAGTCATATCTCCTTTCATACTTAAACAACCAATGCCTACGGTATTCTTTAAGCACTATCAGAGAAATCTGAGGTGTCGTTTGAATATCACAACTTTGCAATCTCTAAGGGATTTTCTCTATTTCTTCTTTCCTTTTCTTTTCCCTTTCTTGATTGTGACTATACTATACACCCGGTTATTAGCACTGTCAAGTGGCGAGTGCTAATTTTACTGTGAACCTTTTGTGAAGTGTGTACCCAATATTTTTTACCATTATTGCCGGATCTGTTCGAGTATAAATGGATCCTTGATCTTCTTATCTTCGGCAAAGAATAATATCTTTGTCAGCACTTCCGATGTCTTCGGATCATCGTCCACAAATGGCAGGAATATCCGTCCGCGCCGCTGCGAATGCACCGGAAGTACATTGATCATAGGTCCCGCCTCCTGATGGACTACGCCACTGCCAAGATGCACGGTATAGTTCGCACGTGCGCCGTGAATCACCGCATGATTCTTTGTAAATGTCACATTCGTCAGCTTGAAGAGCGGCATCGTGAATTCCGCGATTGCCTTCCGCATCTCCACGGTCGAATGCGATGTCTCCAGATCTACGCCTCCTGCATGTGCCACGCTCACTGCCAGATCCACGTCGCGCATAACTTCCGAGAATATGATATCCGGAATCTCACGAATCTTTAGATCCTTTCCTGTCTTTCGATCAGTGAACACAACCCATTCCAGTGTTGGGGATTCGATATCTGCCGGCGAGAACCAGTCCGCCAGTGCATAGATTCTCGCTACGATATTTTCCTTGTAATATACCTTCTGCAAGCCTTCCTCGATGTCGGCAACCCAGTGTCTTGTTCTCAGGCACGCAACCGTCTTCTTCGGCTGGATCTGATTGCCCGCATAACGCAAGGAACGCTCCATGTTAAGCTCTTCTTCCGTCTTCACATACAGCTCGCGGAACACCTGCTTAAACGGCTGGATGATCTGGTTGTCAAACACATATTTCTGAATCGTATGCCACATGCCCTGTGTGTACATCTGGAATGGATGCGCCACAGTCAGTAATGTATCGTCGGATGGCTCAATATGATGCAAACTGTTACACGGTTCATCTCCTGAATCTGCCAATGTCTCCACGGATTCATCTGTATATGCTGCATGATTTGCAAATACATCTATGCCTTTCGCTGTGACAAATCCAAATACAGCCTGTTCCTCCTGCGTATGATCTGACACACCGCCACCATCCATCACACGGAACACAAGTGCCGCCACCAGATCGTGAATCACAGGATTTTCAAGCATGCCCTGAATCTCCGCATACGTGTATGTCTCCTGACTCTCCATCGCATCTTCTAACATCGCCTTCGTGCGGCTTGCCTGCTCTGCCATCTGCTTTTTTGCCTCAGTGATCGCCACAATATATTCATCCTTCTTAAGCTTCGCCGGAACAGACTTCAGCTGCTTGCCATTTTTCTCCACAAGCAGGGCACATTTGCCGCCATCTTCCATCTCAAGCCATACGGATACTTCTCCGACTTCATGCGGCTTGAAATAGTCTGCCATGCCCTGTGCCACCAGACTCTCCATCCGTAGGATCAGTCTCGTCACATCCTGATAGCCTGCATTGATTGCCATATTCTGTAATGCAATCTGCACCGCAGCCGCCTCGCTGGCTCTCCGCTGGGCACCAAACTGTTTGCTCTCCTTCTTGAACTTCTGCAGGAACATATACCGTTCTTTGATCTGCGTCTCATCTGCAATCGGCAGAATTCCGACTGCCATCAGCAGGTCTTTATTCCGCTTTGCCTCGATCTCACGCATCAGCTCTGTCTCATTATATTTGCCGAGTGCCGCATCCGCGTATTTTCTCGCTCTTGCATGTTTGGCACCATCAGAAATATACTTCGCCGCCTTGTATATGAGCGTAAAATGCTTCTCTCCAAGCTTCTCGTAGACCTCCGTAAACCACGCCCGGTCAAATGCACCATCATTTAATTCCTCAACCGAAAGCGGCGTATAGCGCGCGATCATCGCCGTCCGCTTGTTGTCAAACGACTCATTCATATGTGCCATAAAATAATAACATCCGGCTGTAAATCCATCCCAGCCAAGATAATCACCCACAATATCAATCCACTCCGGTGAATACATTGCCGCCTCAACTAAACGTGCCTCACTGATATCCGTCCCTTTCAGATGTGCGCCAAGCGTCTGCGCACTGTCATTGACATCCGGCAGACACGCCTGCAACAGATGCGACAGGCTGTTCTTCTTGCTCACACTTCGTCTGACACTGGAGCTGTAACTGCTGTTAAAATACGTCGACCGTTCCAGCGTCTCCTTGCCGAGCGCCGACAGAATCCGCACAAAATACGCCGCGCCATAGATTCTCGTCAGCCCATATACATACTGGGAAAATGCGGTCTCGGTATCGCCACGTGTAAGCTCCGCCTCCATGACAAGCCCAGCCATCGCCTGATACAGTTCTTTCGCAGTATCCACGCTCGCCTGATCCGCCTCAGATAACACCTTCGCCGGGTTATGCAGCAGCATTTTCCGCACATACTCCAGCCGATTACCTGCTGTCCAGCTCCACTCATAGCCTCTTGTCTGCACCTGTCTGTCCCGCTCGGTCATATACCGCACAATGTCAGACAAACACTTCAGGTTTACATCCATCCGGCTGCCCTCAAACGCCATCTTATACAGGCAGTCCCGGCTGATCAGCCCCTTCGTATATGCCGCAATGTACGTCGAAAGCTCCGGCACGTGCATGATCTTACCGACATTTACCCAGTAATAGCCATTTCCATCGTTCGCAACATCATGCGGGATCTTGAAATTAAAGCACTTCGCAAGTGCATAATTATATGGGAAGAGATGCAGAAACTCCGTATCATTTTCTGTCGCCTGTGCCGAATCTGCCTCCACATCATTTGCACTTCCATATTCCGCGTAGCCCGGTGCAATATACGCTGTGATAACCATGATCTGTTCCTGCGTAAGCACACTTCTATAACAGATGATTTCCTTCTTAGACGCTGGATTTACCGTCTTCTTCTCCTGCACAAGCGCATCCTTGCGCGAGAGCAGATAATCCGCAGCGACGACAGCCAGCTTCCTTCTGTCACTTTCCGGTACGTGTTTGTTATAGAGATCGCGCAGAATCGTCTGCATCTGTGACATATAGCCATAGGTCGGAAGCTCCTCGTTATACCGGCTTCCATACAGATCATCCACAAAGCTCTCGCAATATTGCTTAAAATACGCTTTATCGGAATTATAGCCATTCACATAAATATAGATCTGCATGCACGCTTCCGGCGTCTGTATCTCTTTCCTGTAGAAATCCTCCCAGAGCTCTGGAAATGGTATGTCCCCACTCCAATATCCGAACCGTTCTCCAAGCATACGTACTTCGCCGTTTTCACTCTCATATTCATCGTTCTTATGTGCATCAAACAGTACGTCCAGTTCCCGAAGCACATGATGGATGTCGAACGTATCCGGTTCTATCTTCTTCCCGGAAGTAAATTTTGCCTTGAGCTTCGCAAATACACCGGCACTCTTCCCGGCATTTCCTGTCGCAATCCCGCTCTCCGGGAAATAACGCCGGTATACAGCCTTGCATACTTCCAGATACGAAGAATCGAATACCGGTTCATACTCCGCATTTACATCATAAAGCCCGTATCCTTCTTCCGCATCCGCCTGTTCCGCATGTGTATTCCGGATCTCCCGGATCAGGATCTGCTCCTTCGTCGATATATTCGCTACTGTCTGCGCCATATAGTCAATCTGTGCCACACATTTTTCAAATGTTCGCTGTCTGTTCTCGTCCTTCTTCAACTGGAGCAGCAGATCCAAACCTGCCGTGCGCTTCTCTTCCTTCGCATCCGTAAGCAGTCTGCCGATCAGACCATCCAGCTTCTCCTCATCCATCTGATAGAGTATAGAAAGCACCGTCTCTCGGATGTCGGATTTCTTATATTTGAGCATGTTCTCAAGCTGCGTATAGTTCTCCGGCGCCAGCTTCATCTTCTTCACAAGCTTCGCTGCTTCCTGTCTCGTGCATGTCTCCTTGTCTGCTACCGCATCCACGAGAATCTCACGCTGGCGGGCATTTGCAGGCTCCCGGATCAAAAATAGCATCAGCGTATCCCTGCCGTACCGCGATACATCGATATCGCCCAGCATCTCCGCAATCTCTGTAATCTTAGCCTCATCCCGAAGTGCGCTGGCACACACAGCAAGTCGAAAAATCAAGTCGGATCTGTCCAGATATGCAACATTCCAAGGGAATACGCACGGGTTGATTTCCAGCCGCTTGCCAGGTATCTGACGCAGAATCTCCATTAAGCAATCATAAACCGCCAGACACTCTTCCCGGTTGTCAAAATATTTCCCAACATCCGCATAATTCATCTTCTGCAGTGTTCCGTTATAACGTCTGCCTTTCTCATAGACAAGATTAAGTATATACGACTGGAGATCCGGCATGAGACATGGCATGATCACCGCGATCGTGTCAAGCTCATCCGAAAACTGCTTCACGAATTCCTTTGCAATGCCATGTACATACACCCTGCCTAGGTGCATCGCCTCCATATACATGCCGAACACCATGCGCTGGTGTCGCGTCCCGGATAACGCAATCTCACCCATGCGCTCACATGCATCGTCCACATCATAAAATCCATAGCACCAGAGTGCCAGATAGATTTCCATCGCATCTTCGCTTCTAAGTGCCTGTGCTCTGACATTCTCATCCTGCAAATAGGTATCGATGATATATAGCTGCTTCTCCTGAATCCGGTCGATCTTGCTCTCCTCATTTGCAATGAGTCCGGTCCATGTGGCAACCGCCCTAAGCACGGACGCATACCGGAGCATATCATTGTCCTTCACAACGCGGAATAACGTCTGAAAAGCTTCCGCGGTTCCGTAATCCATATTCTCGCAGATTGCCTGACGCAATCCTTCCTGCAGACGCGCAGCCAAAAGCAGCTTGCCCAGTGCCTCGTGCAGCCGGGTATTTCCGCTCATGCAGATGCCACGGATGATCTCCACGGACAGCTTCGTCTGCACACTCTCGCCAAATAAGATATCCATGATGATTGCTTCTAACTTCTCATTTCCGCGATCTAACTCCGCCTGAATCCAGTATTCCGACACAGACTGACGTCCATTTGTACTCTGATCCCGATAATAGCACAGCACATCCTGCGGCAGCTGCTCCGTATAAACCGACACGAGATCGGTTCCGTAAATTCCCATGTCATGGTACGTGTTCATGATGTAGAAATAACGCCCCATAAATGCCCGGTAGTGCTTGATTCGCACCGTTCTTCTGTAATAAGACTCGCTCGCCTGCCATTTCGTAATGCTATCGATCGTACAGCAGAAATCCTCGACCAGATGCTCCGGTATCCATCCCGGCATCTGCTTTAATTCCTTCCGGAAGAATTCCGATGGCAAGCTGCCCGATTTCGCCAAATGCTTATCCAGCCGCTTTCCGACTTCCGTCAGCTGCGTCACGCCGTTATATTTGCTGCATTCTGCAAGCAGCGCCTGAATCTCCGCGCTGTAAGACGCTTTCAAAGCCATGTCTGCCTCATTGCGCGCAAGCTTAAAGTCATTCGCGATTTTCGCCTGCACTTCCAACTCCTGCTTCGTCTTCTTGTCTTCTGCCATATGTAACCCCTTTCAACATATACGCTTGTGGTAAGACTCTGTTCACCCAATCCTGTAATTCCCTACCACATCCTGCCCGCCAACATCGTCAGACGGATAAATGTAACCGTATCGCCCTCTTGTAACTCCAGCTTCTCATCTAATTCCGTAAGTTCCGTGTCCCCTAAGAATACCCGGAACAAGCCATCCTGAAACCCAAACATCGCCGTCTCTATGGACTTCCCAACATCCGGCGCCTTCTCACCATACACGATGCCGAAAGCAATCTTCCCAATCTGCGCCATATCGTCGATCTGCGCATTGGAAAGCACTGCTTCGCCCCGGTTCATCGCCTCGATATATCTGCTCACACAAAGTTTCACCGTCTCTGCAATCAGCTCCCGCAGGCTGCCCGGTGCCGCCGCATAGGTAAATGGCACCTGATTCACCGTATTCCTGCGCTTGCCAAGCTGTTTCATATTCATGTATAAAACCATGTACTACCCCTACTCTACTAAAACTTCACAACCTTCGGTTCCTGTGTAAATGAAGAAAATGTAGCTGTCGCATTCTTGAAATAAAATACTTCTGTGTTGCCATCATCCGCAGAGTACATCTTCTGCAGGGATGGATATGCGTCGAGCATCGACTGTCTCGCCTCTCTGCGGTCATCCTCAACAAGTTCGCCTGCGACACGCAGCCACTCGCCATCCTTAAATGCGCAGATCTCTACCTTCGGATTCGCATGAATCTGCTTCGAAACTGCCTTCGACTTGCCTGTCTGGATATAGAGCTTTCCTTCAAAAATATGAGCCGTGCCAAATGGTCGTACTCTCGGCTGGTCACCCTCGACCGTTGCCAGATAATATGTATCTGCTTCCTTCAAAAATTTTGCTACCTGTTCCATGTGGTTGTCCTCCTGTAATTATGTCATTTGATTTATTCTTCAGGCATTCAACTGCCCAATTCATATCAACGATATAATCCCGCTTGCCATCGCCCTTGAAATCAATGTACTCGGTCTTGACTGCATCATACACCTTCTGGGAAAATGGGCTGTTGCCCAATACGCCATTCTTCAACCGGATCACAAATCGTTCCGGCTTTCCCTTGGTGATCTCTAAGAATATATCTCCAACCTCCAGATCCGGATTCGTCTGCGACAAATGCGCCACAGTCATAACCTTCATGATCTCAACGATGCGGTCATCGAGTCCCATGTCGAAGATATACGCTTTCTCCCGGAGCTGATTCTGAGAATGAACCACTCGTAATGTATAGTCCGTACTCTCCATGCCCGGAAGCATGTCACCATTCTCCATCTTGGCAAATGTATCTAAAATCTCCTTCTCATCTTCCTTCGAGATTGCATAATAAACCATCAGCTGCTTCTCCATCTGGTGATACAAAAGTCCGTAATTAATATAATGGACTTTCTTGCATTTCGGGCAGGTATACGCGAATAATTTGCCAGACAAAAGATCCTCCTTCGCCTGTGGATTTAATTTCGTATTGATACTCTGCCATATTGTAAATTCGCCTTCTGTGCCGCAATCCGGGCATTTGATTATCTGTGTGTTTTTTAGGGACATGGGGTTCTCCTTTGGTTTTTATTTTTGTTATGTGTGTTTGGATAAACGATACCATACATGAATATTTTTATTAATAGGTCTTTGTATACTTAACAGGTGCATCCCCTCATAAATAAAAGTAAGTGCCCAAAGGACACTTTCTCTTATTTTACTTTAACAGCTACAGCAGCATTTTTTAAAACATATTATTCATTGTACGCTTCATAAAAATCTAATGCTATTTGATCAGCAATTTTCTGGATACAAGCTAGATTTGTATGTGGTCCCGTTTCAACCTTAGAAACTAACGTATATTTTAGTGGTGAATTTATCCTATTTTCAATAAGCTTTTTTTGAACCAAGTATTCTACAGATATACGATATGATGTTTCCTCCGACATATATCTTTTTTCTCTTGGCAGAGGATAAGACAGCAAAATGAAATCATCTATTTGATCTAGATTATATCCCTTATCATATACCCTGTGATATAACGTTCCAGTGCTATGACCAACATGCTGGTTTGCTCTCCCTAGAACTCCATGTATATTATTAGTTTCACCTACATATACAAGTTTCGTTGATTTTGAAAACCATATGTAAATATAAGCTTCCAATCTGCCCTTATAGCCTATATACATACTTTTCCTCATATATTATCCCTCTGTATTTGGAGGTAGCTTACCCTCTTCTTTTCTACATACCTTTGCAAGCTTTTCTGATACAGCAATCCTATATTCATCCATAATTTGTGACACTATTTCTAATTCAGCTCCATGATATTCTTTTCTCACTTGAAGTTCTGCTTTTGCTTCAATATATAATAATATTTCAAACAGAATCTGCAAATCTTTATTTGCACTATTATTCTCATATATCAATTTTGCATAACGATGATTTTTTGAAATACGAACACACTCTTTTTTTTCCGCATCCACATAAGGTTCCCATAATTTATTATCAGTAATTGTAGAAACCTTAAATATTTTATTTAATGCATCAACTGATGAACTCCCTTTCATCGTTTCCGCAATATCTTCTAGTGTGAGATCTTCCTCCTTTGTTTCCACTTTTCCCTCATCACTCATTCTTGAAAGGGTGTCTTCTATTGCTCTCTTATGACTTTCTTGAACTATTGCAGCCTCTCTTCTGTTCTTTTCTATCTCAAATTGTGGAGAATCGTCTTCTATTGAGCTTGTATCCACCGAATCTCCAATTTCAATTGTTATTTCATTTGAAATATCATTGGAGTCTTGCGAAGTAAGTGCCAAGTACTTCTTCCATGCATTCTGCCATGCGGTCTTGCATTTACGTTTATAATCTGCTATATAATCATCTAGTGAATCTCTTGCATCTTCAGACAAATTAATATGTGCCTTTGCAACATCAATATTAAAAGCATCATCAGCATCCGAATGAATATTAATACGTCCTCTAAATGCGTAAAAATCCTGATCTGGTGGGATAATATCTAATCTATTAGCCCAGTTAATCAAACGCCCATTTCGATATACATAGAAACCATAATTATTAGCCGTAATATGATATTTATTTCGTATAGATGCGTCTGAAATACCTTCATTTTTTCTTACTTTTGGGTGAGGCAACATTGTAATTTCAATATCCCCTTCAACATTATCATCCAATTGAATTTTTGTTGGTTTCAAAAGCCATTGAACCGACTTTCCATCCCATATATACTCATCTAAATTGGTATTACCCGCTTCATCAACAAATAATGGGTCAAATGCGGTTATTTCATCATCTCCAATAGAGATATGTAAGTTTTTAGTTAAAAAATAATAATAGATTACACCTATTTTTTCTTTTAATTCATCTATTGTTGATTTAATACTTGGGTGATTATTGTTTCGTATTTTTGAAATTCTTACTATCGTTCCCCTTGTTTTATTTCTAAAATACTTATCTGCCAATTTCTTATCTTCATCCGTTAATTCATCTTCAACACTAAAATACTCTTCTTTTATTTCTTGAAGATCAACATATTCCTTGTGTATTTCTGAACCATTTCCAGAAATAACCTCCAAACGCTCTCCCTGAGCAAAAGATGCAGATTTTAGTCCTAATCCAAATTTTGATAGCGAGTCTTTTGTATAATAATCATTACATGATCCTAAATCTAATGCGTTTTCTATTTCTGATTCTGACATACCTTTTCCATCATCAATAATTATATATTCCTCTACATTATCCTTCTTATTTAAATTAAAGCTTTGATTTTTCTTTTTTATTAAAATTGTCACATTATTTGCTTCGGCTGTAACAGCATTATCAATTATATCGCATATCGCGCTAGCGGGTGTATATCCTATACGGCTTATGCCAAACAGTACTCTTGCAGCATTCATTTTTCTTGGTTTCGTTTTTCTTTCTACCATTACGTTTCCTTTCTGTATACATCTCTATTATATTTGTAAAACATCATAACCTTCTAACTATATTCTTATTATATATCGTCAGAATCACATTTTCCACATACATAAGCAATTAAAACTTATCATACTAATTGAGATAAGTTATATTAAAAACATCATTGATATTTTCATATATTTCTTCAGCCTTTTTTAGCTTATCAAGATTTTCAAAAAACTCCTAAACAATTATATTTTTGAAGCTTTACAATCTACATATCCAAATATGACGTTTCCTGTTTTAAACATCTTATCCAGTCTGACTTCATACGGATACCTTCATAGTTTCTAATACGTCCAATATAGATTTTTGGGGGGTAAGATTTCTTCTCTGCTTTTCAAAAACCACGTATACTCTACTACAAGAATTACAACTTCTTTCCTAACCAACTTTCACTACTTACTACTTTCTGTCATACTTAAACTAATGTCTTCCTACTTTTCGGCTGCCATATTTTATCATAGCCATTTATTTTAGCCCAATTATAAATATAGCTTACCATTCGCCCCTGATAGTTTTTCATTTCAGATCTGTGTTCTTCTATTAAGATGTGCTGATTTCTCCGAATAAGAGTTGAAAGATAATCAACCGCAGGAAGCTTATCATTTTTCTTTCTATTGCACGTCGGGCACGCCAATACAAGATTCCAAAGATTATCATCCTTAATAAAAGACCATGGTATAAAATGATCCACATCTATTTTGTCAGGACTTAATGTTTTACCACAATAAAAACAATTCTTAATTCCAAATTCTTCATATAGAATCTGTCTATACATTGCCAAATTATTTCTCTTTGAGCTTTCATCTATTTTGTCCAATACCTTAACGGCAACTGTTTCCTCATTTACCCTTTCCAAGAAGCGAGCCCATTCATAGTAATTGAGTTTCTCAATAACTATCTTGTGCTTACACACAAACTCATACATAACAGGATTAATCTGAATCCATTCTTCTTTTTTTGAAAATGAATAAAATAATCTATTTGTATCTTCGAAAAGAGCTCCCACCACATATTTTTTACATTTCACTTTTACTTGATGCGATATGTCTAACATCATCTCTGCCGTTAAACTCTCGTATGGTAGTGGCTCCAGAATTTTATATTTCTTTACCGCCGAATGAAGTACTTGCTCCAGATAGGTCTCTCTATTATCATTTGTTACAGCTTTTTGACGCAGCCCATGCTTGAGAATAAGATTCCAGTATATTTCACCAAACTTACTAAACAACTGATCAAATGATAATTTCAAATCGGCATCAACATTATATAAGTTATCAATGATTGATTTGAGAAATCCAAATTTATAGCTTGTATCATTTCTTGATTTCGAAGAGAAAACGCATGCAAAAGCAGACCACAGCTCGTCGTCTGAGGCATTTCTTGTTTCGTATATTCCTTCCTTCAAATCAAATCCAGCCATCTATATTCCTTTTCTCTTCTTTAATAATTTAATCATCTCTTCAGGATCATCCAATAACGCTTCTACCTCTGTATCAATCTCATCATTAAAACTCGCATTTTCCAACTCTGTTTGAACGGCAAGTCTGTCATTTTCAGTCTCTGCTTCTTCAGCCCGACGCATCATTTCGTCAGCCTCAAACAACATTTCATATGTGTTTACTCTATTCGATTTAATAAATGATAAACTGTCCTCTACTTCTTCTAATAAAGTGGTAAATGATGCTACCGGATCCGCCTCAAACATTTGACGATATCTCTCTTTTTCTCGTATCATATCAATTCCAAGTTCTCTGCCAAGATCATCAATTTCTTCTAAATAAGCAAACTGCAATCCTCTCCTTTTAATTATCAACATCTCATAATCATCATCTTTAGAATTACTACAGATAATAACTCGACGAAAATAATTATAGAAATCCATAAACTCATTCGAGTTTCCCAAGAAAGAGAGTTCGTCTTGAATCTGCTCAAATTCCATTTGAGTCATAATTGGTCTTGATAACGTGCAATCTCTCTTTCCTGACTTGTCAAACACTTTACAGCCAAACAAGACACTTTCATCTGTCACAAAGAAAAATATATTAAAGCCATCTAGTGCCTTATCAATAATCTTTTCAAAGGAAACACATGCTTTGAGCGCATTATCACCATCACAACAAATTCTTGCCGCTATAACCCTGCAAGCCATGCTTCCTTTGTTAAGATTCATATAGAAATCTGAATACACACAAACTTTATCAATACTTTCTATAAATTGAATCTCGGCTGGTGAATACACTTCATTAGGATTCCCGTGAACATAAACCAACTTTTCCATGTTACACAATAACTTGGGACTTTTTTCAGAAATCAAACCTGCTGCTAACAAGGCATCCGTAATATCACTTTCTGTGCATCCTTCGGCTACAAGGTTTACTGGTTCTATGCGTTCTTCGTAGCCATCATATGACTCCTCATAATCATCACCATAGTAACCCATAATCTCTCATCCTTATTTATTTAATATCTTATCAATGCCGGCCTTTAACGCGTCACCATCTTGTTCTTCGTTAAACTTCTTTGTAAACTGATACATCTTAAGAAGATATTGATCTCGATCAATACATTCATTTACAAATTGCTCGTGCAGTACTTCAACGCCGCCAAGAAAATACGCATTGAAAATACGCATATTTTCTGCGATCATAGCCTTATCTTCATCTGTTTTCTCGGAAAAATTGAAGGCTCTATAAATACGTTTTTCCTCATCAGGTTCAGACTCTTCATCAACCAACATTAAAATCTGATATACATATTTCAGTTCCTGTCCTCTTTTGATTATCTGCTCTGCCAAAATGCCCACATCACCATCAGTAGCGCTCCCCATTTTACCTTTACGGCTGTATTGATACCCAATGAGCGGGCATAATATATATGCATCAATATACGCCTTAAAAATCTTAAAATTATTATGCTGATCCTTATCTGCAACATTTCCACGCAACTCACACAAATCCTTAAGATAGTTGGCATGGATTCCTGTGATATCAAAATTTGTATTAAACATTTCTCATTCCTCCTATCTGATATGTGTAGCGGTATCAATTTCTTTGCCATCAGCATTTTTGTCTTTGGTAATTGTATAGCTCTGACCAACAAACTGACCAAGATTAATTGAAGCGTACTCCCAGTCTTTTTGCATTACAGCCATGATAACCTGATTCGCAGTTTTCGGAAGAATCTTACATATGTTATCAATATGAATTTCATCCACATTTGAGAACGGTGCATCCATCACTAAAGGATATACCTGACCTAATTGCATTTCCTCATCATCTAGGATTCTATCTTTTGCCATTGAAACAAGACTGGCTATGAATGCAAAACTCTTAACGGCTTTTAAACCATCCGATTCTTCTGTGGTTACATCCGCATATCTTACGCGATATTTATCATCGATAGAAATAGACCGCTCCCCGTGATACATCTTTGCAAAATTTTCATTAACTCTCTGCTGTAATTCCGTTCTGACCTTCATCTCTTTTTCCTGATATGTCTCTGTCAGCCAATCTTGAACAAGTGTTGCATATGTAATATATCTAACAAGATGACGATTCTTTGTACTGCTCTTTGCATATTTTGCAATTGCATCTTCGCAATTTCTTATGTCGCTCTCACAACCGCCAATATTTCTAACTGCCTGATCATAATCCGATTTAGCCTCTAGATACTTAGTACGCGCATCTTTTCTCTTACCTTCTATTGCCTTAGCGTCTGTATCATCAATTATAAGTTTTGACTGTTCTTCTGCCTCATCTTGGAGCTCACCTATTCTTCTTTGAATGCTACGAATTTCCTTATATTTTTCATCTAACTCATCAAAGAAAGATTCGCTACCAGATAAATAGCCTTCCGCTTTATTCTTATAATTCATCACAACAGCGCCAATTGTTTCCGGAGGAAGTTTCCTACGCTCTTGCATTACAAACCCATATGGTTGACTTCCTGGATCCAAATGTGTTCCACAAATACACGTTCCTCTTTTTATCAAATAATCAATAGAGTCTTGATTCATCCCTGGAACACATTCAACCTGATCATTTATATTCTGCAATATTTCCAAGGATTTTTTAATCGCCGGCATTCCAAAGAATGCATACGGTCTTCTATTAAACAGATCCACATATAATCTTATATCATTTTCTAAACGCGCTTCCTCTTTTGTTATAGCCTTAGCTATTCTATCTCGCTCAGCATTAGCCTTCTTTACCTGTTCCACATTACTCTTAGATAGTTCAATATTAAATTCATTTTCCTTCTGCTGATAATATTCCATTTCTGCCTCAGCATTATCACGTGCTTCAATATACTGCTGAAGTTTCTTCTTTGCTGTCTCTAAACTTGCCTGTGCTGCCTGCGCTTTAGAATCACCTGATGTATCAATATTGCTTGAAAACTTCTTTAAAGCCTCCTTAATATGATCACGAGCATTTTCCAAAACATCCAGTCTCATCAATCCACGTACTGCTTTTGATAAATCTGTTCTATTTGCAATTCCTGAAATGCGCTCTCCTCCAAAGAAGAAATAATCTGATAAATCCCGCGGAAGAATTCTATCAATGGATTCTGATATATTTTCTCTTCTAATTGCAGTCTTCGTCTGTCCATCTGCCTGGAGATATGTCAAAGATAAATCTTCCTCTGGTTTTTTATTTAATCCAATAACTAACTTTCCTTCCGATTTCGTTCTCTCATTGCACATATATGTAAGCTTACGCTTTAAGGTGTACTTCTTCTGTCCATTTGAATCCTCATGAGAAAATGTTACAGCAACCCACACATCTTGTGAATCACCAACATTCATATTGTCTCTCACTTCACTGTTAAGAAGAATCGGATCTTCAAAACCATTTTTACCATATAAACACCACTCAAACGCTCTAATAATTGTTGTTTTTCCAGACGTATTAACACCAATTAATACAGTTACGTTCTTCTTGGAATCTGTAGAGAAAGCTACCTCCTGCAGGTCAATATACTGTCTGAAATTGTACATTTCGAGTTTGTGAATAATCATTTCTTATCTACCTCCTGCATAATCAATCTATAAATCTTATCAATCATAGCTGCCTTAGATTCCTTTTTAACTACGTTATCGGTTTCCACCTCAAGGATTCTCAACTTAATTGTATTAAGTTTTTTTTCGTCGATGTTTTCGTCATTCAAATTCATCACCATCATAGTTTCCCTCCAATTCTTCAATATTAATGGAATATGCACATTCCAAATCATTAATTAATTCATCCGATTCTCGTGAATTTAGAGCCATCTCACCAAACTCCTTTATTCTTAACAGTTCCCTTCTTGCCAGAGCCCTTTCACAATTATAATCTGGACTATATGGATTAACTTCATCTACAGGTCTTGTCAAAGTGACAAAATCATATATTACTGCATATGGCTTATCTTCAGCCAGTCGCAATACACGTCCCCTACGCTGTATATACTCCTTTGGATTTGTTGTACTCGCTAAAATGAAAGCTGTTTTAATACTTGGAATATTTACGCCTTCATCCAAACATTTGATAGCAACAATAGCTTGATAAGGATCTGCTTTTGAAAATCTGCTTTTAATCATTTCTCTTTCCTCTGCAGATTCATTTGCCGTAAAATGAGTAACTTTCATTCCAAATTCATTTCCAAGTATCTTTGAAACTGCAACTATTTGACGTTCTCCTTCCTCATCCTCCTCCGAACTATCTGCATCAAAAGTTTGTACTCTTGTTGCTCCGCAATATATTAACATATGTGTATCATCTTTATACTTGTCCATTAATTTCCGTAATACATCTAGTTTTGATTTTGCTCCAGCCACAACTCGGGCTCTTTGCAGAAGAAGTCTCTTTCCTTTATCTGTAATATTTAATCGTCCCCTCTTATTCCTATGACATTCTTTCGATACCTGATATGAGATATCCTTATATATCTCCATCTCGTCCTCATCCAAATATACAACTTTCGGATAATAATAATATGGTGTCAGTTTTTTTTCTCTTATTGCTCTGTTAAGATCATATTCAATACATTTCTCACCAAAATAATCTTTTAAAGCTTGTGTGCCTTCCTCATCTCCATATCTATCAAGTGTAGCAGATAATGCAAGTCGATAGGCAATACTTGGATACAAACACTTTTTCAAACTTGGTGATCCAAAATTGTGTGCTTCATCTACCAACAATAACGTATCCGATCCAAGCTGACTTATCAAATCAGAAACAAACTTCGTTGAATATGTAGCGTTCGTGGTAACAAAACAAAATGTATCAATAATTCCCATAGAAAAATCCAAAACATCATTTTCCAAACGTTTCTTCCAGTTTTTCTGCTTTGATGCAGAATAACCAATAGTTGGCGCCATGTTAAATCGCTCTATATCTTCAACCCATTGTTCTACCAAATGCTGATACGGACACACAATTATTATTGCCAGACGTTTCCTCTCTTCAAAAAGTCTCACAACAGCTCCTAATCCAGTATAAGTCTTTCCTGTTCCAGTAGCCATGTCAAAAATCCCTCGATAATCATGACTTTTCCATGATTCTATTGCACCTGTTTGATATTCTCTTAATATAACGTCATCAGGGATGCGAGGTATTCCTTTTTTTATTTGAGAATTATTTACTTCGTCCTCATCAATGTCAAGGTTTAGTTTTTCTTTTCTTCTTACTTTGAATTTTTCCTTGACTACATCAGGGAATTCGATTATTTCCAGATCACTATCTTCATTATTCCAAAGTATATCAAAATCTTTCTGCATTTCATCCGCATATTCTTTTGATTCTTCCCACGAATTGAATACTACAATAGATTCATAGTTATTATGAAACGCATTAATTGTCTCATTCAGCGAACCCGTAAATACAATTTTATTTCCAAACCTATCTGTGACAATTCCGACCTTTTCATGGTACATCCCCATCTCTTTATTCAGAGGAGTAAAAGCAACCTTTATTTCCAGAAATCCTTCCTCTATTAAATACGCGAGCCAATTTAATCTTTCTTCTTGGAAATAATTTTCTGGCTCTCGAAATTCACGCATTAATGCTATGCTAATTATTTTTTTCTTTTCATAACCTTTGTTAATCGCATCTATGTCTTCTTGTGTCAGCAATGGAGATACAATAAACTGTATCCTTCCTCCATTTTTTATCATTCCAGAAATACCTTTTGTCAAATCAATAAGTGCAGCAGATGAAAAAAATCCTACAGCTCTTTGATATAAAACAGCTTGTTTAAGCACTGGTGTATAAAATTCTTTTATAATGTCATTTTTGTATGTTTTATAATGCTTCCGCAACGACAATTCCTTAAAAGACAAACCAACACCTTCTTCCTCAAAAATTGAATTACTCTATAACTTCATACTCCATATCTTCCATAAAATCTTTTGCATTCTGCTTTTCAGTCTCTATGCATACGCCACAATATGCCTTGTCTGTAACTGGCGTTGGAACTACCTTACATTCAATTTTTTCTTTATTCAATATTTCTTCTGCTCTAAAAACATTACTTGTGCTAAAAAAAACAATATACATCTAATCACCTGCATTTCTTAAAATATCCAAGACTGTATCTATCTCCTGCTCAGTATTCATATAGTTCAAACTTATACGCACTGTGCCTGTTGATACTGTATCAATTGCTTCATGCGCTATGATTGCACAATGAATTCCACCTCTAACACAAACCCCATTTTTATCTAATAATGCGACTAACTTGTCAGAAGATATTCCTTTAACATTTATGCTACAGGTCGAAACCCTCGAAAATTCCCTATCATAAACTGTAACAGTATCTATTTTCTTCAATCCATCTAGCAAATATGTTGTCAATCTCTTTTCTGTCAGCCTAATTTCATTAAAATGCTCGTTCAGATAATCAATAGCTGCATGTATACTCCAAATAGCAGGCATGTTTAGGGTTCCTGCTTCATACCCCTCCGGAAATATATCTGGATTTGTATATTCCTCGCCATGAATACCTGTCCCACCTTGTATTAATGGTTCTATGTGTTCATCTAATTCACAACAAAGTCCCCCCACTCCTGGGATAGCCATTAAATCTTTATGCCCTGTAAAAGCCAAAAAATCTATTTTTTGATTTTTCATTGATAATCTGATCTTACCTGCTCCCTGTGATGAATCAACAAATGTAACAATTCCCTTTTCATGAAAATATTCATAAATATCGTCTCTAAAAATTATTCTTCCGGTTAGATTGCTGGCAAGTGTTAACGCCAATAGTCTAGTATTTTCATTCGCATATTTCTGATACAAAACATCTGCAGGCAAGAACAAATCCTCTCTCTGAATAACTGAATATTCAATTATTCCTTTCTCCTTCAATCTTTGTATTGGTCGCAATACTGCATTATGTTCATAACATGAAATAATCACATGATCACCCTGATGAAAAAATCCATTAAAGAAAAGGTTAATTGCCTCTGTCGAATTCTTAGTAAAAACAACCTTATCCGGTTTATTCATCCCAAAGTACTTTCCTACTGAACAACGTGACTTATATAGCATTCTGGATGCTTCAATTCCCAAACCATAGCTACCACGCCCAGGACTGACTCCTATCTCTCTCAGATAAAAATTTGCAGCTTCATATACAGATGCTGGCTTATATTTAGTTGTGGATGCATTATCAAAATATATCATTGAGAACCTTTCTTTGAGGATAAAACATCACACATAATACAACCATTATAAAACTTCGCTATACAGTGTTTACAATGCTGACATTTATTCTCATCTATTGTATATTTACCATGAATAGTATCAATTGCACCATACGGGCACGTTGAATCGCAAGCGGAACATCTAATACAAAACTGATACTTTCGCATCTGACATTTTATTCTGTTAACCAAATTAGTTACATCTATCCTATCTTCTGGGAGAACTTTTATAACTGTTGTTCCATAGGTAATTATCAATTCACAAATTTTTCTATACTCGCCTGATTTATCAACATCAAAAATATGAATGTATGTAGCATCCTTTTTTTCAATAATTTTCAAATCTCCAAGCGGCTTAAATAATTCTATGACATCCTTTTGCAAACGCTTCTCTACAATGACATTTCGTGCTCTATCAGAGAGATTACACGCTGTATCAGCAATGGTGACATTTCTAACCTTTAATCCACTTGCGCCCCTCCGTGTCTTCCATCTGCCTTCTTCGTAATAATCATCTGGATCTGTTTTTCCTGTGCGCTCAGCAAACTCATAAACCATGTCCTTCCAGCGTTTCATATCATCAGGATGATAAATCTCCGTAAGCATCATTGACCAATCTGAGTTATTGGGGCAACACCAACACCCAACTCGCTTGTACCCATATTGATAACAGTCATTAATAAGCAAATTCTTTGCCAAAATATACAGCCAAACATCATAATCTTTCCATTCAATAATTGGCATTGCATTTACTTGAGAAGAAATCTTCGATATTTCCTGGGTCCTATCGTATCCTGCTCTTGCAACGGATTCACTATGTCTGATTCCCAAAAAAGTCAAGCTATTTCCTGGTAGATTTTCATATTCCTTGTTCAAATTACTTGTCTTAAAGATTGTGCAACACCACCTCTCATGCTGACTCGGTGGTCCAAACACCTTACACATCTTAAAAAAGTCATTTTCTGTTTCACTCGGAATCATAGGTACTCTTGGATTCTCTCTTCTAAACTTCTCATTAACATAAATATATGTTTCATGAAACTCCAATGTTGTATCGCCAAACATATGAATCACAGTATTATCTTGTAATGCGTCCATAACAAGTCTACTTACGACAGACGAATCCTTCCCGCCTGAAAAAGAAACAGTTGGTATATAATTATCCATTCTATATTTTTCTAAGGTTTGAACAATATATTGCTCAGCCTCATAAATAATATTATTGAGATACTTCTCATTTGCCCTAACAATTGCCATATACGGACTATAATCACGCTCAACTTCTATATTGCTCCGTAATTCTGTTGCAATTGCCAAATGTTTTTTCTGCTTATACCACTCTCTGTAGGGTACCCTCACTATTTTCTCATCTATCAGATATTTGCTTGCTCCCAGATACCAGATAACACCTTCTCCCAAATTACAGTCCATGATCTTTTCCAGTAATTTTTTCTCCTGTTTAAATACCGGATTACATATTGAACTTTCAGATATCTTTGTGATTTTTCCATCACAAGAGCAACTATGCAAATATTTATCAAAAATTGGTGTTTTACAATTCTTACACCAGTAAATCATAGACTGTCACTCCTAGTTAATAATTTCCCTTAAAACTTGTGCCACAACAGATATTTTTTCCTCATAACTTATAGAGCCACCAAAGTTTCCCAAAGTGTTCTTCATCTTGTTCAGCATCATCTGACCTACTGATGACAATTCGCCTTGTGAAAACTGTGAAATAACAGGATTGCCATCCGCAGACTCAATAGTGATTTTCATTTCACCTTCTTGTAGTCCTTCTGTCGGATCATATTCATGCAATCTATTTACCGTATCCTTTAGGATTTCTTCAAAATCATTTATTTTGTCATCTGACCAATAACTAAGTTCAAATCCTGTTACAGTTTTTGCCAATTCATTTATAAACTCTTCTTCTGTATAATCACATACTTCAGCCACGAGGTCAAGAACACCATTTGTCGTATAATCAAACGCTCTCTGACTCTTCTCTTCCCAGCTCTCCACGTATAGTATGTGTAGTGCTGTAATCAAATCCTCATTTTCATCCACACTAAACACTTGCTTAACTACCCTAAGCGCTCTCACATACTGCTTTTCACGTACAGCCTCCAATTCATTCTTAATATTAGAAATCTGAATTACCAGTTCCTGAAGATTTCCGTTCATGGAAGGTAATGTATCAAAGAAGAAACTGTTGTAATCTTTATAAGATAAATTCATTATTTTTCTATATACTTTAGCAATATCCGAAACATATACCTCTGTTGTACGTGCACTTTTAGAAATAGAAGCATAATGAGCGTTCATTGCCTTGAACAGTTCTTCTAATCTATTTAATCTATCTCCATCCGGAAGATACTTACTAAACAATTTTTCTAACGATTCAATATACTCTGTTTCTTCCTCATTCCAATTACATATAAAAAGTGTATAATTCTCTGGCTCTTCTAATGCTTTGACAAGTTCATCAACGGTATAAGAATGTTCATTTCCATGGAAATATATTGAAACATTCTGATATCTCCTAAGCGCATATGCAACAAGTACTGGAATATATCCATCTCTTAAGCCAAATGGTTCATCCTTAAGCATTTTATATAACTCTCTCAATGGCATTCTTGTACTTTCTGCTTCATGAAGTTTATTGTAAATTGCCTCCATTACTGGCTCGCCAGAAATGATTCCATCCTCAAATCTGTTAAGATCTTTAGCTTCAACTTTATACTCCTGATTTTCTATTTTTTCATTTTCAATAATACCATTTTTAGAAAGAGTGGCTCTTATAATATTGAACTCAGGCGAAAGATAACCGCATCCTGCATATACATCTTCTTGCCCCATAATGCATTCCATTGCCTTTCTTCTTGCCTGTTTAATTGCTCCAGAAAGTACATTTTTATTTAGCAAATCATTATTAACAATCAGGGTACGGCAAAAAACATTTTCCATAATTTCAGAAAGAACATTTGAAAGTTCCTTTTCTGTAGAAACATCTTGTACAATGCCATTAAGTATTACAAACGTTCCCTGAAACTTCAAAAAACGCCATTTTCTTATTAACTCTGATACTATTGCCTCCTGTTCGTTAAGATATAAAGAAAGTTCCTTCACAACCGTTGGATCATCTTTTGCAAGTTCTTCCTTCTTTGAATAATAATACTGAACTGCTATATACCTTTTAACCTCTGCCTCAAGAATCTTTGATTTTCCATTTACAATAAGTAATGTTCTTCCTGGCACGCCATCAATTTGTTTATATTCTTCCTCATCCGCCTGAGAATCAAGCACAAATATAATCACACCATCATAATACTTAGGTAACTTATTCTGAAAAGATTTTCTAACAAGATCAGATTTCTGTGCAAATGCTGGAACAAAAACTCGATTCATACGAAATCGCTCATTATATCTGTATGGATATAATGCAAAGTCTGCAAACTTCTCATTAAGAATACTAATAACCATCTCGTCACTGATACCAGCAACCTTCTCCTCAATCATTGCTTCTAAATCAAAAATACTGCTATCAAAGAAATCATAATAACCATACTGACGCATGAATTTAATAATCTTCTTCTTCTCTAGTTCGCTTATTGCCAATCGAACATCCTTAGGATTACCATCAACAACACTCACTAGCGTTTCTGCATCAGCAATCAGGGAGTCGGTATCAGATATGATATTTATGGCAGCTATTGCCTTTAAAATTTTTGTCTGATACCCAGCATCATCTAATCCAAGCTTGCTTAATGCATATTGTAATTTCTTATATATATCGTATGATTCATCTGTTTTGAATGCTTTAATATTTATTTCAAAGTAATCATATATTGCATCAAGACCAATAAAGTGAAACTCATTCAAATCATACTTCTTTAATTGCGAGAACAAAGAATTATCCTCATCACCTGCCAAATATGTAAAGAAAGTTCTCTCATTTTGTGCAACCTTCTTAGATAACCTATCAAGTGCAAATAATGTGATTGGATGAAGGGGATAACCGTTTTCAAAAGGATTTTCTCCTTCTGATTCAGGTGGCAACATAAAACCCTTAAAGTCCCATGCCTGATCATATAAATCATTTAACTCTTTATCAAACTTTTCCCTAAAGCTATTCCACCGAGTTGTTTTTGGAATAATATGTCCAATCAATGATAAACATTGATCATATTTCACATTTACAGAAGTCGGTTTGAATCTTCCTTCAACCTTTTTCCATTCATCACTAATGCTTTTCCTCATTGATGATGTATATAATGATAGTATTTTATGTGATACTAAAATCACATGATTATCATAGTTTGAATGATCACAATACTCTGCTAAATCCTGTACAGTTTTAACCTTTAATGTCTCACCATAGTCTTCAACATATCTTCCAAACTCATCAAAAATAATGACAATTCCTCTGAATTTATCCTTAATTGCCTCATTTGCAGCATTCAAATTATCAATTAGATTACCTGCAGTGCTATTAAACATCGCGCCATACGTCATACCTGTATAAATAGCATTAAAAACGTTCTCATATAGTTCATTATACGTTGATAACCCATTTTTCAGTTCTTTAACCTTAATATTTTGCTTGATACATTCCTCTTCTAGTCTTACCGAGGACTCCTCTCCGTCCATCCATTTTTTCAAAAGCAAAAGTGCTTCATCATAATATCCTTTAAAACATACAGAAATACCATTTTTCTCCAGTTCTTTCTTTAACGAAAAAGTAATGCACTTTCCAAAATCATCATAATCCGCATATACAGGAACAATAAGATAAGGTTTCTCTTCCTTAGTAAATTTACGAATATCTGACGCTAATTCCATATCATAGTTAGAAATCAGTTGTGTGAAAGACTTAAATCCTTTACTTCCTACATTTATATGACTGAGCACAGCGCTCATTACCGTAAGTAAATGTGATTTTCCAGTACCATAGGAACCATATAAAATTCGTGAATGTGTATCAGAATTTCCTCTAATAATACCGCCTAAGTATTCTCTAATAATCTCTGTCGTTGTAAGATTTGGTACAAAATCTGCTAAACGCTCTTCTGCACGCAAATCAAGACAAATATTAACAGAATACTTATATTGTTTTTTCTTTATAATTAACTTTGTGTAATTCATTTATTAGCCTCTATTCCTCATAATATTCATCCAATAGTTGTTCATAATGAATATCTGCAAATTCTATGTGTCTATTGCCGAAATTATTATTCAAAGTGAGCAACTGTTTATTCTCGGCCTCCATAAGCATTTCAATCAATTTTGAATATCTGATACCAAAGTACTTACCCACCTGCTTTTTATCTTCCATCAACTTATCAATGCTAATCTGACCACATGTTGAACTTTCTTCCAAATTATCCATGGCAATAGCATAAATCAAAATTAACAAAGGAATATCTGCTTTAGCCAAAGAGCACATTTCATATTTTTTCTCATTATTAACCCGAAGTAAATGCAATGGTGCAAGCATTGGATATGCATCTTCATCAGCTACAGTTTTTATATCAATTTTTTTTTCACTAATATATGTGTTTTTAAAACAATTGAACTCTTTATCTACCGCTGCCTTCTTAATTGCCATTCCATTTACTGCAAAATATGAATGTAATCCATTAACAAATTCTTCTTTAGTAAATGACTGTTTTCCAAATTCATTGAACGCCCAATACCAAGCTGTTGCATTTTTTTCATTTCTAGCTAGATTTCTATGAAGCAATAATAAAGATCCTTTTTTCTGGAAATAATGGTCATTCTTATCAATCAATCTATATATATATGTTTTTTCTTCACAAACTCCTGTTTGAACTTTTTTTTCACAAGTTAACCCGGTAGCATCAGCCCAATACCTAAGAGCTTTTACCATTATCTTACCAAGTCCAATGTTATCTATTGCTTTCATTTCGTTTGCAGGCGTGAAAATCATTTGATCAAAATTGACCGCCTGAATTATTTTTGTTCCCCAGCCTCTTCTTAAATAGAAACTTCCATGTTTATTAACAACCATTCTTCTAGCTACCTTTCTTCCCCATTGTCAAATTCAATCCATAATTATTGATAGCATATATTTGCAACATCTATTAATACATATATCATGTTCTAAAATATTATCAATTATAAAACAACTAATTTTATTATATTATCCGCTTTGCCATCAATTAAAAATCAGGTTACAGCATAGACCTATCACTGTACACAATCCTAGCATCTTACCTTATATTTTTCAAGATTTCAGATGCAATTGTCTAATTATGCATATGAAATAATTTTTCACCATTTTGTTTTCTTATTACCTTTAGCATTGCAATGAACTAAGTTAATCGTTCCTTACTTATAAATAGCAACTGAAAATAGAGATGCATCCTTGCATCTCTATCACAAGTCATAACGTCCGTTATATAATCATAGTCTACATTGTTATTTAATTCTTCCGCATAATTAAATTCAGCCATTTCTCTTCATTTCTCCCTTGTCTGACGTCCCCTGTAATCCAAACTTCTTCTATCTGTATCTCTGTAATATCTGCAACGAAATCGCGGAATGTATCTTCCGTAAAGTCCGTGAAATACCGTCCATTTCGTTCCCCTTCGAAATCCCCATACTTAAAGGAAGTATAGATAACACCCTGTTCTTTTAACGCATCTGCCATCTTCATCAAGACAGCTTTCAATTCCTGTTTCGGAAGATGCAGAATCGATGAACACGCCCATATGCCATCGTATTTTTCTGTTTCCTTAAGCTCTTGGAACATCATCCACTTTACAGGTATTCCAGCATAATCACTCGCAATCCTACATAGCTCTTCGGAACCATCGGTTGCCTCTACATGCATACCGTGTTCCAGAAAATATTTTGTATCTCTTCCAGACCCACAACCAAAGTCAAGTACAAGGCTTCCTTTGTCCAGTAACTTCAGGAATCTGTCCTGCGTTTCGTGGAAATCTACAGATACGGTTCCCGACGCGAAGCTTTGTGCATTTTGATTGTAATAATCAAGTGTTGTTGAGCTGTTCATTTACCTATATTTCTCTTCCTTTTTTACCGATACTTAATGTATTTATTATAGTTGATTTTCCTTGTAGGTGCAACGGTATTTCCTCACCAATCCCCTTCATCGCCATCCAATCCAACTTCTCCTCTTAAGCCAACCGGGCAAAATTTATTGCATATATTTCACTTTATGAAATGCCCGCTTCCTTCCGCATATCCCGCATGTATAATTGCGGTAATACTTCGTGAATTCGCACTGTTTTTTTCTTTTTATAATCTGTCCACAATTCTCGCATACAAAACAATATTTATAATCAAGTCTTTTAGAGGCGGTGTAATTTTCCACGCCCTTCTCCTCGCCGGAGGTGGTTCGCTTTATGTGATATCCATATTTCTTATTCATGATATTCGCATATACGAGCCACAATCCGGTATGCCCCTTACAGCCCTTGCAGGTATGTAGGATCTCGTGGATCATAGTTTCCTTGCATGCTTGTTCGGATATACGTTCATCCTCGATCAGCCTGGCCGCAATCTGTATAATGCATGTTCCATCCGGATTTTTCGTGCACATTCCCCATCTTGTTTTTGCACGACGGTTTATAACCCATGAGACAATATTTCCAGGCTCGATACCTGCGCCAAGAACTTCATCTATACATACTTTCTGCAGCATCTCAAAATTCTTCATATATACATCCTTTATTTCGTCGTTACACCATCTTTTGCGTTTCCGTTCCTGATATAAGAAATTCCCGGATATTTCCCTTACCAGTCCCCTTCGTCTCCATCCTCGATATCTTCCTCGATGGCATCATCCACGCCGGTTGCATAATCATCATCCCGGTCATACTGGTCCTGATCATAATCGCCATCCATGTAGACATCATCGTAGCCGCTATCGTAAGAATCATGCGAATGGCTACTGTTATACTTGCTGTTCGAACTGCTTGGCTTGTAACTGCCAGACGATGAACCGGAATTCGAACTGCTGCCCGAACTATTTGATGTGGAACCGCTTCCTGTCGTACTGCTTGTTGTAGAATGACTGTGCGAGCTGCTTGTTCCATATGCAGCCTTTCTGCGCTTTCCGGGTGTGTTGTGCTGATAGCAGTAACCGCCCTCCGTCGATACCGTGTTATCGCATCCTGCAAATGCACATTTCGGATCTTCTTTTTCGGTCAAAGATACGAAGAATCCGATTATTGCGAACACTATGATAACTCCAAGTATTGCATAACCTACTGATTTCTGATTATTATTTCCGCCCATAATGATAACCTCCGAGAATCTTACGACTCCATGCTTCTTATTTCCGTTTCTTTGTATCTCCATCTTACGCAAAGCAACTGTCATAAATAAGTACTTGCATTATGAACATTCAAATATTATCTTCTCTTTTTGTAACATAAAGTTATATCACAACCCCGTTGCAATGATCCACTTCATGCTGGATAATCTGCGCCACCCAGCCGGAATATTTCCCATGCTGCTTCTTGAAATGCTGGTCGAGGTAATCGACTTCTATCTCCTGATATCTCGTACATGGGCGTGTCCCGTCGAGCGACAGACATCCCTCTTCCACCTGATACGCGCCTGTTTTCTTTGTGATAACCGGATTCACCATCGCGAATTGGAACGGTCCGCTTGCCACGACGATGATATTCTTCTTTACGCCGATCATATTGGCCGCCATGCCGACGCAATGATCCAGATTCGCCCGGAGTGTATCAAGCAAATCTGTTATAACTTGTTTATCTGCTTCCGTTGCATCCACCGACTTCTGTGCCAGGAACAGTGGATCCCGCATAATTTTTTTTACCATATTTATCCTTTCAGTTCTATTACACATACAAAATTATTAGTCCCATCCCTCTCTTACAGATACATTTCCTGCAGCCGCTTAATCTCTGATTTCATCATATCTACCGTGCGCTCGGGAGCCACGATCTTCACTCCCGGAATTGCCATGATCCAGCTAAGGAACAATTTACTGACGGAGACCCGTACCCGGACTGTGAAATGCTCTGCGTCGGTCTTCATGAGCGGAATATCAGTTCCGAAACGGTCAATGATCACATTTGCGGCATGATTCTCACACAGAAGCGTTACTGTTTCCAGATTGCCATCGAACATGCCGAAAAGCCTGTTCGTGTACTCCGACATCTGCATTTTCGAGAATTCCTCTTTTCCTTCCCGCTCTTCATAGACCACGGATACATCTGCCATCTTATCGACACGGAAATGTTTGATCTTGTATTCTCTGTTGTCATATCCTACCAGATAGTATTTCTCGTCATCCCAGCACAGTGCCCACGGACTGACACTATAGTAAGCCCCGCCATGCTTCAATTCCATCTTCTTATCTGCCGTCCATGTGAAATATTGGAATTTAATCTGGCTCTCCTCATTTAACGCCTCGTGAATCTTATCCACGCTGTAATAGATGCGTTCGTTCATCGTCTTCACGCGTCCATTTACATTGACCTGACGTGCCAACTTCTTCGCCTCGTATTTGCTTGCGTAGCTCTCAAGCTTCGCGATCAGCTCGTCGGATTTCTTCTCTGTGATGAATCTGGAGGACTGCACCGCATCTACAAGAAGTTTCAGCTCGACAAGCTGGAATTGCCGGCTTGCAACCTTATAATGGTAGGTCTTGCCATATTGCATGCCTATGATATCCAGACCAAACGTGCGCAGATTCTCGATATCGCTGTACAGGCTCTTCCGCTCTGCTGTGACATTGTATGCTTTCAGTTTCTCAACGATTTCGTTCAGTGTCAGGTCATGATCTTCGTCTGTCTCTTCGAGCATAATCTTCATCAGATACATGATTTTTAGTTTCTGGTTGAGTCTTGGTCCCCGGACAATCTTCTTTTTTTCCTGATTTTCTGTTTTCTGTTCTGATGTGTTATCCATCGTGTTATCCCCTTCTTATAGTATAATCTATGACTCTTCCAAGCCGTTACCTGCATCAGCTTTGTGTTTATCTTATTTTACACTAAAATAGCAAAAAGTGATAGCTAGGAATTCAGATCAGCTTCTATCTCTCCCCACTTGACAAATATCCTCCCACCCACTAGAATACAGAAAGTGTCCGGAATTTCCCCGGACACGCAATCACATACCAAAACCCTTTACGGGAGTGGATTTTTTAAGAGAATTCTTTTTTCGCCACACAGTATATTTGCTGTGTGGCTTTTTTATGCAAGACAATTCTTCTTGTTCTGCCTGACAGACGGGTTTGCCCTGCCCACAGACAGGATGATATACACAATGATTACACAGGAGTGAAAAATATGAACCAGAATTTTATGAAAGAAAAACCGATTTTACCATTGGTTATCTCGATGTCTCTGCCGATGGTTATTTCCATGGCAATCAATTCCCTATACAACATCGTCGACAGCTATTTTGTGGCGAAGATCAGCGAGGATGCCATGACTGCAATCTCGCTTGTATATCCACTGCAGAATCTGATGACTGCGATTGCGGTTGGATTCGGTATCGCGATGAATGCAAGAATTGCATTTTGCCTTGGTGCGAAGGATCAGGAGAAAGCGGACGAGGCAGCGGTCACAGGCATGTTCTTAAGTGTGATTCACGGAATCATACTGATGGTTGCCGGTATGGCTGGTATGCCGCATTTTCTGAGACTATATACGAAGGATGAAGCAATCATCGAGATGGGACTTACCTACGCCAACCGCGTATTCGTGTTCTCAGTCATCATTATGCTCGGAATCTCGCTGGAGAAGATCTTCCAGTCGGTCGGCAGAATGAAGGTTTCCATGCTCAGTATGATGTGCGGTTTTATCTCCAACATCGTACTCGATCCGCTGATGATCTTCGGCATCGGCTCATTTCCGAAGATGGGCATGGCGGGAGCCGCTTACGCAACCGGAATCGGACAGACGATCACATTACTTGTCTATGTGCTATTCTGCATCTTCCGTCCGTTGCCGCTGTCCTTCAAGCGTAAGAACCTGTCGTTTAACAAGGCATTGCTTGGGAATCTGTATGCTGTCGGCATTCCGGCTTCGCTGAACATGGCGCTGCCATCACTCATGATCTCCTGTCTGAACGGTATCCTGACGGCATTTTCGGAGAAATATGTCCTCGTGCTTGGTGCCTATTATAAGCTGCAGACATTTATTTACCTGTCTGCAAATGGAATTATCCAGGGTATCCGCCCGATCATCAGCTTCAACTACGGTGCCGGCGAGAAGAAACGTGTCCGGCAGATCTTCCGGACTACACTCTGTCTTACCGCCGGTGTGATGGCGGTCGGTGTGCTGCTCTCCCTGCTCATACCGGGACAGATGATCGGACTTTTCACCGACAATGAGACGACGGTTGAGATCGGTGTCAAGGCACTCACGATCATATGCATCGGATTTATCATCTCGGCAGTTTCGGTCACCTGTTGCGGTGCGCTCGAAGCCCTGCAAAAGGGAATGGCGTCCCTGCTGATTTCGTTGTCGCGTTATGCCGTTGTCATGATACCTGCTGCCTTTGTTTTAAGCCGCGTCCTCGGTGCCAATGGAGTCTTCTGGGCATTCCCGGTCACAGAGACCATCTCCGCGGTTGCTGCATATGTGATTTACAGGAAGAACTCTCGTATCTGAAAATTTGCATAACTAACAAATGCACCGTAAATGTGAAATCTGCTTACATTTACGGTGCATTTTTGTATTCATTCTAATAAAATTGTAACCGGTGTTCCACGAGTGTATCGCCCACATACACAAGCCGCAATGTGAAAAATCTTGGATCATCTGACAGGATCTGCTTCAGGAATATGGCGTCTCCGCTCCAGGTCGGAAGCTCCGGCACCTGTGTTTTGTCCACCCAGACCAGATCCCCCTCATTGCAGGTGATCAGCTCTCCGGTAAATACGTCTGCCGTGAACAGGCACATCAGCTCCGGCTCACACTCGTTGCTGATAAATGTAATCAGCCCACGGAACCGGTACGACGTAAGTGTCAGCCCTGTCTCTTCCTTCACTTCGCGAAGCAGACATTCTTCCGGTCCTTCGCCCTCCTCGGCATGTCCGCCGACACCGATCCATTTGTCTTTGTTGATATCTTTCTTTTTCTTCGTACGATGCAGCATGAGGTATTTCCCATCCTGCTCGATATAACATAACGTTGTCATTCGCATAGTGATTCCACCATTTCTTTCAGCCATATACAGTCTTTATATTTGTTCATCTGCAGTAATTCGGAATTTCCGAACTACTCCACCCCGCGTTTTAACCGCTCCATACCGTCTTTTAACAACGCTCTTGGGCAGGCGATATTGAGTCGCAGGAATCGGTCTCCATCCCCGGAGAATCCACTTCCGGCAGACAGGAACAATCCCGTCTTCTTGCGGATGCGGTGTGCGATTTCGCGCGAACTTCCCGGAAGATCCTTGCAGTAGATCCATAACAGGTAGGTTGCCTCCGAAGGAAGAATCTCCAATTCCGGTATCTGTTCCTTCACATACTGAACTGCATATTGCTTGTTCTCGTAGATATAGGCACGGAGCGCATCTAGCCAGTCTGCGCCCTTGGTAAATGCCGCGATTGCCGCGTCAACCGCAAATGCATTCGGCTCTGCGACTTCATCAGTGTTGATTCCACGCCATACCTTATGACGAATCACCGGATTCGGTACAGAGATGGCTGCTGTCTGCAAGCCTGCGAGATTGAATGTCTTCGTCGGAGCAATACAAGTAATACTGTTGTCCCGACAGACATCGGACACCGATGCAAACGGAATATATCCACGTCCCGGATCGGTCAGATCACAGTGAATCTCATCTGAAAGCACGATTACATGATGCTTCGCGCACAAAGCACCAATTCGTTCCAGTGTTGCTTTGTCCCAGATCTTTCCAATCGGATTGTGTGGATTACATAAAATCATCAACGTCGTCTGCGGATCTGCGAGTTTCTTTTCCAAGTCTTCAAAATCAATATGATATGCATTTCCGTCAAATACAAGCGGACTTTCCAACACCTGTCTGCCATTATTCAGAATCGAGTTAAAGAATATATTATACACTGGTGTCTGCACCAGTACCTTTTCGGCTGGTGTTGTCAGCTTCCGCACAATCGACGAAATTGCCGGTATAACACCGGTACAAAACATCAGCCAGTCCTTCTCCATTGTGAAATCATGGCGGATCTTCCACCAGTCGATATACGCCTGATACCATGCATCCGGAATCTCTGTATAGCCGAAACAACCATGCTGCGCACGCTTGCTGATTGCTTCCATAATTGCAGGCGCTGTCTCGAAATCCATATCCGCTACCCACATCGGAAGCTCGCCTTCTGCCACGTTCCATTTCATGGAATTCGTATTGGAACGATCAACTATTTTATCAAAATCATATGCCATAATATCTTCTCCATCTGCAATATTCATATCATTTGTCACCTCGCGATAAAAGGATAACCTACGCACACATCAACGTGCTTCGTTATAACCGCAACTTTACTTCGAAGCATGGTTCTTCTTCTCTTTGATCTCTTTACAGATAATCTCTGTATCCGCAGGGTTCACCCGCTCCGGCTCCATGATGAGCGTTCCGATGGAATCTGCCCGTATCACACCGGACGTCGGATTGATCACGCTGTCGATACCGCCCTGTATCTCCACATCGACGGTCGAATACTCAAACGCAAGCGTTGTATTGACGAGCTTGCAGTTCTTCATCACAAGATTCTCAATATAACACATGCCCTGCAGGCTCTCGATCGTACAGTTAATCAGTGTCAGATTCTTCGAATTCCAGCCCAGATATTCGCCGGAAATCACCGAATCATAGACAGTCACATTCTCACTGTTCCAGAATGCATCCTTCGAGAGCAGCTTCGCATTGTGGATCTCCACATTTTTTGCTCCATCGAACGAATAATTTCCCGCAAGCTGGAAGTCCTGAATCTTCATATTCTCGCAGTCCATCGCGAAATAATCGCCCTTTGCCATCACGTGATCGAGTGTCACATCTGTGCAATGCCACAATGTCTCTAAAGCATTTGGAAGGGCAACCTCTTTGAGCGTCAGTCTGCGACAGCGCCGGAAATTCTTCGGTGCCTCGATCAGCGCGCGCTCAACCGTCATATCATCGGTGTACCAGACACCGGCACGCGCCATTTCCGCCCATGTGCCGTCTTTCACCGCAATATTCTTACTGTACCAGAGCGGATATTTCCACTGGAAAATGCTCCCTTCCAACGAAATATCACGGCTCTCCTTAAGCGGGGATTCTCCTTCCCCGAAAATCGTATCTTGAATGGACAGATGCTCCGCACCAAACAATGGGCGTTCGCCCTCGAAATATGTCTGTCTGATCTGCTTTTCCATCTTGTTTCATCTCCTGTATCAATAATTGTTCTCTTACGTTATACCACCTACACCTACCTTTAGGTCAAGAGCAAATTAACAATTCTCATTTCTTTTATTGACAATATAGATTCCCACACAGACAAGCGCAAGTGAAATTATGCTCAGCACCCCAAACGCCTGCTCCCGCTCATCCAGCAGCCATGCCGATAAGATCACGCCGAACACCGGATTCATGAATCCGAACACCGCCACCTTCGATACCGGATTGTATTTTAAGAGCAGTCCCCACAGGGAATAGGCAACAGCGGACACAAACGCCAGATACACAAGAATTCCGATGGCGGATGCCGATATTGCGCCCATCCGTCCGCCAAGCAGCAGACCAAACAGCATTAAAATGATGCCACCTGCGATGAACTGATAGCCGGAAAGCATCACCGGATTGTGCTTTGCAGAATACCGTTTCAGGAACACGGATGAAAATGCATAGGCAATCGTCGATAACAGGATAAAGCCCTCTCCATTTGCCTGCATATGGAAGTCTACGCCATTTAAGTTAATCAGCACTACACCCGCAAATCCGATCAGACAGCCGATCATCTGTCTGGCATGGATCGTCTCCTGCCGGAACAGACATCCCGATACGAGGATTGCGACAAACACATTGACTGCCTCTATGATCGACGCCTTCACACCGCTTGTATGTGCCAGTCCGATATAGAAGAACATATACTGTGCGACTGTCTGCAGAAGCGACAACCACAGAATCTTCCCTGCTGCGCCCTGCTCCGGTTTCAGAAACCGCCGCTCAAGCATACTTCCGAGCACGATTGCCAGTATGCCCGCAAGCAAAAAACGCATACCCGCAAATAAAATCTGCGATGCCGTATCCAGAAAATTGATCTCCCACAGCTTATATCCGATCTTGATACACGGAAATGCACTTCCCCACAGGAAGCAACAAAGCATGGCGCCAAGCCATACTACAACCGGTTTCTGCATCCATTCTGTTTTTTCTTGTTCGTTCCTCATCGTCTATTCTCCATTTTATACCTGCTTATCAATGTCTTATATTTTCAACGATTCCATATTATATATCATTGTTAAACAAATGCCAACCAAAATAAGTTTCCACCAAATCCAAGCCGGCAAGCCTTGATGAATCCTGACCGGATTGGTATAATAACGATATGAGTAACGTAGCAGTCATCGCAGAATTTCATCCATACCACAACGGACATCACTATCTCTTCGAGGAAGCGATGTCTCTTTCGCATGCCGACCACGCGGTCGCGCTGATGAGCGGAAATTTCTTGCAGCGTGGCAGTATCGCCCTGTGGAACAAATACACACGCGCGGAAATGGCGGTTGCGGATGGATTTGACCTGTGCTTAGAGCTTCCGTTTGTATATGCGACGGGAAGTGCCGGAGATTTTGCGGATGGTGCTGTCGCAATCTTAAAGAACCTTCAGGCGATTAACTATCTGGCGTTTGGCGTCGAACAGGCAGAACCGGAAGTGTTTGAACAGGTTGCAGAGGTTCTGACGAAAGAACCGAAGAACTATCAGCTTGCCTTAAAGCAGGCTTTAAAAACCGGAGTCTCCTACCCGAAAGCGAGACAGACAGCAATCGCTGCGATCTGCGGAGATTCGGCAGCAGATCTTCTTAAGACACCGAACAATACGCTCGCACTCTCCTATCTGTGTGCGATCCGGAAGCTGCAGGCGGATATCAAACCGATCTTTATCAAACGAATCGCGAACGACTACCATGATACCGATCTGCAGGCGCAGATCAGCTCGGCAACTGCCATCCGGTCAGCCCTTGCCACTGGATCGGACGTTTCGGTACTTGCCGCACAGGTACCAACGACAACCTATTCGCGTATGGAAGCTCCGACACACACCTATCTGTCGGATGCGATGCTGACACCTTTCATACAGGCTTGCAGACTTCGGGTACCGGAGCTGTCAGATATCTGTGATATCTCCCCGGCACTTGCGAATAAACTACAGCATGCCCCATATCCAATCGACTATGAAACACTTGTTGAACAATTAAAAACGAAGGATATCACAAGGAGCCGCATTGCCCGGGCACTCCTGCATCTGCTGCTTAGCTATACTGAGTCTGACCGGCAGAAGTTTATCGGATCCGGTTATGCATATTATGCCAATATCCTGGCTCTGAAGAAGGATTCCAGCGGGCTTATCCGTCAGTTACACGAGGCATCTGAAATTCCGGTCATCACGAAGAAAGCAGATTTTGACTCCGTGCTTTCTGCCTACCCTGCCACTCTCGCCGGACCCGCACGTACCATGTGGCAGTATGATCTGCGTGCGACAGAGCTTTACAACTGCATCTACTATAATCATTACGGTGTCTCACTTCCGAACGATTATACAAGAAAACTCCCCGTTCTATAATGCCGCTGTATGACATTTCACACATATTTCCTTCCTGTTTAGTTCTATGTGATATTTCGTGTTCATACATTTAATTATGGAAGTTTAGGGAGTTTTTCTATGCTTTTTTGTCTGATTATTTTTCTTCTGACACTGATTTTGAAAAATCAGGTCATAGTCACCGGGGCACGTGCCGGACTTATGCTCTGGTTTCACGATGTTTTACCCCTGCTTCTTCCTTTTATGCTCTTATCAAACCTCTTCGTCCTCAAAATCCGCACCAAAAAAACAGGCGCCGCCTATGCGATTCCTGTCTTATTCCTGCTTGGACTTCTATGTGGCTATCCGCTCGGTGCGAAGATGGCTTCCGACTTCACGAAGGAGGGCTATATCAAGCCATCCACCGCTACCATATTGCTCCCACTGTGCAATAATATCAGCCCGATGTTTCTGTCTGGCTATATCGGTCACATTGTATTAAAGGATCAGTTTCCATTCTGGTTCCTGCTTGCGGTTCTCTATGTGCCATATGTGCTTGTCACATGTATCGCTTTCGTCCTTTTCCGTGCATCTGGGAAACATAAACCTACATGTTCATCATCCAATATACATACCTTACATCATACTGCATCGAAAGAAGTTGCTGTTACCGGTCACTCATCAACCCCGTCCAGGCATACATCCAAATATTCAAAGGAAACTATATCACAACAAGCCATACCCACGCAGACAAACGATCTGTTATTACAATCCGTCATCCAAATTACCTATGTCGGTTTATACATCATGATCTGTTCCATCCTGTTTGCGCTTGTCTGTGCCATCCCGCATCTGCCTTCCAATGTGTCGTCCGTCTTATGCGGCATACTCGAAATCACCCAGGGAAGCACGGTACTTGCTGCAAGCACATTTTTACCCGAAATCAAAACAGCCCTAATCCTTGCGTGTACCTCGTTTGGCGGCATCTCTGCCTTTCTCCAAACAATCCAGGTCACGAAGCAATCCGGGCTGTCCATGATTTATTATTTCGTTATCAAATGTATCTGTGGATGTATGACTGATTTTGCCATGTATCTCTTATTCATCTAAGAAATCATCGAAATCATCGTCATCGTCGTCCGCGTCACGCTCGCCATATACGTCAACATCATCCTCGTCCTCATCTGGCTCTTCCTCATCTTCTGCAACTTCTTCCTGATAGCTTGGAGCTGGCTGTGGTGCCGGAGCTGGAGCCGGCTCATTTGAGAATGCACTGTCAAGATCATCCGTCTCTTCATAAGACATGTTCGAAGAAGCTGTAAACATATTGATGTTTGTATCCATCTCTGTCATATTTGTCTCGATCACATAGGTATCGTTCTCCAGGGACTCGATCAGTACACGGTAATTCTCTTTCTCCATATCATGAATCTTCTGGAAGATATCACGCATCTCTGTAAGCTTATCCTTTGTATAATACATTGCACCCAGACGGATTTCATTTGCTTCCTCAGAAGCCTGATCTACGATCTGCTGAGCCTGATTTCTGGCATTCTCCAGAATCTCCTCTGCACGAATATTGGCAAGTCGTGTAATCTCATTTTGCTCGATCATACGATTTGCTTCATTGACTGACTCTGTAATAATTGCATCGGAACGTGTTCTTGCATCGGCAAGGATCATCTCCTTGTTACGCATAATCTTCTTACAACGCTCAATCTCTCCCGGAAGCTTTAACTCTAATTCGTCCAGCATAGAGAGAAGCTCTGGCTTCTGTACTGAAATCTTTGTCTGTGACAATGGCATTGGCTTACAGTTTTCAATATATACTTTGATCTCCTCGATCATACTTTCAACGCCTTTTTTACCCATCTTAAGAATCCTCCTATGACCTCTTTATATCCAATTCATTCATTCGCTCGATTAATTTGGGAATAATGCACGCGGGAACAAATTCAGTCAGGTCAACACCATACCTTGCATATTCCTTTACCACGCTCGAACTCAGGTAAGAGTACTGCGTGCTTGTCGATAAAAACACAGTATCGACATCCTTGGCAACCATACGGTTGCTCTGTGCCATCTGCATCTCCAAATCAAAATCTGTCAGGGCACGAAGTCCCCGGATGATCACATTCGTATGCTTCTGACGGACAAAATCCACCAGCAAGCCGTCAAACGATTCTACTGTCACGTTATCAATCTCGGAAACTACATCTTTCAACATATTAACACGTTCTTTCAAAGAAAACAATGGTTTTTTCGATGTATTATTCAAAACTCCGACAATTACATGATCGAATATCGCCGCAGATCTGCGAATGATATCCAAATGTCCAAGCGTAACCGGATCAAAGCTGCCCGGATAAACTGCTATACTCATACATTCTCCTTCTGCATTAAAAAGACATGCTTATTCGTCTTATAATGCTTATCCTTTGTTATTTCAAATCCAAGTGCATCTACATAAGAGAAATCCTCATCCAATGCAGCTTCTACCACAATCAGTGTGTCCACCGTAAACTTCTTTTGGGAAAGCACCTCCAATACTCTGCGCTCTAATCCTTTGCTGTATGGAGGATCCATAAAGATCACATCATAATCAATCTCCGGCAAAGATGATACAAAGCTTACCGCATCGAATTTCCGCACCTGTGCTTTGTCTGCGAGCTTTGTGAATTTCAGATTATCCTCGATACATGCGGCTGCATTTTTTGCCTGTTCCACAAAGGTACAGCTCTCTGCACCACGGGATAATGCCTCAATACCAATCCCACCGCTTCCGGCAAATAAATCTAAGAATTTTGCCTGCGGAACATATCCGGTCAGCATATTAAATAATGTCTCTTTGATTCGGTCTGTCGTCGGCCGCGTCTCCAGACCTTCTACTGTTTTTAACGGCAGACTTCGCGCCGTACCAGCTATTACACGCATATTTTTCTTTCCTTTTACAAATTATTTTAGAATACCTGGACTATATGCCATGTTCATCCTGATCAGTTTTCTCCATGCATCTGCTTCTTGAGCCATTTTCCTGTCTCAGAATAGTCATCATCCGTCCAGCCGGACGTTTTCGTACAGGAAGAATCAATCAACGAAGACGTCTCCGCCTTGTTCGATAAATTCCATGCTGCATAGGACAGATTATCAGCATCAATCAGATCGAACCATTTTGCCGCCTGATCATAATCAATTGCTCCATTTCCGGATGCATCGCAGATGGAAAACTCACTGACAAAGATCGGCAAACCTTTGGAAAGTGCCGTTGTCACTTTGTTCCGGATGTTATCCGTATGCGTTGCCGCATAGAAGTGAACTGCATACATGATATTGTCATATCCGGTAATTGGATCTTCTGCCGCAATGTCCACATCCTGCGACCATGTCGGTGTTCCCACGATAATCAGTGCATCCTTGGAATTCTTGCGAATGATTGGAATCACCTCTTCCGCATAGGACTTTACATCTGCCCAGGTTGTTCCACCGTTTGGCTCATTACAGATCTCATAGATTACATTATCATAATTTTTGTACAGGGCAGACATTTCCTCAAAGAATGCCTTTGCCTCTTCCTTATAGGTCTGCGGATTCTGGTCTCCTAATACATGCCAGTCAATAATGACATACATGCCAAGGTTCGTCGCCGCATCCACACCGGTTTTCACCAGTTCCTTTAACTGCTGTTTATCACCACCGGTACAATATCCGTTATTTTCGCCGGAATACATCGCAATACGGATCAGATTGGCACCCATATCGTCACGCAGGCTTTCGAACGCATCCTGATTCACATAATCCGGGAACCAGGCGATACCATGTGTGCTGACACCCTTTAACTGATATTTGTCTCCATTTTTATCTACAATATCCGTGCCCTTCAGCGTAAGCTTGCCGTGATTTTCAACTGGTGTTCCACTCTCCGGCTCTGTCTTTTTCTTGGGCTTCGTCTCTTCCTTTGCCTCAGTTACTTCTGTCGTCGATGTATCGCTGTTTCCTTTATATTCTTTTCCATCTACATAGAGCACTGCACTATCACAGATTGCCTTCAAATCCGCCTGCGATGGCACTGTCACAATCGCACCGATATCTTTAAGACTTCCTTTTGCCGGAACCTCTGCATTGTAGTCCACGCTTGTCACAGACAATGTCGTTCCATCCAGCTTGAATGTTCCATTCCAGGAGCTGTCCACCGTCGTCTTATCCGGTACTGTCATCTTGATCTCCCAATTTTTGAGTGCATTTCCTGTCTTATTCGTGATTGTCGAATCCAGCTGTCCGCTGTATCCATTCGCACCTTCCCATGAATTGCTGTTTGTCACCCTGACGAAACAATCCTGTACTACCTCTTTCTCCGTCGTTGCCGCTTCTGTCATCAGCGCTTCCGTCGCATCCGATGCCGTTTCCGGTACTGCCTCTGTCTCCGTCTGTATTGTCTCCCCGGAGGTTACCTTCTCGACATCATCCTTCGGCTTTCTGCGCACCAATACAACAATCAATACGGCAATCACTGCTACCAGCACAGCAATCACTGCAATCCATACCTTGTTATTGTTTTTCTTCATTTTACCTGTTTCCTTCCCCTGCAACCCTCTTATTTTGTACGTTTTTCCTGTATCCAGATATATAACCGGTGCAGGTCAACCTCATCGTATGCCTGACCTCTGGCACGCTCCGACTCAATCTGATATTTCTTCTTATTTGTCTTGATCACAAGCAGATACGCGAGATTCGTCTTGCTTGTCTGTCCAAGCGTGATTGGTTTGATATCCACACTTTTGATATCATCCATTGCAATCTCGATATGACGTTTCTTATCATGATACGTCAGTGTTCCATCCTCAATTGCCGCAATCCCTTCGCCTTCGAACCGCTCCCATTTGTCGCTTAATACGAGCACAAATACAATAATACACAGAAGCAATGCCGCAACGCTTACCATATTCGAGACAAGCGCTGCTTCGATAAGCTTCGAACATATGGTAGATACCAGTCCAAATACTACAATACATCCTACCAAAGTGAAGAAGATGGCTCTTCTCCAACGTGTAATATACCCTACTTTTACTTTCATGTCATTCCTCTTATCTTATTTAATCAAACACGTGCCTATTATATGCTTTTTTGCCCTGTTCGGCAACCGTTTTCTAAGCAATATCAGCGTTTTTGCGTGTTTTTGCATAATTTTGCATTCATAACAGCATCTACATCCGGATTTCTACAGCACAGTCTCAGAGATTCCACCACGGTTTCTGCGGACCGGCTGTATCGTCTTACCATATTCTTTCAGTATATCCTGTGCAAGCTGCAACATATCCGCATGATTATAGATATCCGCAAGCTCAAACAATGCATCGCCACTCTGCCGGATTCCGAAGAAATCACCCGGGCCGCGTAACTTCAGATCTTCGCTCGCGATAAAGAATCCATCATTGGAATTCTCCAATACGCGCAGACGTTCCATCGACTCCTCCGATTCCTTTCCATTGATAAAGATACAATATGACTGCTTCTTTCCTCGTCCGACTCTGCCCCGCAGCTGGTGCAGCTGTGCCAGACCGAACCGCTCTGCATTTTCCACCATCATGACGGTTGCGTTCGGGTTATTGACACCGACCTCGATAACCGTTGTCGATACAAGCACGTCAATCTCCCCATCGGAAAACCGTTTCATAATCTCATTTTTCTCTTCTGCCCGCATCTGCCCGTGCAGCATCTCAATCCGCGTGCCGGCAGGCAGGTTCGCCCGCATCGTATCCACATATTCCGTGACATTCGTCACATCAAGCGTCTCGCTTTCTTCCACCATCGGACAGACAACATAGACCTGACTGTGCTCGGCGATCTGCCCGGCGATAAACTGATACGCTGTCTGCCGGTAATTCGTGCCAACCACACAGTTTTTAATTGGCTTTCTGCCCTTCGGAAGCTCTTTGATAATCGAGATATCCATATCTGCATATAAAATGATAGCTAACGTTCGTGGAATCGGTGTTGCAGACATGACAAGTGTATGCACGCCATAGCCCTTGTCCGATAATTTCTTTCGCTGGTTCACACCGAAGCGATGCTGTTCATCCGTCACAACCAATGCCAGATCTTTGAATTCCACCTTATCTTCCAGCAGCGCGTGTGTACCGATCACAATATCAACTCCACCCTGCTTTATCGCTTCATAGATTCTTCGTTTCTCCTTTAATGGTGTCGAACCGACGAGACACGCCGTACAGATATCATACTTCGCAAACTGCTCTGACAGTTCCTCGTAATGTTGTCTCGCAAGCACCTCGGTCGGTGCCATGAGCGCCCCCTGATACCCTGCCTTTGCACAGGCAAGCAGCGATGCCGCAGCAACGACCGTCTTTCCCGAACCGACATCCCCCTGGATCAGCCGGTTCATCACACCATCTCCTCCCATATCAGCGAGGATATCCTCGATTGCCTGCTGCTGTCCTTTCGTAAGCGAAAATGGAAGCTCTGATATGTAATCCGCGACTGCCTTTCCCTGCACGATCTTATGCAGATTCTCCTGCAGCTGCGTCGTCTTCTTCATGGATGCCATGTCATAGAGGAACTGATAAAACTCATCAAAGGCAAGCCTGCGGATCGCATTTTTCAAGACTTCCTGATTCATCGGGAAATGAATGTTCTCATACGCTTCTGATAGTTCCATCAGACTATGCTCTGTCCGCACTTTCTCCGGCACATAATCTTCCATCTGGCAGATCAGCTCGCGTGTTGCCATGATGGCTTTCTGAAAGGTTTTATTCGAAAGCCCACTCGTAAGCGGATAGACCGGCTGCATCTCCTGCTGCATTCCGGTATACACCGGAAGCTTATAATATTCTGCCTGCTCCATAACACGCATGCCATTTTTTACTTTGACTGTTCCAACGAAAATATATGAATCACCCTTGTGGAACACATTTCTTAAAAATGGCTGGTTGAACCATGTCATATGCATCGTCATATCGCCGTCACTGACCGTCAGGATCGTAAGCTTTAAGCTCCGCACCTGTTTAACCGTCACATAGGAGGTGATCATCGCCCGGATCGCGTGTCGTTCTCCAACCGCCGCATCCCGAATGTATACCGGCTCCTCGTAGCTTAGATAATTACGCGGATACGTATGAAGCAGATCATCGATTGTGAAGATTCCAAGCCGTGCAAAGCTTTCCGTCGTTTTCTCTCCAATGCCTTTAATTGTCTTTATACTGTCTTCTTTTCTCATACTTTTCTTTCAATCTTCTATTTGTTTTTGCTCAAATAACTATATTCATTATAACGAAACTGCAAATATATTTCTACTCTTCCCATAGAAAAATCCTGACAAAACACGCTCGTTCTGTCAGGATTTATCCCCGGAATTGCAATCCGGCAATTCCCTTTATTCGTTTATTCCAATGACAAAATATAATAATAGATTGGCTGTCCGCCTGCATGGGTTTCTACTTCAAAGTCCGGATATGCAGCCTGTACAGCTTCTACCAGTGCATCTGCTTTTTCCTCCTCGACATCACTTCCGTAATAGATGCTCAGAAGCTCAGAATCCTCATCTGCCATCGCACCGATCAGATCCTTCACAACCTCTGTGATGTTCTGTCCGACCGCCTGGATACCAACATCATCAATACCCATATAATCGCCGGTTTTGATCTCCTTGCCATCGATCGACGTATCACGCACTGCATAGGTAACCTGTCCACTCTTCACTGCGGTAATTGCATCCTCCATGCCAGCCTGATTTGCCTCTGCGTTTGCTGACTCATCAAAGGAGATAAGCGCACTGATTCCCTGCGGAATCGTCTTCGTCGGAATGACAATAACCTTCTTCTCTTCTTCAATCTCTGCTGCCTGATTGGCTGCTAAGATAATATTCTTATTGTTTGGGAATACAAATACGGTTTCTGCATTTACCTTAGAGATTGCATCTAAGACATCCTCCGTACTTGGATTCATTGTCTGTCCACCTTCGATGATATGATCCACGCCGAGATCCCGGAAGATATCATTTAAGCCTTCTCCAACAGACACTGCAACAAAACCAAACGGCTTCTTCGGCTCATCCTTCTTTGCTTCCTTCGCAGCTTCCTGCTCGGCAGCCTTCTTGCGATCCTGCTCGTGGATGACCTTTTCTTTATGCTCCTCACGCATATTGTCGACCTTCATGCTTGTAAGGGAACCATACTCCAGACCTTTTTCAAAGGCAAGTCCCGGATGGTTCGTATGCACGTGTACCTTCACGATCTCATCATCGGATACAACAACAAGCGAATCACCGATCGAGGTTAAGAACTCCTTGAACTTCGCTTCCGTCTCTGCATTGTATTCCTTCTCAAGCATAATGATAAACTCTGTGCAGTAACCATATTTGATATGGGATGTATCAATCTCTTCGGAAGACATCGTCTGCGCCTTTGCCACACCGCCGGATGTTGCCGGCTTGCTAATCTCTGCTTTTCCTGTCAGACCATTGTAAGCGCCAGTCAGAAACTCCATCAGTCCCTGTCCACCGGAATCAACGACACCTGCTTCTTTCAGAACCGGAAGCAGCTCTGGCGTCTGCTTTAATACCTCATTACCATGATCGAGAATCTCCTGTCCCAGTGTCTCGAAATCCATATCCATCTCAGAAAGCTCCACAGCCTTCTCTGCAACGCCCTTTGCCACAGTCAGGATTGTACCTTCCTTCGGCTTCATAACTGCCTTATATGCCGTCTCTACGGCACGTACGAAACCATCTGCAAGTACCGATACTGTAATCTGCTTCTTTCCCTTGATTTCCTTGCAGAAACCTCGCAGAAGCTGCGATAAGATAACGCCGGAATTTCCTCTTGCGCCACGCAGGGATCCGCTTGAAATTGTCTTGGATAGCTCATCCATAGACGGATTCTCAAGTGCACTTACCTCTCTGGCAGCCGCCATGATCGTAAGCGACATATTGGAGCCTGTATCGCCATCCGGTACCGGGAATACATTCAATTCATTGATATAGTCTTTATTTTTCTCTAAGTTGTATGCTCCAGCAATAAATGCTTTCTGTAACAACTGGGCATCAATTACCTTTGTAGCCACTTTGTCTGTCCTCCTGATCTATATGTGTTATTAATCATTAATCTATCACACGAACGCCTTCAACATAGATGTTGATTGCCTTCACCTTCATGCCTGTCATTTCCTCAATAGAATACTGAACGGTACTGATCAGATTATCGCATACCGTCGAAATGCTGACACCATATGCCACGATAATATGAAAATCAATAGACAGCTCGTTGTTTTCACCAATCACTACATTGACACCCTTGCTGATACTGTCACCCTTCAAAAGCTTTGCAATTCCATCCTTCATACTGATGGTTGCCATACCAACGATACCGAAGCACTCCAACGCGGCATGTCCGGCATACTGGGCAATTACTTCATTTTCTATAATGATTTCACCGTTTTCATTCGATAAATAACCCTTCATGCGTTTACCTCCGTTTCCGTGATAAGCCGGACTGATTCCGGCTGTTTAAAGTCATATAGCGCTATTATACCCTTTTTAAAAGGATTTAGCAACTTTTACCTGCTATGCAATTCCATAAATTTGTCATATCTGCGCATCTTGTCTCTGATTAGCGGTCGTCAAATGCACCGCATAAATGCGTGCATTTTCCTCGTCGCCATAACATAAAAAAAAACAGCATATCAATATGCTGTTTTTTTACCATCTGCTTAGGCTCTCTCAACCTTACCAGACTTCAAGCACTGTGTGCAAACATAAATCTTCTTAGGAGTACCGTTAACTACTGCCTTCACAGACTTGATGTTTGATTTCCACATTCTGTTTGATCTTCTATGAGAATGGCTCACATTGTTACCGAAATGAGCTCCTTTTTCACAAATACTACACTTTGCCACCGTTAGCACCTCCTTGACAAATATTAAGCCCTGCCTGCATAATTCTCTTTGCGGGCTCACAACATAGGCTATTTTACCAAATAACTTTTCAATATGCAAGAAAAATTTTCATATTTTTTGATTTTTTTTGAAAAAGTTTCTTTTTGCCCTATTTTATCATAGATAACTGGATCCGGTGCTTGTCAAGATCCACACTCATCACCGTCACATCCACGATATCTCCGACCGACACGACCTCCAGCGGATGCTTGATGTACTTGTCTGACATCCGGGAAATATGCACAAGTCCGTCCTGATGTACACCGATATCGACGAATGCACCAAAGTCGATGACATTTCGTACCGTTCCTTTTAACTCCATACCCGGCTTTAAATCCTTCATCTCAAGCACATCACTTCGAAGAATCGGCTTTGGCATCTCCTCTCGTGGATCTCTGCCCGGCTTTTCAAGCTCTTTTACAATGTCCACAAGTGTCGGTTCCCCGATTCCAAGTTCTTCTGCAAGCCTCTTCGTATCCTTTGTCTTCTTGCTGATACCCTTCATGCCACCATGCTTGATATCATCCTCCGATACACCGATTTTCTCCATCAAAGCCTTGGTTGCCTCATAGCTTTCCGGATGAACGCTCGTCGCATCTAACGCCTCGCTTCCGCCATGGATACGCAGGAAGCCTGCACACTGTTCGTATGCCTTTGGTCCAAGCTTCGGCACTTTGAGAAGCTCCTTCCGGTTCTTGAAGCTACCGTTTTCTTCCCGGTATGACACGATAGATTTTGCCAGTGTCTTATTGATACCGGACACATACGAAAGCAACGCCGGACTGGCTGTATTCAGATCAATTCCAACCGAGTTTACACAATCCTCGACTACAATGTTGAGCGCATTGCCAAGATTCTTCTGGTTCATATCATGCTGATACTGTCCGACACCAATGGATTTCGGATCAATCTTTACAAGCTCTGCTAACGGATCCTGGATTCTTCTTGCGATACTTGCCGCACTTCTCTGCCACTCATCAAAATCCGGAAATTCCTCCGTTGCTTCCTTGCTGGCTGAATAGATGGATGCACCTGCCTCATCTGTGATGACATATTTTAAGTCCACATTCAGTTCTTTCATCAGCTCGACGATCATCGCCTCAGATTCCCGGCTGGCAGTACCATTTCCCAGGGAAATGAGTGTTACATGATATTTTGCAATCAGCTTCTTCAATACCTGCTTTGCCGCATCATAGTTTTTCTGTCCCTTCGTCGGATAGATGATGACCGTATCAAGTACCTTGCCGGTCTCGTCGACGACAGCAAGCTTGCTTCCATGTGCAAATCCTGGATCCCAGCCAAGCACAACCTGCCCGGAGATCGGTGGCTGCATCAGAAGCTGATGGAGGTTCTTGCCGAATACACCGATTGCGCCCTCCTCTGCCTTCTCAGTCAGTTCATTTCGTATCTCACGTTCGATGGATGGCGCAATCAGACGATCATAGCTGTCTGTGATTGCTTCATAGAGATAGCTTGCACTGTCATGTTTCATATTCTTAATAATCCGCTTTACAAGCCAGAGCAGAATATCCTGTCTCGGTGCCTCTATCTTCACCGTCAAAAACTTCTCTGCCTCCCCGCGGTTGATTGCTAAAATCCGGTGTCCAACCAGCTTTTTGATTGGCTCTGAGAAATCATAATACATTTCATAGACCGAATCTGCTTCCTCATCCTTTGCCTTTGCTATAAGACTTCCGCTCTCCTTCGTCATCACACGAAGCTTCGTCCGGTAATCGGCATCATCTGCATAGACCTCTGCAAGAATATCCTTGGCTCCGTCGATGGCATCCTGCACGCTTTCCACGCCCTTTTCTGCATCGACAAAGGCTGATGCCTCTTCCTCAATCGTTTTTTTCGTCTCCTGTGCACGTAAAATCTCTGCAAGTGGCTCTAAGCCCTTCTCCTTGGCGATTGTCGCTCTTGTCCGGCGCTTCGGACGATATGGTCGATACAGATCCTCTAATGCCACCATTGTCATGGCTGCCTCGATCTGCTTTTTCAATTCCTCCGTCAGCTTACCCTGCTCTTCGATTGTTGCAAGCACAGACGCTTTCTTCTCCTCTAAGTTACGCAGATACACAAGCCGCTCGGACAACGCACGTAACTGCTCATCATTTAAGGAGCCTGTCACTTCCTTCCGGTATCTGGCGATAAACGGAATCGTTGCACCCTCGTCAATCAGTTCAACCGACTTTTCTACCTGCCCTTTCTTAATCTGCAATTCATCTGCGATTACCTGTAATATATCCATGTTGTCTCTCCTGTTATTCCTTATAAAATTCGGGGATGAAGCTTTCCTTTGCCACTTCTCCCTCTTGATAAAACGCCTGCTCCACACCTAAGTTCACTGCATAATCGAGCAGCTTGCGATACGATTTCCGACGGACTTTATCAGCAAGCTCCGGAAACCTTGCTCCGATATCACCAACCGGCGTATATTGACTCATCATACTGATGTAGATATGATTTCCATATGTCTCATAAAGATATCGTACAATCTTCTCTGCTTCTAACAGATGCTTTGGCAGTAACATATGGCGTACGATTACGCCCCGCAGGATATACGCATCCTCAGTACCAAAGACGACTTTGCCACACTGGCGCACCATCTCTGCAATCGCAGCCTTCGCTACCTCCGGATAATCCGGTGCATGGGAATACCTCGCTGCCGTATCCGCATCCATATATTTCATGTCCGGCAGATAGACATCCACCAGCCCATCTAACATGCGCAGGGCTTCCACCTGCACATAACTGCTTGTATTATAGATAAATGGCAAGGAAAAGCCCTGCTCCTTTGCCTGCCGGATCGCTTGCGCCACCTGCGGGATAAAATGATCGGCAGTCACAAGATTGATATTCGCTGCGCCCTGTGCTTCTAAATCATAAAATATCTGCACAAGCATCTCCACCGTAATCGGTTTTCCTGTGCCACCATCCGAGATTGCATAATTCTGACAATACACGCAGTGAAGCGGGCATCCGGTAAAAAATACCGCACCGGAGCCTTTCTCTCCGGAAATACACGGTTCCTCCCACATATGCAGTGCCGCCCGTCCGATCCGCATGGCTGCAGACTCTCCACAGACACCAATCTCGCCGTCTGCACGGTTTTTCTTACAATTCCGCGGGCAAAGTGTGCAGGCTGACAGCTCCGTTGCTTCGTTCATATTCTTCCTCTGACTGTTATCTATACTATTAACCGTTTCTCTCATGTTCTCTGTGCATTTCCTGTCTGTGTGGCCGTTCAATCGTAATATACCACTTCACCACAGACGTTCCAATGATCACCACATACCCAATCACGCTCAGATAATCAGGAATCTGGTCTAAGAATAAAAATCCCCATAGCGCGGTAAAAAGCACGATAGAGAAATCATAGACCGAAATCTCTTTTGCCGGCGCATAGGAATATGCCTTTGTGATAAAAATCTGGCCTCCCGCTGCCGAAACTCCTGTACAAATCAGAAACAGCCACTGAAGTCCACTCATGGGCTGATAATGAAATACAAAAAACGGCAGTGTCACAACACAGGAAAAGGCGGAGAAAAACAATACGATAATCATACTATTTTCTCCACGTTGTCCAAGCTTTCTCACAAACGTATACGCAAAACCCGCACCAAATCCTCCGAGTGCACCGATCAGCGCCGGAACAACTTCCATACTCATCGTCGGTTTTACCACAAGCAGCATTCCGACAAATGCAGCTGCCACCGTCACCCAGTCCAGCTTACTTGCTACCTCCTTCAGCACGAAGAACGAACAGATAATTGCAAAAAACGGGGATAATTTATTAAGCATCGAAGCATCTGATATCGAAATGTGGTCAATCGCATAAAAATTACAGATCAATCCACACGTGCCACCGATGGCACGGCACAGCAGATACTTCAGATTACCCTTTCCAATCCGAAACGGCTGATGTGCCTTTACTAACGCAGTGATTGCTATAAGCATCGCCACCAGATTCCGGAAGAAGCATTTCTGCATCGTCGGCACATCTCCGGCTAACCGGATAAATAAGCTCATAAGAGAAAAGCAAAATGCAGATAACACAATGCAGACAATTCCCTTTTTACTTTTTTCCACGTTGCTCACTTCCTGTCTTATTCATCCACTTACAATATTAACGGCAATATACAATTTCTACATCTTCGATTGCCTTTGCAATCAGACTCTCGACCTTTCCGACAAGTGCCTTCTCAGACTCTAAAATCTGTTCCATCTTCGGCTTTGTCACTGGATGCTGTGCCACAAAGGTTGTACAGCAATCCTCATATGGAAGAATGGAAGTCTCATACGTTCCGATCTTTTCTGAGATATCAATGATTTCCTGCTTATCCATACCAATACATGGGCGGAATACCGGAAGCTTGTCGATTGCACTGTCAATCACAAGCAGACTCTGTGTCGTCTGGCTCGATACCTGTCCGATACTCTCTCCGGTAATCAGACACTGGCAGTCTTCTTTCAATGCAATCTCCTGCGCAATCTGATACATAATCCGCTTCATGATGATCGTCAGTTCATCATGTGGACAATTGTCGTAGATAGCAAGCTGCACATCGGTAAACGGTACCACATGGAGTTTGATCACGCCTGAATACTTCGACACAATCTTCGCAAGATCAATTACCTTCGTCCGCGCCTGCTCGCTTGTAAATGGTGGTGCATGAAAATACACCGCTTCAATCTCCACACCACGCTTGGCGATCATATATGCCGCAACCGGGCTGTCGATACCACCGGAAAGAAGCGTCATGCCCTTTCCATTCGTGCCGACCGGAAGTCCGCCCGGTCCCGGAATGATCTGGGAATAAATATATGTGACATTTCTCACTTCCACATTGATAAATACATCCGGCTTATGAATGTCGACCGTCATATCTGGATAAGCATCTAACAGATCGGCTCCAAGATCGCAGTTTAACTCCATCGAAGTCTTTGGAAATGTCTTATTATTTCTTCTTGCATTTACCTTGAATGTAAAATGCTTGTCATGATACTCCTCTGCCACATGTGCAACCACTGCCGCAGAGATTGCCTCATAGCTTAACTCCTCCACGACCTTGACCGGGCAGACGCCGACAATACCAAAGATCGTTGTGAGCACCTTCATGACATCCTCGTAATCATAGTCCGAAAATGCTTCCACAAAAATACGTCCATATTCCCGGCGCACTTCAAACTTTCCAAGCGGTTTTAAACGTGCACGCATACGCTTGCACATGATTTCCTCGAAGACGTACCGGTTCTTTCCCTTGGTACCAATCTCCGCATATTTGATTAAAAACATCTTATACTGCATTTATAATCCTCATTTCTTATACTCTATTGCTGTCTTCCATCGCTCCACTATAGCAGAACCAGCATGGAATAGCAATTATTTCTTTCTTGTATAACGTCGCAACATTGGAAGTGTCTCCTTTAACACTGACACACAATAATCTACTTCTTCCTTCGTGTTCCATTCACAGAAGCTGAACCGGAGTGTCGATTCTAACTGTTCCTGTGACAGTCCGATTGCCGTCAGAACATGGCTTACCTGTGGTTTATTTGAGGAGCACGCCGAACCTGCTGATACATAGATTCCCTTGTCACCGATTGCACGCATCAATACCGCTGCCCGTACGCCCTCAAAGCTGATACTCGCAATATGTGGTGCCTCACCCGAATGATCATAGACTCCCTCGATCTTCGTTACTTCCGATACAAGATAATCGCGTACTTCTCGTATATGCTGCATCTTCGCTTCATGATCCGTATAGATCATCTCTGCGGCAAGTCCCATACCTGCGATACCCGGCAGGTTCTCCGTACCGGAACGCATGAAATTCTGCTGCCCGCCTCCATAAATGATCGGACGGATCAACGTCTTATCCTTGATATACAGCGCCCCGCTGCCCTTCGGTCCGTGGATCTTATGACCGCTCACCGAAAGCAGATCTACGCCAAGCTGCTTCGGTGTGAATTTTAATTTACCATACGCCTGCACTGCATCCACATGCACAAGTGTCTGCGGATTGTGTGCCTTCACAAGCTTTACCAGTTCCTCGACCGGCTGGATGCTTCCGATCTCATTATTTACATACATGCAGCTGACGAGTATCGTATCGTCCCGCAGGAGCTTCGACAGGCTGTCCAGATCAACCTTTCCATCCGAACCAACTTCCAGGAAGCTTACCTCAAAGCCTTCCTTATGCAAAAACTCCACCGTGGAAAGAACCGATGCATGTTCGATTGGTGTCGTGATAATATGCTTCCCAGCACGGCGATGTGCCAGAGCTGCACCAATCAAAGCGAGGTTATTCGCCTCTGTACCGCCAGATGTAAATACGATCTCCTTCGGCTGACATTTGAGTGTCTTTGCTACCTGTTCGGTCGCAGTGCGCTCATAGTCTTTCGCCGTCAATCCTTTCTTGTGCTGGGACGATGGATTTCCATAATCCACGTCCAGCAATGTCATCATCAGTTCCTTTACCTCTGGAAACACAGCTGTTGTTGCTGCATTATCAAAATAACATTCCATATTTTTTCCTTCTATCAATCTATGCTATAAAAATTTCTTATATCTCTACTGCTCCATCTGAAACATCAAAATGGACAAAATTGCAAGTCCAGCAGTCTCTGTACGTAAAATCCGGTTTCCGAGTGTCAGAATCTTCGCGCCGGCTTCCTTTGCTGCATCAATTTCTTCCTTGGCAAATCCACCCTCCGGACCTATAAAAATCCCGATCTTAGAACCCTCCGGAAGCTCTGCCGCCTGTGCAATCACCGTTCTTGCATACGTGATTCCTTCTGCACTTTCATACGGAACCAACAACGCATCAAATGTTTTTGCATACTGCAAAGCCTCTCCATATGTCATAAAATCCAAAATTTCTGGAATCACACCACGTCCCGATTGTTTTGCTGCGGATTCCGCAATCATCTGATAGCGTTCTCTTTTTTTGTCTTTTTTCTTTTCCTCCAGCTTCACTACCGTTCGTTTCATCATCACAGGGGCAATCTGCGCAGCCCCGAGCTCCACGGCTTTCTGTATAATGAATTCCATTTTGTCGGACTTTGGCATTCCCTGAAACAACGTAATCTTACATGGAAGTTCCGCCGCGTTCTGATTAATATCAACAATTTCCGCATATACATGCTCTTTATCCAGCTCTGCTATCTGGCACACATATTCCTTTCCATCTCCATCACATATAGTGATGCTGTCGCCAATAGACAGGCGAAGTACGTTTTTTATATGATTGACATCTTCACCGGTAATTGTAATGCCTGTCTGTGCATCTCTGCAGCCTTCCACATAAAATCTTGGCATTTCCGTCTACCTCCTTTTCGGTATCACGTTCCCTATCATACCGCATCTGCCACGGTTTTTAAAGATTTTTTTCTTTTTGATTATTGTGTCTCCGTCAAACAGGCTGTCTGCTTTTCTGTTTCTTCTGAAAATTTTACCTTTGTTTCTGCAATCCGTTCTGCTTCTATGCACAATGGACACCGTGTGTATTTGTCATTCTCGTAATAATGCTTACCCTTGTCACATTTTATAATCATACCTGTTTTCCTTATCCCAATCGAAGCTCCTGTGATGCATCACAGATCCAGACGCGATTCCCCGCATATGCTTCTTTCTTATTTCCCTTTCCGATTCGTGTTCCTTCTACATACACACCGTTCTTTGAACAATCCTCAATCTCATAATTCCCGTTTTCCAAACGCTGGATCACACAATGTTTCCGGCTTACCGTAGATTTCGTCATGCCGATCTGACAGATAGATAAATCCCTGCCCAGATATAAATGTTCTCCTTTTTTCATACGATATATTACGCCAAGCAATTCCCCTTTTGTTCCAATTACCGCACCGTTATCATCCATATGCAATGCCACACTGCGTGTCACTGTCTGATCTGCATCCTGTCTTTGAAATAAATTTCCAGATTCCGGACAGAACAGCTCCTGCACTTTCCGGTAATATCTCCGGCTTACCGGAAGCCATCGTTCTCCCACTGACACCTCATATCCCTGCAGCCCGGCAATTTTTGATTTCCTGACTAAAAAGCTTTGGTGAATTCGCAAAAAGCCATAGTTTCCGATCTGTTCCTCAATATCTGCAAGTTTCCCATAAAAAGGGATTTCCTCTCTGTCTGTATGAATCAACAGACGTCTTCCATTACTCTCAATATATTGGATATCCGCAAGCAAAACCGTCCGGTATGCCGACTCTGATTTTATTGTGAGCATTTTCCCCTGTCTGTACCCTGCCATATAACGTTGCAGACAAACAGGCAAATCCACGGACATATTCTTCTTTAATATATAGCCCATTGCCTGAACATCATATCCTTCGTAGACGTATTTCGTTTCTTCTGTCACAAAAATAATATCCACATCCAGCTTCTTTTGTCGAATTTTCTTTGCCAGCTGTAATCCATTTTTTGATTGAAACGTTATCTCGAGCAGCAATAAATTAAATGGAACTGTTTCCCTTTCCAGTTCCTGTTCCAGTGTCTCTGCATCCGCATATTCCATGCAGGAAAATTCCTCGTTATAAAATAACACCTTCGTCAAAATCTTGCGAACCGATTCCCGATTCTCTGCATTTTCATCACAAATTCCTATACGTAACATTCTTCTATCCCCGTTGCACAGAGACAAGATGCGTTCTGCGCATCTCGCTCTGATCAGCGTCTGCAAATGCACCGCATAAATGCGTGCATTTTCTCATCACAATAAACAAAAAATCGAGTACTGAGTACCCGATTTATATTTTATCATGTTCCTTTATTTTTTCCAATATTCCTGATATGCTTTTCTTACATCTTTATCATATGTCCGGCCGATCGGAATGATCTTTCCACTCTGTACCTCTAACGTCTCCACACCCAAATAGATGATATATGCCAGATTCACGATATACCCGCCATGCACACGTATCATATTATCCCCAATATTCTTACTGATCCCTGCAAGCGATTCATAACAGATATATTCCCGATAACGTGTAACAATATTGATAGTTCTTCCGCATTTCTCAATATATATAATATCCGGACGATTAATGAATACATGATGTCCTTCACAGATAATCTCCATGGACTTCCGGTTTTTATCCTGTTTTACCAATGCAATTGCTTTTTGCATTGCTAATCCCAACACCTGTTCTGCATCTTTCCGTCTTATAAAATAACAATGATTTGTCTCATATACATCTTTAATTGCATTTTCATCTTCTGTCAGATATATAATCTTACAAAAAGGAAACGCGCCATTAATCTGTTTTGCAAGAGCCACACCATCCATTCCGCTATTTGGATACTGTGTATTCATAATCAATATCTCACAATCAAAAACCATTTCTTCCATATCTATCATAATCTCATTCGGTGTATATGGTCGAAATAAAATCCCCTGTGTTTCTTTATAAAGATCACTTAATACAAGAAGTAGTTTTCGCCTTACTTCGCAGCTTTCATCACAAATTCCTATTTTCATCGTTCGTCTCTTCCCCGGTCCCAAATATTCATTTTGTAAATATTATCATAAAAAACACCCCAAAAACGAAATCCTGCTGATTTGGCTATATATCCGGTATAATTTACGATTCTTTTACAATTACTGACTAGCGATATCTTAGCAAAAAATGCATTTTTCAAATAAAAAATGTAATATTTATACTGTTTTTTGTATTAATTAGTATATTTTTCTATCAAGTAAAACCCTCACTATGAAATACCCCTGTTCAACCAGAATTCAATTGTCACCTGAAACAATGCCTCATAGGTGTCCGGATCCTCATATGAAAAATATAATTTGTATTTTCCATCCTCCAAATCTGAAGCAAGCGGAATATATAATGTAAACGCATCCTTATCAAAGTGAAATTCCGGCGTAAACCATGTTGCATAATCCCATGTACTCTCCATGCCAGCCAAACCATAGATCGGTTTATAAATTCCAGTTTCCGAATCATACTTTTCAAAAGTAAATGAATATGTGAATGTTTCCGACATCTGCGGTGGATTTGCCAGAAGACTGTCATAATATTTTAATCGAAGCTTTGCGCAGTCTCCATAATATGGATCTGTTGCCATCTGTGAAGAATCCATGACACCTCCAAGATTTCCATCCTCCATATACTCAAACGCATCAATACTGACACGTTCTGTCTCCGAAGATGTGACATTCAAAATTGTATCCAGTTTTTGCTGTTCCTCAAGTTCTTCCTTTGTTGGCACATGCATTACCATAGAATTATCCAAATTCCCGGTCGTTTGTTCTGCCTCTGACGCAGGCTCTGGCAATGTACTGATCTGTCCATCTGTCTGTGTTGCTATTTTTTCCTCTGTCGATGCATCGGTTGGCGTTACCGCTACATTCTCCGGTTGATGTATTTTTAGCCGGAGCATCCAGATTGTCCCACCAAGTATCAAAAGAATCAAAATCAATACGATACCCCGAAGCTTCTTTCCAGTCTGCAAATATCGTTTCGGTATACTGGATTTTGGAATTGTATAAATACTCCGCACTTCCCCCTGATTGGCTCCATCAAGCAAAGCTTCCCGCATCGCCTCCACGGTCGGATAACGATCCTCGATTTTTACAGACATTGCCTGCATGATCACCTTTGATAAATACATCGGAATCTCCGGATTCACTACACAGACAGGCTTTATCGTATCCTCCAGTGCACGACCGAAAGATTCCTCCGGCTTTTCTCCGGTCGCTGCAAAATAAAGTGTGGCACCAAGTGCGTAGATGTCTGTCCACGGGCCCTGTTTATCCTTCTTTGCGTACTGCTCCGGCGGTGCATATCCCGGCTTTAATACAACCGACATCGTCTGTTCTCCATCCAGATATACCTGCTTTGCCGCGCCAAAATCAATCAGTTTTACCGTAAGATCCTCACAGATAAATATATTTTCCGGACTGATATCCCGGTGGATCATATCCGATGCATGAACAATTGCAAGCGCATCCAGCACCGAGAGACAGATATGTATGATATGATCCGTGTCCAACCGGCCTCCATGGTCAAGTACATACCGCTTTAACGTACAGCCATGCAGATATTCCATGACCATATATGCAGTATCATTTTCTTCCAGATAATCATAAATACTGACAATATTCGGTTCTGCCTGAAATCGTGCCACATCCTGTGCTTCCTTCAAAAACCGGACCAGTCCACGATGATATTCCTTCTTCTCATTTCCAACCGGCACACAGACTTTTGAAGAATCTACACTGCGTGTTGCAATCCCGGACGGATAATACTCTTTGATTGCAACATAAGCCTGCAAAAGCGGATCCCATGCACGATACGTGATTCCAAATCCACCTGCACCGATCACTTCTTCAATTTTATATCGCTCTTTCAAAATAACACCCGGTTTTAAACACCGGGTGTTACTCATACTACGATTCGACGGACTTTCAATCATTCCGCGTTCTCCCCATTAATCGCATTTTATTTCTTTCTTCCGATTACAGATACCCAGTCGTTCATATGCACGACATCGATAACTTCAAAACCATTCGCAGTCATTGCATCTGTGACATCTTTTTCCTTCACATCCAGAATTCCGGATGTAATAAAATATCCATCCTGTTTCAGATACGGTCCAATTACCGCAGAGAGAGGCACGATCACATCTGCCAGAATATTGGCAACAACAATATCATACTGTCTATCTACCTCCAGATGCTGTGTTTCTTTGATTGATGAACGATCAAGCTGGAATGTCGTTCCCTTGCCAATATAATTATCCGCAAGAAGATTTCCACACGAAAACTTAATCTTATCTTCACTCATATGATTAAGCTTTGCATTTTCTTCACTTGCCCGTACAGCAAGCTCATCAATATCCATACCATGTACAAAGCCTGCTCCAAGCCTTGATGCGATCATGGATAAAATACCACTGCCACAGCCGACATCAAACACCGTATCGCCCGGCTTTAAATATTTCTTTAACTGTCCGATGCAAAGCTTCGTTGTCTCATGGGAACCCGTTCCAAATGCAATACCCGGATCAATCTCAATCACGATGTCATCCGGCTTCGCGTCTTCAACTGTCTCCCAGGTCGGTTTAATCACAATATCATCATAGAGACGGATCGGATGGAAAAACTGCTTCCAGTTGTTCATCCAGTCTTTGTCCTCTGTATTTGAAAGTGTTATATTCTTGCTGCCTACCGGTATAAACGCTTCAAGGCGGGTAAGCTCTGCAGCTATATCCGCCCTTAACGTTTCTATATTGAAAGAGTCATCTATGTAGCAGGAAACCTGTGCGGTTCCATCATCCTCGCCATCAACAAGCGGGATATCCACAAACATAGCAGCCTTATCTTCCTCGGTAAGTGGCACATGATCTTCTATCATCACACCTTCCACACCCTTTTCATCTAAGAATGCAGAGATGAGATCAACAGCTTCCACCGTTGTATCGATGGTCAGTTTTGTCCACATCATTTTACCTTACCTATAATCCTTTTTTGAACCCTTTCTTTCTCTTATGATCACCAAAAATCGAAGAACCGGACGATGCCGCATCCGTAGACGAACGCGCATTGACCGTTGTATTCGCATACTGATTCAGAATCGATTTTTGCTCTTCTGTCAGCTTATCCGGTACCTGAACAACCAGAGTGATATAATGATCACCACGTACGGTCTTGTTACGAAGTGTCGGAACACCCTTGCCCTTCAGTTTTACCTTTGTATCTGTCTGTGTACCAGGCTTGATCTCCAATTCATAAGGTCCGTCAATCGTTGTAACGGTGATCTTACCACCCAGCGCTGCCTGTGTAAATGTAATCGGCTCAGAAGAGTAAAGATCATACTCCTGTCTCTGGAATCTAGGATCCCGGTCGACAAGCACGGTTACAAGCAGGTCTCCACGTTCACCGCCGTTGATACCCGGCTCGCCCTTTGCACGAATACGGATACTCTGACCGTTGTCAATACCTGCTGGAATAGCGACCTGAATCTTCTTCTTACTCTTTACATAACCAGAACCTGCACAGTTGCTGCACTTATACTTGATAATCTTTCCGGAGCCGCCACAATCCGGACATACGGATACGGTTCTTGCCATACCGAACAATGACTGCTGGGTATAGACAACCTGACCTTTTCCGGCACATTTGCTACAAGTCTCCGGCTGATGTCCCGGCTGCGCTCCTGTACCATGACAGACCGTACATTCATCCTTCAACGGAAGCTCCAGCTCTGTCTGTGTACCAAATACAGCATCTGTAAAACTAACACGTACGGTTGTCTTGATGTTCGCACCCTTAACCGGACCATTGGACTGTCTCTGACGGCTGCCGCCACCGAACATATCTCCGAAGATATCTCCGAAGATATCTCCCATATCTGAGAAATCAAATCCACCGAAGCCGCCCGGACCACCGCCCTGCTCGAATGCAGCATGACCATACTGGTCATACTTTGCACGCTTCTCAGGATCGGACAGTACAGCATATGCCTCTGCAGCCTCTTTGAACTTTTCTTCTGCTTCTTTGTCTCCCGGGTTTGTGTCCGGGTGATATTTCTTCGCTACCTTACGGTAAGCTTTTTTCAAATCCGCCTCGGAGACACCTTTCGTGACTCCGAGGACTTCATAATAATCTCTTTTATCAGACATCTGCACTCACCCTTATTATTCGTAATCTGCTTTTATCAACTTGCTCCCCGTCTTAACGCTTAGACTTCCTTGTAGTCTCCATCCACTACATCGTCTGAATAATCTGGTGTGCCTGTGCCTGTACCAGCGTTTGCACCAGGACCGTTCTGCTCATAGAGCTTTGAGAACAATTCCTGTGCGCTGTTCATCAAGGTTTCCTTACCAGCCTTGATCTTCTCTACATCGTAGTCTGTCATGGCATCCGGATCTGTGCTCTCGATGATATCCTTCAAAGCCTTCAGATCAGCCTCTACCTTTGTCTTATCTGTTGCAGAAAGCTTATCTCCTACATCGGAAAGTGCTCTCTCTGTCTGGAATACCATAGCATCTGCATCGTTACGTACTTCGATTGCTTCCTTACGCTTCTTATCCTGTGCCTCGTACTCAGCAGCTTCCTTCACTGCTCTATCGATATCCTCATCGGAAAGGGATGTTCCGGATGTGATTGTGATATGCTGCTCACGACCTGTTCCAAGATCCTTTGCAGATACGTTTACAATACCATTTGCATCGATATCGAATGTAACCTCGATCTGTGGAACACCACGTCTTGCAGGAGCGATACCATCCAGTCTGAAACGACCAAGGCTCTTGTTATCTCTTGCGAACTCACGCTCACCCTGTACGATGTTGATATCAACGGCATCCTGATTATCCTGGGCTGTTGAGAAAATCTGGCTCTTGTTTGTAGGAATTGTTGTGTTTCTCTCGATCAGGTGTGTAGCGATACCACCCATTGTCTCGATAGAAAGTGTAAGTGGTGTAACATCCAGCAGAAGGATCTCGCCGGCACCTGCATCACCTGCAAGCTTACCACCCTGAATAGAAGCACCGATTGCAACACACTCATCCGGGTTGATACCCTTGAACGGATCCTTGCCTGTCAGCTTCTTAACCATATCCTGAACAGCGATGATACGTGTAGAACCACCGACCAGAAGTACCTTATCAAGCTCTGCTGCTGTCAGATCTGCATCCTTCAATGCTGTCTGTACAGGAACTCTTGTCTTATCTACCAGATGTGCTGTCAGTTCATCAAACTTCGCACGTGTCAGATCCATATCAAAGTGCTTTGGACCGTCCTGGGTAGCTGTGATGAATGGAAGGTTGATGTTTGTTGTTGTAGCGGATGAAAGCTCTTTCTTTGCCTTCTCTGCTGCTTCCTTCAATCTCTGCATAGCCATCTTATCTGTTGAAAGGTCTACGCCCTCAGCCTTCTTGAACTCTTCGAGCATATACTGTGTAATTGCGTTATCGAAATCATCACCACCAAGCTTGTTATCACCGGCTGTAGCAAGAACCTCGATGACACCGTCGCCAATCTCAATGATAGATACATCAAATGTACCACCACCAAGGTCGTATACCATGATCTTCTGCTCTTCTTCGTTATCCAGACCATAAGAAAGAGCTGCTGCTGTAGGCTCGTTGATGATACGCTTTACATCAAGACCTGCGATCTTACCTGCATCCTTTGTTGCCTGTCTCTGTGCATCTGTGAAGTATGCAGGAACTGTGATAACTGCTTCTGTAACCGGCTCACCGATATAGCTCTCGGCATCTCTCTTCAGCTTAGAAAGAATCATAGCTGAAATCTCCTGTGGAGAATACTTCTTACCATCGATGTCTACCTTGTAATCGCTACCCATATGTCTCTTGATGGAAGCGATTGTCTTATCTGCGTTTGTAACTGCCTGACGCTTTGCTGCATCACCAACGACACGCTCGCCGGTCTTTGTAAATGCAACAACAGATGGTGTTGTTCTTGAACCCTCGGCGTTTGTAATAACAACCGGCTTACCACCTTCCATAACTGCTACACATGAATTTGTTGTACCTAAGTCAATACCAATAATCTTACCCATAATATTTTTCCTCCTAATTATTATCTCTTAAAATATGCTGATTGATTTATTGTAAAAGGTTAATTTGCAACCTTTACCATGCTGTATCGCAATACCTGATCCTTGTACATATAGCCTTTCTGCATCTCTTCGGCTACAACGTTCTCTCCGTAATTTTCATCTTCCACATGTGTTACCGCATTGTGGTAATCCGGATCAAATGTCTTGCCTTCTGCATCCATCGGCTTTACGCCAAGTCCCTCAAGTGATACCATGAGCTGCCGGTAAATCTTATCGACACCCTGTTCAAATGCCCGGTCCATATCCTCTTCCGGAATACTGGAAAGGGCACGTTCCAGATTATCCACTACCGGAAGCAGCTTCTCTAAAACTTCCTTGGCTCCGATATCATACATCTTCTTGGATTCCTTCTCGTTCCGCTGACGCATGTTCTCGAACTCTGCCAGCAGGCGCTTATATTTCTCTTCGTTGCCGGCTGCCAGCTCCTTTGCCTTCTCCAGCTCAAGCTGAAGAGCCTTGCTGCCCCTGCGGTTTCCTTTTGAAACCGGCTTTGGCTTTGCGGCCTCCGCTTCTTCCTTGTTCTCTGCCGGAACAGTTTCTTCTTCGTTCACCTGCACGTCGGTTCCTTCTGTTACCGGAGCATCATCCACAGCCTTAACTTCTTCGACTGTCTCCGCTTCTTTATTTGCATTTACATTTGTCTTATTGGCCATTCTCATTCACCCCTTCGCCTTTCTTGAATATCTCATCGAGTTCGATTGTCAGGTTCTTCAATGTACTGACAACCTTCTTATAATCCATTCTCTTCGGTCCCAATATTCCAATTGTTCCCTTTGCGCCTTCCGGCATCTGGTAGGTCGCTGTAACAAGAGAGCAATCTTTCAGGCTTGGTGTCTCATCTCCAATATATACCTGAATTCCGGATTCGTTCGTCTTTCCGGTTGTCTCTTCCAGCAGATGGGATACTTCGTTCTTATCCTCGAGCTTCTCAAGCAATTCACTCGTCTTGGATATATCTCCAAGCTCCGGATACTTCAGAATATTTGTCGCACCGCTGGTATAAACCTCAAGTTCCTGTGCCTCATGTATCGCTTCCACAATTCCCTGAAAGATCTGGTCTAATATCTCACCATACCCTCCGGACTGCTTCTTCATCGCCTGAATCATCTCCAGATTGATATCCTCTAAGCTTGCACCCTGTAAGAAGGTATTCAATAAGATATTAAATTTCAGAACATCTTCATTATCAAGGTCCACATTGATGTGAATCATCTGATTCTTAATAATGTTACCCTCAACCACAATGACTGCGAGAAGCGTATTCTCATCTACAAGAGAAAGCTGGATAAACTTGACTGTTTTCTCATAATTTGGTGCCGTAACCATCGTTGCATAATTGGTATTGTATGCCAGTACCTTCGCAACCTGTTTCAAGAGCACCTCCATGCGGTCCACCCGTTCTAACAGTGTGTCACGCTCCTGCTTTGCAACCTCTGCAAATTCTTCTTTCTCGTCCATCAGCTGATCGACATAGAACCGGTATCCGGCATCTGTCGGGATTCGTCCTGCCGATGTATGTGGCTGAATAATGTATCCCATTTCCTCCAGATCTGCCATCTCATTCCGGATTGTAGCGGAACTTAAGTTCAGATCGGTGTACTTTGAGATTGTTCTGGAACCTACCGGTTCCCCAGTCTCCAGGTAATTGGAAATAATGGCTTTCAGGATCTTCACCTTACGCTCATCTAATTCCATCTTATCACCTCTTCGAAAGCCTTTTATTTATTAGCACTCATTTCTATCGAGTGCTAACCCTATTGGTAGACTACCACTACATATAGTAATTGTCAAGGAAAATTATCATAATTTTGTGAAAAAAATGTGTATTTCATCTATATGAAAAAGAGTGCGGAAAACCGCACTCTTTAGGGAAGAAAAATCACGGATGATTGTAAATTTTATTTGTTATCTGCGTTTGGATTTTCCATCAATGTAACATCAACAGTCTTCTCCACATACGCATCGTCCTTCAGATATTCAAAAGTAATTGGAACCGTCTCTCCGGCTGCATAATAATTCAGTTTCTCTGTTAATTCCTCAGCACTGCTGATGGACTGTCCATCAATCTTCGTAATCACATAATTCGCCTTGATGCCTGCCTTCTGCGCGGCACTCTTGCCGGCTACTTCTGTGACAAGAACACCTTCCGGAATACCATATGCTTCTGACACATCGGAAGATACGGTTGCACAGGAGATTCCAAGATAACCTTTCTCATTCTCATCAACCTTTTCACGTGTCTGACGGTTCATCAGATCATCCAGACGATCCTGTACAGCAGTAATCGGAATTGCATATCCCATGCCTTCCACGGTTGTATCGGAATACTTCGAAGAGTTAATACCAATAACTTCGCCCTTCATATTCAGAAGTGCGCCGCCACTGTTACCAGGGTTAATGGCTGCATCCGTCTGAATGAGCGGTGTTGTGTTCGTGCTGTTTGTACGGTCCTTTGCACTGACAATGCCAGTTGTAACAGACTGTCCATAGCCAAGTGCATTACCGATGGCTACGACCTGTTCACCGACCTTCAGGGAATCCGAATCACCAATCGTGGCAATCTTGATCTGATTCATCGTGGATTCCTTTATATCACTGAGCTTTACAACAACGATTGCAAGGTCCGTGTCGCTATCGGTACTCTTTACCTGTGCCTCGTAGCTCTCACCATCTGCAAACGTTACATTTACGGTTGTGGCATCACTGACAACATGGTTGTTTGTTACCATCAAAAGCTCGCTGTCATTCTCACCGATGATAATACCGGAACCGGAGCCTTCTGCCTCATACTGCTGTGTATAACCAAACATACCCTGCTGCTCCACGATTGCCGAAATGTTGATTGCTACAACACTTGGCATAACATTTTCTGCGATTGTGGAGACATCCATGCCATTTCCAACCGAAGCGGTTGATGTCAGGCTCAGGGACTCTGTCGTCGGTGCAGATGTTGTGGAAGCAGCCTCTGTCGTTGTATTCATAAGTGCATCGAGCTTCTTGATCTGGTTTCCGGCGATTCCGTAGAATGCGCCACCGGCTACGCCGCCGAAGACTGCCGCACTTGCAACGACTGCCACGCCCTTCTTCCAGAAGGTACGTTTGTTATGTGGTGTCTTTGGAGCTTTTGATTTCTTGACTCTCTGTTTCTTTGCTTTCTTTACCTTTGCCTTCGCCTGTTCTGCATCTGCATTCTGATAATAACCGGTCTGTCCATAGCTATATGCATTCTGATTCGGCTGCTGGTAATTGTTATTATAGTAATGCTCGGTACCCTGGCTCATCTGCTGGGCGCGTTCTGCCATCGCCTGCATGTATTCCTGTGTACGCATATCGCTGTAGTATGTGTTACCATACTGCTGTGCCTGTGTGTAGGCATCCTGCTGTGTATGACCGGCATGCTGTTCTGCCTGCTGTGTGGTACGTTTCAAATTATCCGTATTACTATCTCCGGTATCATACGGTGTCTCTGCATGTGTTGTCTGATCCACATGTTCATTTTCTCTGTTATTTCCAAATTCGTCCATCATATCTATTCCTCCATTCGATATAAGCTTTATTACTTATCTTTGTTATGGCTTAATCATAACCCCAAGCTATGGTTAAATTTTGAAGAAAATGTCAAGAAAATGTGAATTCATCTATGGCGCCTGCAAACCTCTTTTTAGCATCTGCAGATTTTCTTCCATATAAGATAGGTATGTGCATCCCTTTTGTATGTCTTCCTTTGTTACTGACTGCATAGACGAAAGATGCAGGATTTGTGGCTGCATATCCGCCGACTCCGCAATCGTTCTTGCTAGGCTGTCTGTGCCATTGTCCACCACATAGATGGCTGGCAGCTTGTACTCCTGCAATTTTTCTGCCAGATAGGTAACGGTATGCACACTTGCCTCCACATCGGCTGAGCAGCCGGAATATGCCGCAAAATAATGAATATCATAATCTTCTGCCAGATACAGGAATGGAAACCGGTCGCCGACTAAGATCGTCGTCTGCGTGGCTGCATCCCGCATGGTCTGATAATCTGCATCCAGTGCTTCGAGCTTTCCGGTGTAGGCTTTGGCATTTGCCGCATACTTCTGTGAATTGCAAGAATCAAGCTTTGTAATGGCATCCGCTAATGTCTCTGTACAGACGATTGCATTTTTCAAGGATAACCACACATGCTCGTCGTAATGATCATCATGATCTGTGATTTCCGCTTCATGTCCGTGCTCATCATAATCTGTGGTTTCTGCTTCATGTCCGTGTTCGTCATGATCATGTTCTTCGCCGTCATGATCATGATGATGATGTCCTTCTACGCCTTCCAATTCCACTTCATTTAACGCCCGGTCGCCAACCAGGTCCAACAGACTGATGGCAACGATATCTTTATTACCAGACTCTGCAAGGGCATCGCTCACCCATGTATCACTCTCTCCACCGACATAGACTAACATCCGGCAATCCGCAATCTTCATGATATCCTGTGCACTCGGCTGATAGCTGTGCAAGTCCACGCCGTTATCGACCAGCATCCGGCATGTAAATGTATCCGTATCACCAAGGATTTCCCGCACCCAGTCATATGCCGCGAAGGTTGTACATAAAATCACATTCTCGTCCTGTTCTGCCGTCGTCGGTTCGGTGCACCCGGTAAGAAAAGTCAGACAAAGTGCAAGGACAATCCCGATGGATTTTAAATGTCTGTGTTTCATTCTCGCCACCTCTACTCTCTGTGCAGCGCGATTCCGATGATACTGAATATCACAAATAGCACAATATCAATCGCTACAATCGTCGCACTGACCGGCGTCGATGTTGCAATCGAAATCAGGATTCCCACACCGGAAGATACCACGCCATACACGGCGGAACAGATGAATACACTCTTATAATTCTTAAATACACGCATCGCAGATAGTGCCGGAAATATAATCAACGCCGATACCAGAAGGGATCCGACGATGTTCATCGCAACTACGATTACAACCGCTGTGACAACCGCCATCAGCACATTGTAGGCACCAGTATGGATACCGGTTGCACGTGCAAAATTCTCATCGAAAGTCACCGAGAAAATCTTGTGATAATACAGAATGTAGAACACAAGCACTAATAGTGACATGATTAGGCAGATCCACACATCCGTATTCGATAATGTAAGTATCGACGCCGCTCCAAAAAGCGTCGAGCAGACATCTCCGGATACATTCTGGGATGTTCCCGATACATTCATGATCAGATATCCAAACGCGAGCGATCCGACGGAAAGCATCGCGATCACGGCATCTCCGTTGATCTTCGCATTCTGTCCGGTCTTTAACATCAGTATCGCCGCCACGACCGTAATCGGCAATATGATCAGTGTATTGTTCGTCATGCGCAGCACCATAGCAATCGCCATTGCCGCAAATGCCACATGGGACAATCCGTCTCCAATATAAGAAAACCGCTTTAACACAAGTGTCACACCAAGCATGGATGCACAAAAAGCAACCAGCACACCGGCAACTAAGATCCGACGGACAAATGGATATTGCAGGTATTCAACTAATGTATTCCACATATCTATACTCCTTCTTCTCTTGTTGCAGCATAATCCGCATATTGTCTGCCAATTGCACTTTTTAGGTACGCTTCCTTGGAATCAAAAAACTCCGGTGTATCACTCACATGCAACACCTTGTTTGCATATTGTGCAGCTGCCTGTGTATCGTGCGATACCATTATGATCGTGATTCCTTCCCGGTTCAGTTTCTGGATCAGTTCGTACATCTCGACTGTCACACGGGGGTCTAATCCTGCCACCGGTTCATCAAGCAGCAGAAGCTTCGAGGTTGCACAAAGTGCCCGCGCCAGCAGCACACGTTGCTGCTGTCCACCAGACAGATCACGGTAACATTTCTTCATAAACGGCTCAATCTCCAGCCGCCTCATGTTCTTCTGTGCAATTTTGCGTTCCTCTTTGTTATAGAACGGACGCATGCCACGTTTCGACAAGAACCCTGACAAAACGATTTCCTGCACGGATGCAGGGAAATCACGCTGTGTCACAGTCTGCTGTGGCAGATATCCTATTTCATTTGCTTTCAAATCCTCGCCTCTGACAAGTTTTCCCTGCATCGGACTTTTCAGTCCCAGAATCGCTTTCATCAGAGTACTTTTTCCGGAACCGTTTTCGCCAAGGATGCAGAGATAATCCCCTTGTTCGATGCAGAAATTCAGATGTTCAACCACCGGTTTTCCTTCGTATCCAAGGGATACATCTTCACATGATAGAACCATCGCGGTTCCTCCTTTCTGTTTTATACTTATAATTTGTGTGTTACATATATTTCAAAAACAATTCATTTATATACGATGTATTGAAATTAAGATGTTCTAGATGCTCTGATTTACTCCATATAAACGCACGCAACCGCCGCCAATTCGCCATCCATGGCTCAGTGGCGGCTTGTTTGAACATCGTGTTCAAACATTGCTGATTGATTACAGAGCATCAAGAACATCTAAATTCCAAACATATGTATATTTCATGAATTTGTTTTTTGAAATATATGAAATACACACAAATTACAATTGTTCTATAATTCTTCGAACCTCTTGTTCTAATTTTCCTTAATTAGTTGAAATATACAAGCTCTTCTTCGGCTGGCTTGGCCGGTTCGATCTTGGTTGCACGGATCACAGGCCCTTCGCCTTCAAATTCCGGATAGAACTCCTTGTCAATCGTTCCGGTTACTGTTACCCATTGTCTGTCCTTCAGATGCTTTGTCAGATCGGAATAGCACTTAAATCCGATAAATGCAACATCTTCGGCACAGCAGGTCATCGCAAATCTACCCGGTACGAATTCATTTGCCTTGTAGCTCTTTGGCTTGTGTACCATCGCCTTGAATGTAATCTGCTTTCCTACATATTTGTCCGGATTATCACAGGCATCAATATAGAAGATACCGTAATCTTCATCTTCAAGTGTGATGCTAGGCTTATCGATCTCATATGGCAGATCTAACTCCTCATCACCGACATCGGCTGCGCCATCTTTGTTCTCGAAGATAACCTGTGCACGACGATTTACCGCACGGATGCTCCGGCGGTACTCCGCACGCTTTGTATTCTCATCGCATCGGTTGAAGATAATCATATCCGCGCTCGATAACTGTTCCATCATCATCGCCTTCATATTTGCCACATACACATCAAAGGTGGATGCATCGACAAATGTGATTACCTGTACGATCGTCCAGCCCTTTGGCACACGGATAGAAAACAGCTTGTCCATCTTCCATGTACCGTTATACTCGATCATCACACGAGTTGGCTTGTACTTATCCTGCAGGTCAAGCAGATATTCAGTATTCAGGTTAGATTCCTCCAGATATTCAACAAAGATATTCTGGCTCTTAAGGTACTCCTCGTCATACTCCTCAATGCCCTCTTCGCAGACAAGCAGAAGGGTTGGTTCGCCTTCTGTAAATCCACGATCAATCAGAGTTTCGTTCGCAAAGGTTGTCTTTCCGCTTTCCAGAAAACCCATAAACATATATACCGGAATCTCTTCTACTTCCTTTGTTGGTCCCATAGTCTATTTCCTTTCTTCTCTATCTGTCCGTCAGCCGGGAAGTGGGCCAGATCCCGCATACCACCGGATCCTGCCACTTCTCAACCGCCTATTATTTTCCTTCCTGATGCTCCGGTTTATGCAACCCCGAACAACTCTGCCAGCTTGTCTTCCTTCAGATTGCTTCCGATCACGCAAAGCTTTCCCGTATAATCAGCAGCGCCCTTACGAATCTCATATTCGCCCGGTGTCAGGTCGAAATGAATCCACTCACCATCCGTGTTCGGAACGATACCCTTTGCACGCAGGATAACTCCATATTCGTCTGCATTGTCAGCCAGTGTCTTCAAAATCTGTTCCATATCGGCATCTGCAAACTTCTTGGCAGTTTCCTTACCCCAGCTTGTAAATACCTCATCTGCATGATGATCATGATGGTGGTCATGGCAGCCACATGTACATCCAGGTCCATGCTCGTGATGGTGGTCATGTTCCTCATGGTCGTGATGATGGTCGTGCTCCTCATGGTCGTGATCGTGGTCATGCTCCTCATGGTCATGATCGTGATGATGGTCATGCTCCTCATGGTCGTGATCGTGATCGTGGTCGTGCTCCTCATGGTCATGATCGTGATGATGGTCATGCTCCTCATGGTCATGGTCATGATCGTGATCGTGGTCATGATGGTGGTGATGATGCTCTTCCTCATGCTTTCTTGCAATCTCAACTGCCTCTTTGATCAGCTTATCGAGTGTATTTGCATGCTCCATGGCATCTAAGATTACCTTACCGTCAATCTCATCCCAAGGTGTTGTGATAATTGCTGCATCCTTGTTATGCTCACGCAGCATAGCAACAGTATCACTTACCTTCTTCTCCGGCACATTCTGTGTACGGGAAAGCACGATGGTTCCTGCACTCTCTACCTGGTTATTGAAGAACTCGCCGAAGTTCTTCATATACATCTTGCACTTTGCTACATCAACAACCGTTGTTGCACTGTTGATTACAACATCGGCATCCTGCTTTGCATCTTCGACTGCCTTCATCACATCTGACAGCTTGCCAACACCGGATGGCTCAATAATTACACGGTCCGGTGCATAATCTACGATTACCTTCTTCAAGGCTGTACCAAAATCTCCGACAAGGGAACAGCAGATACAACCGGAATTCATCTCTGTGACTTCCACGCCTGCATCCTTCATGAATCCGCCATCAATACCGATCTCACCAAATTCATTCTCGATCAATACAAGCTTCTCACCCTGATATGCCTCCGCAATCAGTTTCTTGATCAATGTTGTCTTACCTGCACCTAAAAATCCTGAAAGAATATCAATCTTTGTCATCTCTATTGCCTCCTAAAAAATATTTCTTTTTTCGTCAACTTTATATAATAGCACATTTCTATTATTTTTTCCACATGCTATGCATCCTTATTCTTCAATGTCACTTCCATCTGGTCAAATGGAATCTCAATGCCCTGTGCATCGAAAGCATACTTGATGGCTTCTTGTATTTCCCATTTTGCCTTCCAGTAGTTTTCCGTTGCAACCATACAGCGGACACCCATCTTGATGCTGCTGTCCCCGAAGGAATCCACGAACACATCGACTTCCTTCGTTTTATCATAATACTGATTTTCCGTTACAACCTGATACAATGTATCCTTTACTTTTTTCAGATCTGAATCATAGGCTACTCCGACCGCAATGTCCAGTTTTCTTGTTCCCGCTGCTGTCACATTGACGATCGAATTTGACGTAATGTTTCCATTCGGAATCACAATGATCCGGTTGTCATACGTCTGCAGCTTCGTATAGAAGATGTCGATTGACACGACCATACCTTCGCACTGCTTGTCATTCTCAATGATGTAATCACCAACTCGAAACGGCTTCAATATAAGTATCAGCACACCACCTGCGAAGTTTGCCAGACTGCCCTGCAGCGCAAGACCGATTGCCAGACTGGCGGTTCCAAGAATCGTGACTAACGATGTTACCTGGAATCCGACAATAGACGCTGCCGTGATAAATACGATGGCATAAAATGTGAATTTAATCAGCGACAACAGAAATGACGCAACACTTTCCTCCATGTTTGATTTCTTGAAGGATTTGCGTATCATCTTCACGATCAGCTTCGACAGCTTCATCCCGATATACATACATAATATCGCAAGCACTAACTGAAATCCTTTATTTAATGCCCAGTCTCCAAGCTTATTCAGATACTCTTCGATCTTAGACGGTTCAATTTCTCTGATGTCTTCCAAACAAGACCCTCCTTTTTATGTTCATATAAGTAAATATTCATTTATTTCTAAAACTTCACAGGCTGCCCTTCTCACGAAGGACAGCCCGTTTCATCTTAATTATTTGCCGATTTTCTTTTTAAATACACTGATAGAAAGTGGTGGTACGGTAACGGAGATGTAATGCTCCTGTCCGTCACACTCTGCTTTCTTTGCCTGTTTCACTGTCTTGTTATTTCTGCCCTCGCCACCATAACGGTTGTTATCGCTGGAGAAAATCTCCTGCCATCTTCCGCCGGATGGAGTAGCAAGCTTGTATGCTTTGTGTTCCATCGGTGTGAAGTTACAGATGATCAAAAGCGTATCACTCTCCTTCTTACCTTTTCTAACATAAGAAAGAAGGCTTGTATTGGCACTATTACAGTTGATCCATGTGAATCCGTCCGGAGAAGAATCAAGTTCATACAGTGCCGGCTCTGTCTTATAAAGCTCATTTAATTCCTTGACATACCCCTGCATGAACACATGTGCATCAAACTCGAACAGCGACCAGTCTACTTCCGCATTCTCGTTGAATTCTGCAAACTGTGCAATCTCCTGTCCCATGAACAGAAGCTTCTTGCCCGGATGCGTCATCATATACCCATATGCCACACGCAGATTCGAGAATTTGTCTTCGTATCCGCCCGGCATCTTTGCAATCATAGATCCTTTCTCATGAACAACCTCGTCATGGGAAAGTACGAGAATAAATTTCTCACTGTATGCATATACCATGCTGAAAGTCAGATCATTATGATGATATTTACGGTATAATGGATCCAGTTTCATATAGTTCAGGAAATCGTTCATCCAGCCCATATTCCACTTGTAATCAAATCCAAGTCCGCCAGCCTCAACCGGATGCGTCATCATCGGCCATGCCGTTGACTCCTCCGCAATCATGATAACACCCTTGTGCAGTTCATGCATCTTGCTGTTTAATTCCTTGATGAAATCAATCGCTTCAAGATTCTCATTACCGCCATAGATGTTCGGCAGCCACTCGCCATTGTTACGTCCATAATCCAGATACAGCATGGATGCAACCGCATCAATCCGGATACCATCAATATGATATTTCTCCGCCCAGTAAAGTGCATTCGCAACCAGGAAATTCCGGACTTCATTGCGCCCGTAATTGTATATATACGTCCCCCAGTGCGGATGTTCCCCACGCTTAGGGTCCTCATGCTCATAAAGTGCTGTGCCATCAAATCTGCCAAGTCCATGCTCATCCTTTGGAAAATGCGCAGGAACCCAGTCTAAGATCACGCCGATTCCCTTACTGTGCAGATAATCAACAAAATACATAAAATCTGCCGGTAACCCGTAACGGGATGTCGGTGCATAATACCCGGTTACCTGATATCCCCAGGACGGATCATACGGATGCTCCATAATTGGCATCAGTTCTACATAATTGTAATTCATCATCAACAGATAATCCGCAAGCAGACTTGCAATATCCCGATAATTATAAAACTCTCTGCCATCCGTCGGACGTTTCCATGAACCAAGATGCATCTCATAGATTGCCATTGGCTGCTCGTCCGTATTTTTATTCTCCCGCTGTTCCATCCACGCGGCATCCTTCCACTTATAGGAAATATCCACAATACGGGATGCATTTGCCGGACGTACCTCACTGCTGAACGCATACGGATCGCTCTTCATAAATACCTGTCCGGACTTCGCCTTGATCTCGTACTTGTAAATTTCTCCAACCAAATTTCCCGGAATAAACAACTCATAAATACCGGAATAATCCAGCTTCCGCATCGGATGCCGTCTGCCATCCCAGTTGTTGAAATTACCAACGACCGATACACGGTCTGCATTCGGTGCCCAAACAGCAAAAAGTACACCATCCACGCCATCCACAGTCATCGGATGTGCCCCCATCTTCTCATAGATGCTGTAATGTTTTCCCTCGTTGAACAAGCTGATATCGATCGGATCAATCACCGGTTCAAACACATACGGATCAAAGTATGTCACTTCATCGCCATCATCAAAACGTACGTTCAGCTTATATTCAAACGGTTTTTTATCTTTTATAACCACAGAAAAAAATCCCGGCACACGATCTGAGACAAGTGTGTACTTCTTTCTTGTGGATACTTCAATGGCATTTACAACCTTTGCACCCGGCAGATATGCATTGATATACAGATCATCGATGCACTCATGCATACCAAGAATATGATGCGGATTGTTATGAATGCCCTGGACCAAAGCGTCGACTTCCATCCAGTTTATAGCAAAAACTGCTTTTCTTTGGGACATGTCAAATGTGTCTCCTCTCTACAATTTATGAATGAAGATTCCACTTCTTAGCTTTGGTTCAAACCAGGTTGACTTCGGTGGCATCAACCGTTTTGCATCAGCAACCGCAAAAAGCTCCTCAATTGATGTCGGATACATCGAAAATGCAAGCTTCATATCACTGTTTGCACGTCGTTCCAACTCCGCAAGACCGCGGATTCCTCCGATAAAATCGATTCTTTTATCGGTTCTCGGATTTTCAATTCCAAGAATCGGTGCAAGGAGATGATCCTGTAAAATTGAAACATCAAGCCCATCCACCGGATCTTCAGATAGTATATGTGATTTTGCACGCAACTTATACCAGATACCATCCAGATACATGCCAAAGGCTGCCTTTTCTTCCGGCTGATATGCTTCCGTAACCGCTTCTACTTCGAAATCTGCCTTGACCGCATCTATAAATGCATCCGCAGTATACCCATTCAAATCATGTACAACACGATTGTATGGCAGGATTTTCAGCTGATCATGCGGAAACAGAACGGATAAAAAATAATTATATTCTTCTTCGCCCGTGTGGTTTGGATTCGCATTTCTGCGCTTGATTCCAACCTTTACCGCCGATGCTGCCCTGTGATGGCCATCCGCAATATAGATCTGTGACATCCCGGAGAATGCTTGCTGGATTGCCGCAATATCCGCTGCATCTGTCACCAGCCATACCCGGTGTGTGATTCCATCCTCAGAGACAAAATCGTTCTCTGCAGGACGCGCCTTGATCTTCGTTACAATTGCATCAATCGCAGCCTGTGCGCGGTACGCAAGAAAAATCGGACCTGTCTGTGCATTGCACATATCCACATGCGTGATACGATCAATCTCTTTATCTTCCCGTGTATTCTCATGCTTCATGATGACACCGGACTCATAATCCTCTATGGATGCACATGCCACAATTCCGGTCTGGGATCTTCCATCCATCACAAGCTCATACAGATAATACATCGGAGTTACATCTTCCACATAGTCACCACGCCCAATCATACCATCCAGCAATTCTTTTGCCTTCTCGTATACACATGGCGCATAAGTGTCCACGCTGTCATCAAATGCTGTCTCTGCGCGGTCGATGCGCAGGAAGGAAAGAGGTTTTCCCTCCACTGCTTTTTTTGCTTCTTCCCGGTTATATACATCATATGGCAACGCTGCCACTTCACTGACAATTTCTTTTCTCGGTCTATACGCTTTAAATGGTTTAATAATTGCCATGTATCTTCTCCTCTAAGTATACTGTCTCCGACAGACAGGTTTATCCACGAATTGCCTTTACCGCCGCATCGATGGACTTCTTATAATCTTCCTCAGAAGAATTGTTGAATACAAACAACTCCGGAATATTATCCGGCTGCTTGAAGTTCTGTGTTGCGATATACTCATCCCAATGTGCAAGCTTCCATGCATCACGGTCAGATGCACGCTTGATCATACGCTCGTGGCATACTTCAACATCTGTATGTACCCATACTACAAATAATTCTGCATCCTTTTCCTTTAATTTTGCACGCAGATTGTCGAGATATTCGTTGTCACGGATCTCGTCTGTAAATGGTGCATTGATCAATACAGTATCGTTATACTCTAATGCTTCAAATGCAAAATCAAGAACTGCATAATACTCGTAATCACGAATCTCTCTCTGGAAGAAATCAGACGAACGGTTGTATTCTTCGCCAGCCACCTTAAAAATCTGCTTGGACAATACGATCAATGTATCCTTATCCAGATATACGCAGTTTGGAAGTGCTTTTGCAAGCTTACGTGAAATAAATGTCTTGCCACAGGCTGGTGGTGAAGTTACTAAAATCAATTTCTTCATGGTTGGTGCCTCCTATATATGTACATAAAAATTCTCTATATGTTCTACCTCTGTATGCAACGCATACAACAAGAACCTAATTATTACAATATTACCACAAAACAAAAGAACAAACAAGCATTTCCATTCTGTTTCGTCATGAAATATGTCTGTTTGTTCCTTTTCTTAATTTTGTTTGTTATCTATGCAATATACATGAATTACTTTTTTGTGATGTACCCCTGTGCCTTAAGGAGTTCTGCGCATAATACAGCGCCACCGGCAGCCCCACGAACTGTGTTATGAGAAAGTCCGACAAACTTCCAGTCATAGACAGAATCCTCACGGATACGTCCAACAGAGATACCCATGCCGTTCTCATAATCCACATCCAAAGTAACCTGTGGACGATTATCTTCTTCCATATAACGGATGAACTGCTTTGGAGCACTTGGAAGCCCAAGTTCCTGTGGAACGCCCTTGTAAGACTCCAGCTTCTCGATCAGCTGTTCCTTTGTCGGATTTTTCTTGAACTTTACAAATACAGCTGCTGTATGTCCGTTCAATACCGGTACACGGATACACTGGCATGTGATGATCGGGCTTGTCGCAGGAACGATTTCACCCTTCTCCTCATCAATATGTCCCCAGATACGAAGTGGCTCTTTCTCAGATTTTTCTTCCTCGCCGCCGATAAACGGGATGATATTTCCAACCATTTCCGGCCAGTCCTTGAATGTCTTTCCGGCTCCTGAGATTGCCTGATAGGTCGTGGCAACAACCTCATATGGCTCGAATTCCTTCCATGCTGTAAGCACCGGTGCATAAGACTGGATGGAGCAGTTTGGCTTTACAGCTACAAATCCTCTTGTCGTACCAAGACGCTTCTTCTGGAACTCGATAACCTTCATATGCTCCGGGTTGATCTCCGGAACTACCATCGGTACGTCCGGGGTCCAGCGGTGCGCGCTGTTGTTAGAGACAACCGGTGTCTCTGTCTTTGCGTATGCATCCTCGATTGCCTTAATTTCATCCTTAGACATATCAACAGCACTGAATACAAAATCAACGGTAGAAGCAACCTCTTCTACTTCGTTTACATTGTGTACGATCAGCTTCTTAACAGCTTCCGGCATCGGTGTATCCATCTTCCAGCGGTCACCAACTGCCTCCTCATATGTCTTGCCTGCACTACGTGGGCTGGCTGCAACTGTCACAACCTCAAACCATGGATGGTTCTCAAGAAGTGAAATAAATCTCTGTCCAACCATACCGGTTGCACCAAGAATACCTACCTTTAACTTATCACTCATTTTGTTATCCTCCAACTCCTGTTTACTGAATTACACGTACTTTCAATACGCCATCGATACTGGAAATAGACTTTACAGTATCTTCATCTGCCTTCTCAGAAATATCAAATACCGAGTAAGCATAATCACCCTTTGACTTGCTTACCATGTCAGATACATTGATACCCTTGGAAGCAAATGCACCAGTAAACTGCGTGATCATATTCGGAATATTCTTGTGACATACACAAACTCTTGCTGCTTCCGAACACTTGCCAGCATCGCAGGCCGGATAATTTACAGAATTCTTGATATTACCATTCTCAACGAAATCCATGATCTCCTTCACTGCCATCACTGCACAATTATCCTCAGACTCCTCTGTGGATGCACCAAGGTGTGGCAATGTGATTACGTTATCAACTCCGGCAATCTTTGCATTTGGGAAGTCTGTTACATACTTAGCAACCTTTCCACTTGCAAGTGCCTCGATCATATCATCATCATTTACAAGAATATCTCTTGCAAAGTTCAGGATCTTCACGCCATCCTTCATCATGGCAAATGCATCCTTATTGATCATGCCCTTCGTAGAATCAAGCGCCGGTACATGTACAGTAATGTAATCACACTCTTTGTAAATATCTTCTACATTCTTGATATGTTTTACGTGGCTGGAAAGTCTCCATGCAGCATCGACAGAGACATATGGATCATAGCCATATACTTCCATACCAAGCCGGAAAGCAATATTCGCAACCTTGGCACCGATTGCACCAAGACCGATAACTCCGAGCTTCTTACCCATGATCTCGCAGCCGGCATAGTGTTTCTTCTGCTTCTCAACTGTCTTTGCTATATTCTCGTCTGATGCATTCTCCTTTACCCAGTTATAACCACCCATCAGGTCTCTGGATGCGAGCAAAAGTCCTGCAATTACGAGTTCCTTTACACCGTTTGCATTGGCACCCGGTGTGTTAAATACAACGATTCCCTTATCTGCACACTTGTCAAGCGGGATGTTGTTGACACCTGCACCTGCACGTGCGATTGCAAGCAGATTATCGGAAAGCTCTAAATCATGCATTGCTGCACTTCTGACAAGTACCGCGTCCGCTGCTGCAAAATCGTCTACTACTTCATATGTATCATTGAACAAATCCATACCGCAGGCTGCGATCGGATTCAAGCAATTAATCTTAGCCATTTTCTTCTCTCCCTTATTATGAGTTCTTCTCCTCGAAGTCCTTCATGAATGCAACCAACTTCTCAACACCCTCAATTGGCATTGCATTGTAGATGCTTGCACGCATACCACCAACTGTTCTGTGTCCCTTCAGGTTTACAAAGCCTGCTGCTGTTGCTTCCTTTACGAACTTTGCATCGAGTTCCTCGTTGCCTGTTACGAACGGAACGTTCATCAGGGAACGGTCTTCCTTCACAACAGTTCCACGGAACATCTTAGAAGAATCTAAGAAGTCATACAGGATAGCTGCCTTCTTCTCATTATGGATCTTCATTGCAGAAAGTCCACCCATTTCCTTTACCCACTTGAACACCAGACCACAGATATAGATACCATAGCATGGAGGTGTGTTGTACAAGCTGTCATTGTCTGCCTGTGTCTTGTACTTCAGCATGGTCGGGCAGTAAGTTGGGACGTCATCACGGATCAGATCCTCACGGATGATTACAACAACAACACCGGCCGGTCCTACGTTTTTCTGTACGCCGAAGTAGATCAGACCATAGTCAGATACATTGACTGGCTGTGACAGAATATCGGAAGACATATCAGCTACAAGAATCTTACCCTTTGTGTTCGGAAGCTTCTTGTAAGTAGTTCCGTAAATTGTATTATTATGACAGATATATACATAATCTGCATCCTCGGAAATCGGAAGGTCAGAGCAATCCGGGATATAGCTGAAGGTCTTGTCAGCCGATGATGCAACGACATTTACCTTTCCGTACTTCTTTGCTTCTTCGCATGCCTTCTTTGCCCACTGACCGGTAATAATATAGTCAGCGACACCGTTTTTCATCAGGTTCATTGGAATTGCAGCAAACTGCTGTGATGCACCACCCTGCAGGAACAATACCTTGTAATTATCTGGAATATCCATCAGATCACGAAGGTCTTTTTCTGCTTCTTTGATGATGTTATCGTATACTTTCGAGCGATGACTCATCTCCATTACGCTCATGCCGGAACCTTTGTAATCCAGCATCTCATCTGCTGCCTGCTTCAACACTACTTCCGGTAATACGGAAGGACCTGCTGAAAAGTTAAATACTCTTGCCATTTTTCCTCTTCCTCCTACTTATTATCTAAATCCTGCTGATCAAAACAGGTTTCCAAAGCTGCTCCTGCAGCAACCATTGGCCATACCTTATCATCCTTACCGATGATGCAATCAATCACAACCGGCTTATTTAACTCGATTGCCTGCTTCATGGCATCCTCAAACTCCTGAAGATTTGTAGCTCTAAATCCGGTCGCTCCAAGTGCATCCGCTACCTTCACGAAATCAACGGAATCATCTAAAATTGTATTCGAATAACGCTTATCGTAGAACAATGTCTGCCACTGACGCACCATACCAAGCACATGGTTATTGATTACAACCTGGATGATCGGCACATTGTAACGGCTTGCCGTAGCGATCTCGTTCATATTCATACGGAAACAGCCATCTCCCGCAATGTTGATTGCCACACGGTCTGGACGTCCGTACTTGGCACCGATACAGGCACCAACGCCATAGCCCATTGTTCCAAGTCCGCCGGATGTCAGAAGCTGTCTTGGCTCTTTAAATTTATAATACTGGGCTGCCCACATCTGATGCTGTCCAACGTCGGTTGTAATTGTTGCATTCCCCTCTGTCAGCTCATAGATCTTGTTGATGATCGCCGGTCCCGAGAATTCATTCATATCCGCATGATCCGGATACTGTTCTTTGAGTGCATCAATCTGTGCTCTCCACTCCGGTTTCTTAGAAGCCTTGATTCTGGTAGAGATCATCTTCAGTATTTCTTTGGCATCACCGACAACACTTGCATCAACTTCCACGTTCTTATTGATTTCTGCAGCATCAATATCAATATGTAAAATCTTTGCCTGATTTGCAAACTTACTTGCATTACCGGTTACACGGTCTGAGAATCTCGCACCAACAACGATTACAAGATCTGCCTGATTGATACCGAAGTTTGAAACCTTGGTTCCATGCATACCGATCATGCCTGTGTAACGATCATCCGTTCCCGGAAATGCACCCTTGCCCATCAATGTATCACAGACAACTGCATCGATTTTCTCTGCAAATTTCTTCAGCTCCTTGGATGCATCTGCCGCAACAACGCCACCACCGACAAGAATCATCGGTTTCTTCGAATTCTCAATCATCTTAATGGCTGTGTCGATATCTTCTGCACGGATTGTCTTGGTCACGCGCTCGATTGGCTCCGGTGCCTTTGGCTCATAGTCTGCAACATTTGCAGTTACATCCTTTGTAATATCAACAAGAACCGGACCCGGTCTGCCTGACTGTGCGATTTTAAATGCGCGGCGGATTGTATCTGCCAGTTCATGTACATTCTTTACAATAAAGCTATGCTTCGTAATCGGCATAACTACACCCGCAATATCAATCTCCTGAAAACTGTCCTTTCCAAGAAGAGAAACACCTACGTTTGCAGTGATTGCAACAAGCGGAATCGAATCCATATATGCGGTTGCAATACCGGTTACAAGATTCGTTGCACCCGGACCGGAAGTTGCCATACATACGCCAACCTTGCCAGTCGCTCTTGCATATCCATCCGCTGCATGACTTGCACCTTGCTCATGGGATGTCAGGACATGGTGAATCTCATCCTGATGCTTATACAATGCATCATAGACATTCAGGATCGTTCCTCCCGGATATCCAAATACTGTGTCAACGCCCTGTTCTTTCAGACATTCAATCACTATTTCTGATCCAGTTAATTGTTTCATAAACTTCTCCTTATCTACATACAACTTGATTTATCCTTTTTCTTCCTGTCAGATAACCAATATCTGATAGGATAGCACATTGTTTTGAATTATTCAATATATTTTACTTCAACTCCAAAACGGCACCGCGGTTACCGGATGTTACCATCTTTGCATATCTTGCCAGATATCCGGTTGTTACCTTTGGCTCTCTTGGTGTCCATGCCTCTTTCCGCTTTGCAAGCTCCTCGTCGGAAACCTTCACATTGATCGTACATGCATCAATATCAATGCTGATGATATCTCCCTCTTCGATCAAAGCGATCGGACCTCCAACTGCTGCCTCCGGTGAGATATGTCCAATGGAAGCACCACGGCTTGCACCTGAGAAACGTCCATCTGTGATCAGTGCTACTGAAGAGCCAAGTCCCATACCTGCAATCGCAGATGTCGGGTTCAGCATCTCTCGCATTCCAGGTCCCCCCTTTGGTCCCTCGTAACGAATAACCACAACATCACCTTCGACGATTTTGCCACCCTTGATAGCCGCGATTGCATCCTCTTCACATTCAAACACACGTGCCGGACCTTCATGCTGCAGCATCTCCGGAACAACTGCAGAACGCTTGACTACAGAGCCGTCCGGTGCAATATTTCCCTTCAGTACGGCAAGTCCACCGGTTGAACTGTATGGGTTTGCCATCGGGCGGATAACTTCCGGATTCAGGTTCTTATGTCCCTTTACCGCCTCTCCGATTGTCTTGCCTGTTACTGTCATGCAATCCTCATTGATCAATCCTGCCTCGCAGAGCTGGTTGATAACCGCATACACACCACCGGCCTCGTTTAAGTCCTCCATATATGTCGGGCCTGCCGGTGCTAAGTGGCAGAGGTTTGGTGTTCTTGCACTGACTTCATTTGCCATGGAAATATCAAAATCAAATCCAATCTCATGTGCGATTGCCGGAATATGAAGCATAGAGTTTGTAGAACATCCAAGCGCCATATCAACAGTCAAAGCATTCATGATGGCGTCCTTCGTAATAATATCTCTCGGACAGATATTCTTCTTGTACATCTCCATAACGGCATAACCGGCACGCTTTGCAAGCTTCAGTCTCTCAGAATATACTGCCGGGATTGTTCCGTTTCCAGGAAGTCCCATACCAAGTGCCTCTGTCAGACAGTTCATAGAGTTTGCGGTATACATACCGGAGCATGATCCACAAGTCGGGCATGCATGGCACTCAAAATCGTTGACATCTTCTTCGGTCATCTTGCCTGCTGCATAAGAACCAACTGCCTCGAACATAGAAGAAAGGCTGGTCTTATGTCCTTTCACATGACCGGCAAGCATCGGGCCACCGGATACGAATACGGTTGGCACGTTGACTCTGGCTGCTGCCATCAGAAGTCCCGGTACGTTCTTATCACAGTTTGGAATCATGACAAGTGCATCAAACTGATGTGCAACTGCCATACACTCGGTTGAATCTGCGATCAAATCTCTTGTTACAAGGGAATACTTCATTCCGATATGTCCCATCGCGATACCATCGCAGACAGCGATTGCAGGGAACATCACAGGTGTTCCGCCTGCTTCTGCTACGCCAAGCTTCACGGCCTGTGCGATCTTATCTAAGTTCATATGGCCGGGTACGATCTCGTTGTAGGAACATACGATACCGACCAATGGTTTCTTCATTTCTTCTTCTGTCATTCCAAGGGCATTGAACAAGCTTCTGTGTGGTGCCTGCTGCATGCCAACTTTTACGTTATCACTCTTCATCTTTTTTCTTCCTTTCTCTTCACATACTGCTAGCCGAGATAGGTGAACTATCCAATTCCCCGCAGACCCGCTCTCGCTCAGTGAATACACGCAGCAGCACTAAATTCACTGCACCAACTACGTTGGCACAGTTCATTAAGTGCCGGCGTGTTTCAATGGTCTGCTTAGGAATTGATAGTTCGCCTATCTCTCCTACACTTATTGATTAAATATTCATATATCATCGTTAAGCATATATTTCATAATCCGAAAGATATATTTATTTTACCTTACTACCCTAAATCCGCTCTACGATCTTGTCGCCCATCTCGTTACAGCCGACAAGAGTTGTGCCTTCGGACACGATATCACATGTACGGAAACCGTCTATAAGCACCTGCTTGACTGCGTTCTCAATGGCATCTGCCTCTTTGTCGAGGTCGAATGTGTAGCGGAGCATCATCGATGCGGAAAGAATCGTTGCAATCGGGTTTGCCTTGTCCTGTCCGGCAATATCCGGTGCCGAACCGCCACTTGGCTCGTACATACCGAACTTTGTCTCGTTCAAGGAGGCAGATGCCAGCATACCGATGGAACCTGTGATCATCGATGCCTCATCGGACAAGATGTCACCAAACATATTCTCCGTTAATACAACATCGAACTGTGCCGGATCTTTGACAAGCTGCATTGCACAGTTATCAACAAGCATATGCTCATATGTGACTTCCGGATAATCTTTGGCAACCTCTTCCACGACCTTTCTCCAGAGTCTGGAGGAATCAAGCACGTTTGCCTTATCAACGCTCGTTACCTTCTTACGGCGCTTCATTGCGATATCAAAGCCCTTGATTGCAATACGGCGGATCTCATTTTCATTATAAGTCAATGTATCTACAGCCGTCATCACACCGTCTACTTCCTTTGTCTCTCTTGCACCGAAGTAAAGACCACCGGTCAGTTCACGCATAATCATCATATCGAACCCGCGGTCTGCGATTTCCGCCTTCAAAGGACATGCACCCTTTAACTGCTCATAAAGATTTGCCGGTCTTAAATTTGCAAAAAGTCCTAATTCCTTACGAATCTTCAGAAGTCCGGCTTCCGGTCTCTTCTCCGGTGGAAGCTTATACCAAGGCGATGTGCTTGTATTGCCACCGATAGAACCAAGCAATACTGCATCACTTGCCTTCGCTCTTGCGACCGCTTCGTCTGTCAGCGGAACACCATGTGCATCAATCGAACATCCGCCCATCAGAAGCTGCTCATAATTAAATGTATGTCCAAACTTTTCTCCGACTGCGTCTAACACCTTCATTGCCTGTGTGACAACCTCAGGTCCGATACCGTCTCCTTTGATTACTGCAATATTACAATTCATGATTCATCCTCCAAATAATAATTTATCCTGTATCCGCTTAGCGGTTGAATAAATGCTTTCTCTTCTTAAAATATACGATGTTACAGATTAACATCACAATGGAAGTCGCCAATGATCCATAGTTTGAACTGGAAATATACTCCGAAAGTCCATCCACAATGCTTGTAACACTCGCGATATATGCAATTAACACAACCAGGCCTGCCACCTGCATACCTATATACATTGCCGGTCCGGACTTCTTGAAATCCGCAAGCATAAAACGCGTTATAAGTGAGAAAATACCAAGTGCGATGTAGCAGATACCGATAATCGTATCCACACCCTTTAAGCCAGAAAAATAACTATATACCCGATCAGTATTTTCACCATAAATTCTGCCTGTAAGAAGCTGGAATCCATTCCACAATCCAACAAGTGTTGAAACAAACAGCTGAAAATAAATTACGAAATGGAACCATTTCATTCCAAGTTCCGGCTGTGGCTGCTGTGGTGCCTGATTATACATTCCCTGCTGGTTGTACATATTCTGCTGTGGTGCCTGATTATACATTCCCTGCTGGTTGTACATATTCTGCTGTGGTGCCTGATTGTACATCCCCTGCTGGTTATACATATTCTGCTGCGGTGCCTGATTATCTGCCTGTGCGCCTGCACCGGTATAAGCTCCACAGACTGGACAGGTCAGCTGTCCGTCCGAAATCTGGTTGCCACAATTATTACAAACTCCCATATATTTTATCCTCCCCAATGAATTTAATTTTCTTTTGCATTGATATAATTGATCAAGCCGCCATCTTTGATAATCTTCTGCATGAACGGAGGGAATGCCTGTCCCTTGAATTCCGTTCCCTTTGTCTTGTTGTAGATCATACCATTATCAAAATCAACCTCTACCATATCGCCTGCCTCAATTCCCCTGGCTGCCTCCGGACACTCAATAATCGGAAGACCGATGTTGATTGCGTTACGATAGAAGATTCTGGCAAATGTCTCAGCGATTACACAACTGATACCGGATGCCTTGATTGCAATCGGTGCATGCTCTCTGGATGAGCCGCATCCAAAATTCTTATTTGCTACCATGATATCGCCCGGCTTCACACGCTTTACGAAGTCCTTATCGATATCCTCCATACAGTTTTTTGCAAGCTCCGCAGGATCTGAAGAGTTCAGATATCTTGCCGGAATGATTACGTCTGTATCTACATTGTCACCATATTTATGTACTGTTCCGTATGCTTTCATTCTCTATTCCTCCAAATTCTTAGTATCACTGTACCATATTACTTCAATTCACATGGGCAGCTGATTTTACCTGTAATCGCAGATGCTGCTGCAACCGCCGGGCTTGCCAGATATACCTCAGAATCTACATGTCCCATACGTCCGACGAAATTACGGTTGGTTGTAGAAACACACTTTTCACCGGCTGCCATAACACCCATATGTCCACCTAAGCATGGTCCGCAGGTTGGAGTCGATACAATCGCACCTGCCTCGATAAATGCCTTTGTCAGACCTTCCTCGAGCATCTGCAGATAAACCTCCTGTGTGCCTGGGATGACGATCACACGTACCCCCTTTGCCACATGTCTGCCCTTGATGATATCCGCAGCAATACGCATATCAGAGATTCTTCCGTTTGTACAGGAACCGATGACTACCTGATCGATCTTGATCTCGCCGACCTCATCGATTGTCTTTGTATTCTCCGGAAGATGTGGGAATGCAACAGTTGGCTTTAAGGTTGAAAGGTCAATCGTATATTCCTCATCGTATACTGCATCGGCATCTGCCTCATACGTTGTATATGTCTTTGTAGAATGTTCCTTCATATAAGCTTCTGTCTGCTCATCGACTGGGAAGATACCATTCTTCGCACCTGCCTCGATTGCCATGTTCGCAATCGTGAAACGATCATCCATGGTAAGGTTCTTGATACCCTCACCAACAAATTCCATAGACTTATAAAGTGCGCCGTCCACACCGATCATACCAATGATGTGAAGGATCACATCTTTCCCGCTGATATATGGTGCTTTCTCTCCTACGATGTTAAACTTGATTGCAGATGGTACCTTGAACCATGCCTTACCCGTCACCATACCGGCTGCCATATCCGTGCTGCCGACACCTGTGGAGAATGCGCCAAGGGCACCGTAAGTACATGTATGTGAATCGGCACCGATACATGTCTCACCTGCAACGATCAATCCTTTTTCCGGAAGCAATGCATGCTCGATTCCCATCTCTCCGACATCGAAGAAATTCACGATTTCATTTTCACCGGAGAACTCGCGTACGCATTTGCAATGTTCTGCACTCTTAATATCTTTATTCGGTGTGAAGTGATCCATAACAAGTGCAATCTTGCTCTTATCAAACACTTCCTTCTTATTAAACTTTTCCATCTCATGAATGGCAACCGGTGTTGTGACATCGTTACCAAGCACCAAATCCAAATCTGCCTCAATCAACTGTCCTGCTTCCACACTTGCAAGACCTGCATGTTTCGCAAGTATTTTCTGCGTCATGGTCATTCCCATAATCATTTCCTCCTAGTTCTACTAATAATGTTAGAATCATACCATATTTCTTTCTATAATTACAATATATAATATGAATACCATTTATAACTTGTGGTTATGGTTTGGGTATGATATATTAAATAAAGCTGAACTTATTTATAATGCAAAAACAAAATATGATCTATATAGAATATTCCAATATTATAGGAAAGATTCGTTTATATGAAAAGAAATGAGAGGATGTTATGTTTGATAATCTGAATTATTACAGAGTGTTTTATACGGTTGCAAATACCGGAAATATCAGCAAGGCTGCCGATATGCTGTTTATCAGCCAGCCTGCGATCTCGAAAGCAATCTCCAAGCTTGAGGACGGACTGCATGTGAAGCTCTTTTTGCGTTCTTCCAAGGGCGTGACTATGACGGACGAGGGGCAGGTGCTATACAGCCATATCGAGAAAGCATTCTCGAATATCTCACAGGGGGAGGACGAGATCCGACATATCCATGAGCTCGGCATCGGACAGGTACGAATCGGTGTCAGTACCTCTCTTTGCAAACATATTTTATTAGACAAACTGCAGACCTTTATCTCAGAAAATCCGCATATCAAGATTATCATCGACTGTCATTCCACGGTCAACACATTGAAGCTTCTAAATGACGGGCGCATCGATATTGGTTTGATCTGCAAGACGGACATCCCTGCCGGCTTTGAATATCAGGATGTCAGCACGATTCACGACATCTTCGTCGTAAATGAAACTTACCTCTCCAACCTGCACCTGCGGGAACAGGAGGAGCTTGCACCGGAGCCGATAAATCCGTGGCTGTTTGCCGGAAATCTGACCGGTATTATGGGAAATCTGGATGAAGGTAACATCAAAAATGAAAAGTCTGCTGATTCAACTTGCGCTTCGATAAATCCTGCATCTTCCACAGATGAATCTGGATTTGCCATGAAGGACATTCTGGAAAAATCAAATCTTATGCTGTTGGAGAAAAATAATATCACACGTACGCATATTGATGATTACCTGGAGTCGCAGGGAATCCATCCGCAGCAGATACTCGAAGTAAACAACATGGATCTGCTCATTGACTTTGCCGCCATCGGCATGGGCATTGCCAGTGTCGTACGAGAGTTTGCAACGGACTATCTGGCTTCCGGGCAGATCTTAGAGCTTCCGCTCTCCCACCCGGTTGCAGAGCGTACCGTCGGGTTCGTGTACCCAAAGAGCCGTGAGAAATCGGAGGTGTTAAGGAAGTTTCTGGGAATGTGGGGATGTTAAATTCCTATTTTCTTCATCAATGCCTCTTGAAGCACCTGAGAGAAATTGATGTCATGTTCCATCGCCGCTTCATTTAACCATTCCGGAATACTAAGTGTTTTCTTCACAGATTTTGTGTTGTGTTTTTTCCTGTACTGTACCAAATCAAATTCAATCAGGCAGGAAAAATCGCCCTCTTGCAGTATATAATCCACAGGCGCAGATACTTCCGGCAATGATTTTTCGTTTTTCAGCCGGTCATCAATGCATAATCCCATTGCTTCTACAGCCATCTCGTATGCTTCTTCCATTGTTTCTCCCTGTGTCATACATTCCGGGAAGTCTGGAAATGAAATCCAATAGCCGCCCTTCTCATCGTTATGAAATATCGCCGGATAAAAATAATGATGCATAGTTATTTCTCCTCCTTTATTCCTGCCTGTTTTAATATTGCCTGTTCCAAACCTATTTTCAAATCTTTACAGTGATATGGCACAATCACTGTTTTTTGTGTTTCTTCGTTTGTTAATTTCACATGTGATCCATTTTGTGATATGATTTGAAATCCATGTTTCTTCAATTTTTCTATCATTGCTTTTGATGTTGTTGGCATATTGTTCTCCTTTTTATTATTGTATACGTAGCAATACGTATTGTCAATATGAAAGGTGGAATTGTAATAAGCTGAGCAACGCTACTTCGCTTCCGCTTCGCTCCAGCTCAGTATGTTGCTTCGCAACATACATAAAAATAAAAACACGGCGGTTACCACAAGTAAACTTGCGTAACCGCCGTGTTTTTATTTTTATATGCGTTGCTCAGGTTATTACATCATTCCCATGCCGCCGCCCATGCCACCTGCTGGCATAGCCGGAGCATCTTCCTTAATGTCTGCAACAACAGACTCTGTTGTAAGGAATGTAGAAGCAACGGATGTTGCATTCTGTAATGCTGTTCTTGTAACCTTCACAGGATCGATGATACCTGCTTCGATCATGTTTACATACTCTTCTTTGTAAGCATCAAATCCAACACCAACCTCAGACTCTTTGATCTTGTTGATGATAACTGCGCCCTCAAGACCTGCATTGGATGCGATATGAGCAAGCGGAGCTGTCAGTGCCTTTGCAATGATTGTTGCACCGGTCTTCTCGTCACCTTCCAATGTATCAATCAGAGCATTCAGCTTCTTAGAAGCATGGATATATGCAGATCCACCACCTGCGATGATACCCTCTTCTACAGCTGCTCTTGTAGCGTTCAAAGCATCTTCCAGACGAAGCTTTGCTTCCTTCATCTCTGTCTCAGTTGCAGCACCAACACGGATAACAGCAACACCACCAGCAAGCTTTGCCAGTCTCTCCTGCAGCTTCTCCTTATCGAATTCAGATGTTGTCTCAGCAAGCTGTGCCTTGATGACATTGACTCTTGCTTCGATATCTGCCTTTGCACCACAACCATCAACGATAACTGTATTCTCCTTGGCAACCTTTACGCTCTTTGCACGTCCGAGCTGATCCAGAGTTGTCTCCTTCAAATCATAGCCAAGCTCCTCAGAGATGACTGTACCACCTGTCAGGATTGCGATATCCTGCAACATTTCTTTTCTTCTGTCACCATAGCCAGGTGCCTTTACACCTACAACGGAGAATGTACCACGCAGCTTATTTACGATCAATGTTGTAAGAGCCTCGCCCTCGATATCCTCAGCGATGATCAAAAGCTTCTGTCCGCCCTGTACGATCTGCTCCAGAAGTGGAAGAATATCCTGGATGTTGGAAATCTTCTTATCTGTAATCAGGATATATGGATTATCCAGCTCTGCAACCATCTTCTCCATATCTGTTGCCATGTAAGCACTTACATAACCACGATCAAACTGCATACCTTCTACCAAGTCAAGCTCTGTCTTCATTGTCTTAGACTCTTCGATTGTGATAACGCCATCCTTAGAAACCTTCTCCATTGCATCTGCAACAAGTTCACCGACACCATCATCACCAGCAGAGATAGAGGCAACTCTTGCGATCTGCTCCTTGCCATTGATAGACTCGCTCATCTCTGAGATTGCATCGACAGCTGCATCGCAAGCCTTCTTCATACCTTTACGAAGTACGATTGGGTTTGCTCCGGCTGCTAAGTTCTTCATACCTTCGTTGATCATTGCCTGAGCAAGAACGGTTGCTGTTGTTGTACCATCACCGGCAACATCGTTTGTCTTGGTTGCAACTTCCTTTACAATCTGTGCACCCATATCCTCGAATGGATCTTCAAGAGAAATCTCCTTTGCGATTGTCACACCATCATTTGTGATGAGTGGGGAACCAAATGACTTTGCAAGAACTACATTTCTTCCTTTTGGTCCAAGTGTTACGCTAACTGTATCTGCAAGCTGGTTTACGCCTGCCTCCAAAGCCTTTCTGGCTTCTGCTCCATACTTAATTTCCTTTGCCATTGTATTACGCCTCCTAGTTTTTTTCGCATCTTCTAATGATAACGGCAATACTTTCTTCGTACCCATACTGCCTTACCTGTTACTGAACGATTGCAAGAATATCTGCCTGCTTTACAATGATGTACTCATCATCTCCAAGCTTTACTTCTGTTCCTGCATATCTTGAATAGATTACTTTATCGCCAGCCTTTACTTCCATTGGAACCTTCTCGCCATCTACGACAGCACCAGGGCCAACTTCAACAACCTCTGCATACTGTGGTTTTTCCTGTGACTGTGTCGGAAGAACGATTCCTGATTTCGTCGTCTCTTCTGCAACGGACTGCTTTAATACAACTCTGTCTCCTAACGGTGTTAACTTCATAATATACCCGACCTCCTAATTTTTACTTTTAGCACTCGTATTGGTCGAGTGCTAACATAATTCTTATTGTACTCATTTTTTTGAAAAAATCAACCCCTAATTTGCAAATTTAACCAAATGGACACAATTTACCGGACAGCCCGTAAATAATGTATGAATGCCGCATTGGTTTTATGCCATTTTCCTCGTCGTCATAACAAAAATCAGGCAGAAAAGCATGTAACTCTTCTGCCTGTATCCTGCTCTGTTATGATTCTATAATTGTATGATTGGTCTTGATAATCCCCCGCGGCAGCGAATCCTTCGCATTCTTCCACGGCTCGTCCTTATACCGGTAATCAAATTTATCGATAAACCAGCCAATGTCACCGTTTACCCGCTCCATGCCATCAAAATATGTCTTGTTCAAAACCTCTTGAAATTCTGCATAGGCATCCTTCGGAAGCTTCACGCTTCCCGCATCATACAGAACTCCGTAATGATAGGTACAAAAGCCCTTACAGTCAGCAAATTTCTTCCGAAACTCAGGTTCCTTCTTCCACAGGTGAAGAATCGTATCGATATACCGCATGGATGTCTCCTTCATCCGGTTGCAGATAAAACATGAATCCTCAAGACGTTTGATATAGTCACTGACCGAAGAGCTCGCCTGCTTCTTGAAAAGTCCTCCCGACACAATCGGTTTTCCCGTACTCAGTGCCTTCAGATCCCGGATTGTCTTATCCGTGTGTGTCTTCAACATCAGTGCAAGCCCCAGCCGGTTTTTCTCCGCATAGAGCATCCGCACATGATGTGCACAAAAGCCCTGTTCATCCGTCATTGCACGGTTATCATCCTCCATGTAGCTTGGTCCCATTGTATATTCAATCGCATTGCGCTCGAGCTGGCGGTTCATCTCACAGATCGGGCACTCACAATCTGTTGTAAATGCATCATTTACCGGAATTGTATACAACTGTTCTGCCATTTTTCGTCTCCTTTTTCTCTGTGTCTTATCGAGACAGGCTCTACCCGTCTCAACCGAAAAAAGAGCACAGCGGTCTTGTTGTGCTCTCTTCACTTAATTTACAATATAATCTCCTGTCTCAGCATCCCGCAGGAAATGCAGCTTCAGATAATTCCTATAGTTCCGCAGCTTGCCTTCATAGATAACTTCGAGTCCTTCGCACATCCTGAAATCGCGATGGCACGTCAGTCCCGGTTTCTTCGTAATCAGAGGAATTCCTGCTTTCCGAAGAACATACGATACAAACTGTGAACAGAAATAATTGTATCGACGTTCCACCGACCTCCGGCACATCACGCCTAAAATACCAAGATAATTATATCGGTAAAATGCTTTTTCACTCTTAAATTGTTCCAGTATCTCCGTAATCTTTTCATACTGTTCTTTTGTTACACGCAATCTTCCAATTCTGCATGTAGTATGGACATCACGTCCAAATACCCCCGTCGTGATATCCTCGTTGATAAACCCGCAGTCAAACGGATTATGTAAATGCTTTCTTGCAAAGCTGTACATTTCCTTTAATTCCACATCCATGGCAAGCGATGTATGCGCATACGGTTCATGCGTCCACAATTTAATCACCTGCGACGGGAGTGTCTGTGTCTTAGATAACACAATATAAACACTGTAATCCTCTTCATCCGGTTCATACACGTGCAAAGGAATGTCTGTCATAATATTATTTGCATCCATACCTGTTCCATCTGTTAATACAGATTATGCTCCATCTCATTTATTGTTCTTAATACTCTCCCGAATCATATCCTTCAGCTTCAATGCTTCATCCTTCATCCGGGACGAAGCCGAGCGCGAAGTAATCACGGTAGACAGCAGGCGAAGTGCATCTTCGTTCTTTCCAAGCCTGCGTGCAAGATCTGCCAGTAGATACTGAAGTGTATTTTCATCCATTCCCGCCATCGGAAACGTCTCTGACGAGATTGCCTTCAAAAATCCCTCATACGCATTTTTTATGCATTCTCTTTCGTCCATATACAAAGATCGGTTTTCCTCCGGTTTGATTCCTTCCGGACGTGCCGCAAGATACTGCCGCTTTCCTCGTAATACCCACGCATATTTCAGACAGGTATATGCCCGTTCACTGCTTTTTGCCTTTTTCACCATCGTTGTAATCAGCGCGAGCTGGTATCGTGTGATTGCATCATCATACGTAAAAATGTCTTTACTGACCGCTGATTCCAATCCATTGAATTTTGCGCCAATCTGTTCACTGATATCTTTAATCTGACGGTTCATCAGCTTTCCAAAATACCTTCCGAGCGCAGAATATCCACATTTTTCACAAGTAATCACATCATACTTGATCGGATCTATATGATTATAGATTGGCCGGAGGTCACTGTCCTTCGACACCAGCCGTACTTTTCCAGCACGCACACACTTTGTCTTGAATGTCAGATTGCAAACCGGACATTCATAGGTCTTATCAAACAGTGCTTCCTTCTCTATCTCCTCCGGTGATTTTGTATCTTTTACCTCGACTGTGCCATGTTTACCTGCAGCATCGCAATCAGTCTCCATAATTTTCGACTCATCAAAATCACCCAGGCCAAGTTTTCCCATTGTGGAAAAAATGCCCATAGTAATCCTCCTCTGCCTAACACCCTTATTACCGTTCTTATTTCGCCGGTTTGTACGAACTCTTTAACGAGACGATCCGGTTAAATACCAGATGATCTTCTGTTGTATCCTTCGCATCCACGCAGAAATAGCCATGACGCAAGAACTGGAACTTGTCACCCTTGACAGCCTCTCCAAGCGCTGCTTCGAGCTTACAGTTCTTCAATACTGTCAGAGAATTCGGATTGTAATTCAAAGTACCATCCTCATTAAGCTTTCCCTTTTCCTCATCCACGATATTCTCATACAGGCGTACTTCCGCATCGACTGCGCTCTCGGCAGATACCCAGTGGATCGTTCCCTTGACCTTTCTGCCCTCGAACCCGGAACCGCTTCTCGTCTCCGGATCATAAGTACAGTGGATCTCTGTTACAACACCATTTTCATCCTTCTTGTAATCCACACATTTTACGAAATATGCACCCTTTAAGCGCACTTCATTTCCAGGGAACAGACGGAAATACTTCTTCGGTGGTTCCTCCATGAAATCTTCACGGTCGATATATAACTCTCTGGAGAATGCAACCTGACGTTTGCCAGCCGATTCATCCTCCTGGTTGTTATCGATATCAAAATACTCCACCTGTCCTTCCGGATAGTTGTCAATGATAAGCTTAATTGGATCAAGCACCGCCATCATACGATCTGCCTTCAGGCGCAGATCCTCACGGATACAATATTCAAGCATCGCATAATCAACGGAACTCTGTGACTTGGATACGCCAACCAGCTCCATAAACATCTTGATGGATTCCCTTGTGAACCCACGTCTCCGAAGAGCAGCGATTGATACCAGTCTCGGATCATCCCAGCCATCCACAATTCCATCTTCTACAAGCTTCTTGATATATCGCTTTCCTGTAACTACATTCGTCAGATATAGCTTTGCAAACTCAATCTGTCTCGGTGGATTCTTGTATTCCAGTTCCCTCACAACCCAGTCATACAGCGGTCTGTGATCTTCAAATTCCAATGTACAGATAGAGTGTGTAATTCCCTCCTCTGCATCCTCGATTGGGTGTGCAAAATCATACATCGGGTAGATACACCACTTATCACCGGTATTGTGATGCGTCATACGTGCAATACGGTAGATAACCGGATCACGCATATTGATATTCGGGCTTGCCATGTCAATCTTCGCACGCAATACCTTGCTTCCATCCGGATATTCTCCATTCTTCATCCCCTCAAATAATTTTAGATTTTCCTCTACGCTTCTGTCTCGGTATGGGCTGTTCTTGCCCGGTTCCTTCAAAGTTCCACGATACTCGCGAATCTCATCTGCAGACAGATCACAGACATATGCTTTTCCCTTCTTGATCAGCTTAATTGCTGCTTCGTACATCGCATCAAAATAATTCGATGCGAAATAAATCTTATCTCCATAATCAGCACCCAGCCATTTGATATCATCAATGATGGACTGCACATATTCCGTCTTTTCCTTTGTCGGGTTCGTATCATCAAACCGGAAATGGAATGTTCCGCCATACTCCTTGGCAAGACCATAATTTAACAAAATGGATTTGGCATGTCCGATATGCAGATATCCATTTGGTTCTGGAGGGAAACGGGTTACAACCTCCGTATATTTCCCTTCTGCCAAGTCCTTATCTATCTCCTGTTCAATAAAATTCTTTGAAACTGTTGCTTCACCTTCCATGGACGTACTCCTTTTTTCTAGTATTTTTATATCATATCATTGTATCATTATTTCGTCAATTTCCTATTTATTCTCTGAATCCTTTGGCTGTGTATCATCTGCAAATACACTGTCTCTCTGGGAATCATAATTCGTCATAATCCGATTATTGATCTCCATGGAACGCTTCTCGTAATCCTCATGTGCAAGTTCTTTTTCTGATTTCTCGACATAGGCTTCACCACCCATGCTTGTCTGGAAATCACGGTTCACTTCCTCCACCAGCGCATTCACCTCTGGTGTAAGAATTGAACTATCTACCTTTGGAATCTCAGAGGTATGCTCCAGTTCCGATGGATCAGCCACATTCTCCGGTACCCGCACTTTAGACACCTCATTATCATAAATTCCCTCGATCACAGCATCCGCCAGTTTTTCATCCGTTGTTTCAGGCTGTGGTGCTGATGGTTCTTCTGTAATCTCAGGCTCTTCCAGACCAAGCTTCTGCAAAAGCTCCGGATTCACATCTTTATTTGCATTTGCAAGCTGGGCAATCATATCCTCTGCATCCAGCATTTCCTTATTCTGCTTGTTGATTCTGCATCCAATAATTACCAGACATATTATCAGAATCACAATAATCAAAGCTGCTCCCACCATAATTCCGATTACCAGTGGATTTGTAAATGGGTTCTTCTCTGTTGGAACTTCCACAGGGGCACTTGGAGTTGCCACGGTCGGAGTTGCCGGCACAAGCACTTCCTCTGAAACGATCATCGGCACATAGCGCAAAAACGCCTCTTCCTTTGCATCGTATTCATAGAAGCCTTCCTCGCCCTCTACATTGATTGCATAAACCAGATACAGCTCCTTATCCGCGATATCCCCAGACTGATATGCAACAACCTGATTCTCGCCAATTTTCAACACAGTCTCCACAAACCCTTTCGGAATCGTAACGCCTTCCGGAACGGCTGTGATGATATAACGGTTATATTGGGAAGAGTATTCCTGATATGGTGTGAATATATCTTTCTCCGCATCCATAATAAACCAGTGATTCTCACCATCTTCATCTTTCAGGCATACTACTGTAAGCTTCTTGTTCGGAGACTCATAAGAAAGTACATCCCAATCCTTATAGGTTGTCGTACCTGCAGTAAAGCCCTCTGGAGCCTCCAGGCCATCCTCACTCATAACAAACGAATAGTCTTTTCCCTCGATTGTTGCAACCGGATCACCAACATCCTCCCCTGCCTGTACGTTGATCGTATAAACCTTAACCGCACCATTTTCTGCGGTTACCGTAACCCGTACTGTATTTTTACCTTTCTGAATCGAGTTGGCACCGGATATATTCGTTGTCGCCTTGCTGTCTGCTACTTCCGCACTTACAACAACACTTGTCACATCCTCGTCAACCTGTAAAGAATACGAAGTCCGATCAGCAGAAAAAGATGGATTCAATGTTCCAGGAGATACCTGCAGGCTTGCCAGATCACAGTCTGCGGACTTTCCATCCTCCTCAGTTGTTTCTGTTGTCTTCCCTTCCTCGGTTGTCGATTTGTTATCCTCATTTGATGTTGTCTCCACCGTTACTGTTGCACCTGCATGAGAAATAGATACCGCATTGCCATTGATATCGTAGACATCACTTCCACTTGTCGTAATACTGCCACTACCGTTTGCAATCGCTGTAAAAGAAATTGAGAACGAGCCTGCTGAAGTTCCACTTGCTGTCACAGTTCCGCCTCCTCCATTGACAATGGCGCTTCCACTTGCAGAATTATATTGCAATACGCTAGAGTTGTATGACACATAAATCGTATATGCGGAAATATCCGAACCACTGACAGATATTGTCGCAGTGACATTGTTTCCTACACTCACGGTACTTGCACTTAACGCAATCACTACATTCGCTGCCTGCGCATCAATCTTGCCAAACTGCATACATAAAATGAATGCTGTCAATATTGCCAGTCCACGTTTCAAAAATTGTTTCATGATAGTCCTCCTGCCTTTATCCTATAGTTATTGGATTGTTTCTAATCCAACAATATGTCGTTGTATTTTAACGATATCCAAAGCGGTTACCTTTCCATCTCCATTGACATCCGCAATCGCAAGCACATCACCATTTAACGTATCCAGACCAACGATCAGTCTCTGTATTTTAACTATATCCAGAGCTGTAATCTTTCCATCTCCATTCAGATCACCCTTCCTGCCATCTGCAGATGGCGTCGTCGGGTTGTTCGTTGCCGTGCCCCGTACAACCGTTAAATTATAGGTCCTGGTCGCACCACTCTGCGCTGTTACTACAAGGCTGATCACATTGGTTCCTTCAGATAGGCATATCGTTCCGGCTCCGCTCACACGTGCATTCTGATTTACCGGCGTTGCTGTAATTGAAATCTGATCTACCGAACCAGATACAATCAGAGAATAATCTGTTGTATTATTCACAGCATAGGATGGTGTCAATCCGTATCCCTGTATAGAAAGTGTTTTCAACCAGTTGTTTGGATTGCCTGAATCCGCCGGCTTTGAGACCGCCTGCGAAGGCATACTCGAATATACCGGTATCTCGAACAACATAGAAGAATTCAACAGATTGTTATTGTAGTATGCATTATAATTTGTCAGACATTCTGTCGCTGGAGACTGAATGTTTGCCATATACTGATGACTGAACAGACTACTTTTATTCGTCACATTAAATTTCTGTGTATACAACGTATTCTGTCCAACTCCAATGTATGATGCGCCCAAAAACTGTGCACCACCAATGATTGATTTTGAAACTGTATTCCACGGTCTTCCGTAAGATCCGCTCCCCGCTGCCCATTGCAGGCCTTTCACCGCCGCATTTCCATTTGGCGAATTATACGCGCCAATATTATAAAAATTATAAATTCCCGGATAAGAAGAATTCGTACCGGAGCATGCTGTTCCGATTGTTGAACCCATTTCCAGCTTGATCCGGCTTGCGATATGATATGGACTGACACCTGACTGCGCCGCCGCATCCATAATAATCTGCGCATACGTCTTGCTCTCTCCAGACGGAATTGTCTGATACATAAATGTTCCTTTTAAAATTGCTTCCACACCTGTCTCATTTTGCACATCCTGCTGATATGACAGGCTTTCAAACGCAAACACATAATTTTCATACAGATATGTACGTGGATCCAAATAATATGCAACCAGCTCATCCGAAGCTGCAAACCATGTTTTTCCATCGTAAGAACTCCATGTATCCGTTGCTGCATTGTAGCCAACCGTTGTTGACCGCCAGTTATAATGCGGATAGGAACTTGTACCATAAATCAGATTCTTTACCTGTCCGGACTTGGAAACCTCATTGGCTAAGAGTGTATTCCAGTCAACCCCTGTCTGCACAGCCCGGAATTTCCAGTTTGGATATTTCTCATGGATTGCCCGCAGATAGGGTTTGTAGCTGTCAGGGAACCCCTGCGCCGAAAGACTCGCTTCAAAATCAGCATCCCCACTCGGTGTTGAAGGTGTTGGTGTCTCTCCCGCGACAACATACGAAGAGGACACATATCCAGTATAAGTTGTTCCATTGTATGTAAGTGATACCTTATACCAGCTGGAATTGGATGTGTCCTGTATCGTCAGCGTCTGACCACCACTCAGATAAATTGTATTACCATTGGAATCCTTGATTGGTGTCCCTCCCGGTGTCTCGCGAAAATAGAGTCCGGTTACACCAGATTTTATAGCCCCCTCCGTTGCCGCGGAAGCTCGCAAAACGGGTATATACTGAAACAGCAGAACAACCATACAGATTGCCACTGCCATTGAAATCCATCGTTTTTTTGTCATTAAACCACACCTTTTCCAATTTTAAGCCTAGTGATACAAGGGTAGTATAGCACAATATATTGATGGGTGCAGTATTTTTTTGGCTTTTTTTGTGATTTTTCTTAGATTTACATGAAAAAAGATAAAAAAAGAAAGCTGGTAACGGGAATCGAACCCGTGACCTCCGCACTACCAATGCGACGCTCTACCGACTGAGCCATACCAGCTTGCTTTATGCAAAGCACAAATGAGATAATACTTTATTTATAGTTTTCTGTCAAGGGGCAATCTTATTTCCGCGATAATTTCCCTCGGATCCGTTGTAATGCATTATCCACTGCCTTTTCTGTCTTTCCAAGATGTTCAGCAATTGCTTCGTAAGACATTCCCTGTAAATACAGTGTAAGTACCTGTTTTTCCAGCTTACTTAGCTCTTTCTGGATACGTTCATTCCGGTCTTTTTGCTGCTCTCTCGCAATGAGCAGCTTCTCTGGATCCTCTTCCCGGCTTGTAACAAGCCGTTCCTCCAACATGAAATTATCATCCTCTTCGCTGTTCATATACAGGGATACATAAGAATTCAATGGCACATGCTTCTTCCGGTTTGAATTTGTAATCGCGTTCTGGATCTGTCTGCGGATACAAACACTTGCAAAGGTTGCAAACGACGTATCCTTTTCCGGCTGATAATCACGCATTGCCTTAAAAAGTCCGATCATCCCCTCCTGTGACAGATCATCCATCTCGGCGCCAATCAGATACACAGTCCGAACCTCTCGTTTGACAAGATATCCGTATTTTTTGAGCAGATACTCCACCGCATCGTCATCATGCTTATGAATCCGTTTTATAATTTCATTATCTTCAAGCTTTGAATAATCCAAACTTTTCTCCCCATGTCCATGCTCATTCTTTCCTGCCGCACAATGCTGTTTCTACTGCATTCTCTGCCGCACAACTTCATATGCAAGCACACCAGCAGCAACCGATGCATTCAGGGAATCTATGTCACCCTTCATCGGAATTGATACAACATAATCACATTTTTCTTTGACAAGACGGCTCACACCGCTTCCTTCGTTTCCGATTACCAGCCCGATCGGTCCGGTCAGATTCGCACGGTACATCACCTCACCGCCCATATCAGCGCAGGCAAACCATAAGCCTCTATCCTTTAATTCATCAATTGTCTTGGCAATATTCGTCACCTTGGCAACCGGTGTATAATGGATGGCTCCTGCCGAAGCCTTTACAACTGTCGCTGTAAGTCCCACTGCACGCCGTTTCGGAATAATCACGCCATGCGCACCGCACAGGTTTGCGGTACGGATAATTGCGCCTAAGTTATGCGGATCTTCGATCTCATCTAAGATAAAGATAAACGGATCCTCTCCCTTTTCCTTTGCTTTCTCTAAGATATCATCCACTTCAGCATACGAAAATGCCGCTGTAATTGCCATCACTCCCTGATGTTTGCGGTCCGAAGACATCTGGTCGAGTTTCTCCTTGCTCACGAAGTTGACGATCACATCCCGTTTCTTCGCATCGCGCAGGATAGATGAGATCACGCCATCGCGCAGACCATCCTGAATATACAGCTTATCAACAGTCTTTCCGGCACGGAATGCCTCTAAGACGGCATTTCTTCCTTCAATCATATGATCGTCTGTTTGTTCCTGTTCATTTATAATATTCTTATTCTCACTCATTTTTATTTTCCTTCATCATAGCTATGATTCTTTGCTCTCAAGATACTGCCGGATCATACCATCCACAAAATATTGCAGCCGGTCCATATCCCCTTTCAGATACAGATAACCATACAGCGCTTCCAATCCCGTTGCCTTGCGATACTGCCCCATTGTTGCATTCTTCGCCTTGGAATGGGTATTTGTATTTCTACCACGCTTGTAGACGTCAAGCTCATCCTCCGACAGTTCTTCCATGATCCGGTCGATATAATCCGCCTGATTCACCGCCTTTACGATTTTGCTGACCTCCACATGATACTTATGCGGCTGCATATTGGAATGTGTGACGAAATATTTCTTCACCAGCAGATCCAATATACTATCACCCATATACGCAAGCGCAAGCGGCGAATACTGATATGCATTTACCTGTTCGGTCTTTACGCTCTCTTCCATCTTACACCTTCTCTGGTATCCTCCAGAATAATTCCCTTCTCTGTAAGCAGATCACGGATCTCATCTGCTCTCGCAAAGTCCTTTGCCTTTCTGGCTGCCTGACGTTCCTCAATCAGATTCTCAATCTCCTCATCCAGAAGAACCTCCTGCTCCTTGATATCAATACCAAGAATATCCATCAGCTGCTTCATTGTATCATACAGCTTCTGTGCAAATGCCTTGCTTGTTACACCGGTCTTTACATTTGTATTTGCAAATTTTACAAGCTCGAAGATAACAGAAATCGCATCCGCTGTATTTAAGTCATCCTCCATTGCATCCTCAAAACGCTTTACATAGGTCGGAATCTCTTCTGCAAGCTTCGTCTCTGCCTCTGTCATATCGGAAACTGTACAGTTATTGATTGCCTCTTCTACCTTCGATGCAGATGTACGGATTCTATCTAAACCATTCTTAGAGCTTTCCACAAGCTCTGCGGAGAAGTTAAGCGGACTTCTGTAATGCGCGGAAAGCATGAAGAAACGAATCACCTGCAAATCATACTTTTCTCCAATCTCTCTTACCGTGAAGAAGTTTCCGAGTGACTTGGACATCTTCTCGTTGTTGATCTTCAGGAATCCATTGTGCATCCAGTAGCGTGCAAACTCTGTATCATTGGCTGCCTCACTCTGTGCGATCTCATTTTCATGGTGTGGGAAGATCAAATCCTCACCACCGGCATGAATATCGATAACATCGCCAATGTATTTCTTCGACATAACCGAACACTCCAGATGCCAGCCCGGTCTTCCGTCACCCCAAGGAGATGGCCAGGATGGCTCACCCTCCTTCTTCGGTTTCCAGAGTACGAAATCAAGCGGATCTTCCTTCTCATCCTCGCCGGACACGAGAAGCTCGCGGTTTCCGGCACGCAGATCGTCGATATTCTTCTTGGAAAGCTTGCCATAATCAGAGAATTTTCTTGTACGGAAATATACAGTTCCATTTACTTCATACGCATAACCCTTCTCAATCAATGTCTCTACCATCGCAATCATATCCGGAATCTCTTTCGTTGCCTGCGGATGTGTCGTTGCTTCTTCTACATGAAGCGCTTCCATATCCTTCTTGCACTCTGCGATGTAACGCTCGGAGATTACAGACGCATCAACCCCCTCCTCATTCGCACGCTTAATGATCTTGTCGTCGACATCGGTAAAGTTTGACACATAGTTTACTTCATAACCCTTGTACTCAAAATATCTGCGCAATGTATCAAATACGATCATCGGTCTTGCATTTCCGATGTGAATATAGTCATATACGGTTGGTCCACAGACGTAGATGCCTACCTTGCCCTCATTGATTGGCTGAAATTCATCCTTATGTCTGGTGAGTGTATTAAAAATCTTCATACCTGTTTGTTCCTCCTGCGATCGTTCCAATTTCTTTTTCAAATATGTCATGCAATCCGCGGTTTGTCAAGCAAAAGCTTAATGTGCAAACTGCGAATTGTACAGATTCGTATAGAAGCCGTTTTGTGCCATAAGCTGGTCATGGTTTCCCTTCTCGATGATGTTTCCATCCTTCATAACAAGGATTACATCAGCCTCCCGGATCGTTGACAGTCTGTGTGCAACGATGAAACTTGTTCTGCCCTGCATCATACGGTTAAATGCCTTCTGGATCCGGATCTCCGTACGTGTATCAATGGAAGATGTTGCCTCATCTAATATAAGCATCGGCGGCAATAACAGCATCACACGTGTGATACACAGAAGCTGCTTTTGTCCCTGTGACAGATTTCCACCGTCCTCAGCGATCACTGTATCATAGCCCTGTGGCAGACGACGGATAAAGCTGTCGGAATGCGCAAGCTTCGCTGCCTGTATGATCTCCGCATCCGTTGCATCCGGCTTTCCATAAGCGATATTCTCACGAATCGTACCGCTCTTTAACCATGTCTCCTGCAATACCATACCATAATTTTCTCGCAGGCTGTCTCTTGTCATATCCCGGATATCTGTACCGTCAACCGAGATGGAACCGGTATCCACATCGTAAAACCGCATCAATAAATTGATGAGTGTACTCTTTCCACATCCGGTTGGTCCGACGATTGCCACACGCATACCCGGTTTTACAGAGAGGTTCAGATTCGTGATAAGTGTCTTATCCTTTACATAGGAGAAGTTCACGTCCTTAATCTCGATTGCACCCTTCGTATCTGTTAATACATGGGCATGCTCCTTCTCCGGTATCTGCGGTGTCTCGTCTAAAAGCTCAAACACACGTCCGGCACATGCCATCGCATTTTGCAGTTCGGTAATCACGTTCGATATCTCATTAAACGGTTTTGTATACTGGTTCGCGTAGCTTAAGAAGCAGGTAAGCTGTCCGACAGTAAATCCGGTTGAAATCACGGAAACCGCACCGATGATACCAACTGCCGCATATACAAGGTTGTTGAGAAATCTTGTACATGGATTGACAATGGACGAATAAAACGTAGCTGACATGCTGTCCTTCTCCAGACGATCGTTGATCTTTTCAAAACGCTCCAATGCTTCATCCTCGTAGCCAAATGCCTGCACGATCTTCTGCTGCCCGATCATCTCATCAACAAGTGCTGTGATATCTCCACGTGTCTCAGACTGCCGGTGGAACAGATGATATGTTCGCTTCGCAATAAACGATGCTACAAACAGGGAAAGCGGCGTCAATACAATTACAACCAGTGCGATCGGTACATTTACAGCTATCATAAATCCAAGCGTTGCAAGAATCGTTACAATTCCGGTGAACAGCTGTGTAAATCCCATCAGAAGTCCGTCTGCAAACTGGTCAATATCCGATACGATACGGCTCACGATATCGCCGTGCTTATGTGAATCGATATAGGAAAGCGGAAGCTCCTCCATATGATTGAACACTTCGATACGGATATCCCGCACAACGGAGTATGTGATATGATTGTTAATAATATTCATAAACCACTGTGAAAGCACTGTCACAACGGTTACCATCAAAAATGTATAGATGATGTCTTTGATTCCATCAAAATCAACCAGACCTTTTCCAACGATTAAGTCGATTGCATCACCGGTCAGAATCGGTGCGTACAAGGTAGAGGCAACCGTAATCATCGCGCAGACAAACGAAAGGATGACCAGAATACGGTATTTCTTGATATGTGTCAGTACACGTTTTAACACGGCTTTATCAAAGCCCTGCAGCTTCTTTTTCTTATCCTTAGACATCTGCCTTCACCTCCTTGTTCTGGGATGCGTAGATCTCCTGATATACCGGACAATCCCTCATCAGTGTATCGTGATCGCCTATCCCCGCGATCTTACCATCGTCCAAAACAACGATCTTATCTGCATACATAATGGATGACGCACGCTGCGATACAAGGAAAACCGTCGTGTGATCGGTCTTCTCCTTGATTGCCTTCCGGAGTGCTGCATCCGTTGCATAGTCAAGTGCGGAAGAACTGTCGTCAAGGATCAGGATCTCCGGTTTTTTCACAAGTGCACGTGCGATCGTCAGTCTCTGCTTCTGTCCACCGGACAGGTTCTTACCTCCCTGGTTCAGCACAAACCCAATGCCGCCCTCTTTCTGCTGTACAAAATCCTCCGCCTGCGCGATTGAAAGTGCTTCCTCGATTTCCTCCTTTGTCGCATCTTCCTTGCCCCAGCGGATATTATCTGCGATTGTTCCGGAGAAAAGTACTGCCTTTTGTGGAACGACACCGATTTTAGAGGTCAACTGCTCTTTTGGATACTCTTTTACATCCACGCCATCGATTTTAATACTGCCTTGTGTGCAGTCATAGAAACGAGGAATCAGATTCACAAGGGTCGATTTACCGGAACCTGTACCACCGATAATACCGATTGTCTCGCCGCGGTTCACTTTCAGGGAAAGTCCCTCGATGGAGGTTTCCTTCGCATCCGCATACGTAAGTCCGGCATCCACAAATTCAACCTTCGGAATCGCTGTACCGCCAGTTGCTTCCACGGGGGCTGTCTCGTATGTCTGGCTGCTTGTTGTCTCGAAGATCGCACCGAGACGGTTCGCACAGGCCACTGCCTTTGTCTCGGTAATGATGAGGTTTGCAAGCTTTACAAGCTCGATCAGAATCTGTGACATGTAGTTTACAAGTGCATAGACCTGCCCCTGCTTTAAGATACCGAGATCTACCTGTTTCGCGCCACCCCAGATCAGGGCAACGATAGACAGGTTAATCACCGCGTAGGTCAGCGGATTTAAGAACGAAGAAATCTTTCCGACAAAAAGCTGACCTTTTGTCAATGCTTCCGTTACCTCAGCAAACTCTTTCTTTTCCTTCTTCTCCTGATTAAATGCACGGATGACACGCACACCGGACAGATTCTCTCTGGACTTCAACGTTACCATGTCAAGCCTGCTCTGTACCTTCTTATACAAAGGAATGGATACAAGCATGATTCCAAATACAATTACAATCAGAACCGGAAGCGTGATAAAGAATACACGCGACGCCTTCGCGTTGACTGTAAATGCCATAATCGTTGCACCGAACACGATAAACGGCGAACGCATAAACAGACGCAGGAACATATTGATTCCGGTCTGCACCTGATTGACGTCACTCGTCATACGTGTGATCAGTGTCGCACTGCCGAGCTTATCGATTTCTGTATAGGAAAGTGTCTCGATATGCTTGAACAGGTCATACCGGAGTTCCTTTCCGATTCCCATGGCTGTCTTTGCCGAGAAATACTGCGCTGTGATCGAACACCCAAGTCCGACCACGCCGAGTCCAACCATGACAAATGCCATCCTGTAAATATATGGCTTGTCATTTCCTGCAATACCATTATCAATGATTGCAGCCATAACGAGCGGTACCAGAAGTTCAAACGCAGCTTCCAGCATCTTGAATAGCGGTGCCAAAATTGCTTTCCACTTGTAATTTTTGAAATACTGTAATACTTGTTTCACGTTTCTTTCCTTTTCTCTTTCTCTTATTTTATAGTTGACCTATGATACAAATTCCCTTAAACTATTATAGACGAGGATTTTTCTTTTTCAATACAAAATCTAAAAATATAAAGGAGATTCATACTATGAACGATACAAACAATTTATTTCCGACAGATAATACGGAAGACGATGACTATGTAGACATGGTGTTAGATGATGGCACAGAGCTTCATTGCAGTGTGATTGCCATCTTCCCGGTTGAAGGGCAGCAGTATATCGCTTTGCTTCCGGACAAAGTCGTAGAAGGCTACGAAGAAGACGACGTCTTCCTCTACCGCTACACAGAAAAAGACGGCGACGACGTCGAGCTTGGCATGATCGACTCTGAAGAGGAATACGAGATTGTTGCCGATGCATTTGATGAGCTTTTAGATAACGAAGCCTACGAAGATATGTAAGCTTTACTATTTAATCTGTAAGGTCATAGATTTCCACTGTCTGCGTTTCAAACCGGAAGCTGTAAATGTATGACCACTGCGTTGTTCCGTTCAGACACAGATCAACATTCCCATAAAATGTACAATTATCATTTGCATCCAACGAAAATCCATCTACTGTCACACCGTAGATGGATGTTTCTTTGTCTGACAGCTCCTGCATCCGAATACAGCTGTCAATCACCATCTGCCGCACATCATCAAGTGTCGTTTTCTTTTTCACAAGCGCATCCGTCAGTGTGATCTTCTTATCCTGTATCCGATCATAATTATAGCTTGCTACATCCCCATAGCCACCGACAAGCGGGTACTCGACATAACGTACAACCGCCTGTAAATATTGATCCGTATTATATTCCGTCGTACGGATCTCCGGGATGATCTCTTCCCCATCTTTGTCTTTCTCATAAACAGTTCCCGGCCCCTCCATGATGTCCCGATTTAATTCTTCAATCACGGCACTGTCATGCGTTGATGCAAATTGCGGAAGTTCAATCACATGTCCGTCCAACTCCGTATGGACCGCATACTTAAGAGAAGAATCCTCCGGTTCATAATTTACCGCTTCGGTTGTCTCTTCCTTTGCCGCACAGCCGATCAGACACAGACAGCTTCCAATCGCTGCAAGCATCATAATCATTTTACCTTTTTTCAAGATTCCTTTTGCCATGTAATATCCTCCACAAACCGGCTCTTGTCTTTCGCCTTTCCTGCGATTGTCTTCGGCACATAAATATGCAGGGCATGTCTTGCCCGTGTCATAGCAACATAAAACATCCGCCGTTCCTCTTCGAGTTCCTCTGCGGTCTTTGCCTTTTTATACGGTGTAATCTCTTCTACTGCATCAAGGATATACACCACATCAAATTCCAGTCCCTTTGCGCTGTGCATCGTCATAAGATTGACGCCCTTCCGCATCCGGTTTTTCTCCTGCTGTCTTGCAAGCTGTTCTTTGTATTCGTCTATAAATGTGAACAACTCCGCATAGCTTTCCATGTCTTTAATCATATAACCAAATTCATCCAAAACCTCGTACATCTCTGATGCATCAAGCTGGCGGTATTCTGCATAGTCCTTGATATACGTGTCATAACCAATAAAATTCCGGATAAAATTGAGTGCCGGATATGGCCGCAGTTTCCGTAACATCTTTATATCCGCAATCAGCTTATCCAGATTCTCCACAAGCGACTCTTTGTTCCGTAATCGAAACCGCAGCTTATCATAATCAACCGGATTTTCCAAAAGCATTTCCCGGCTGATATACCGCGATGGTTTATTCAGTATCCGCAAAAATGCTGCCCGTGAGGTATCACCCATTGCAATCCGCATATAATCAAGCACATACCGCACAGCAAAATGATCAAACAAATTTGGTAATGCATCACTTAACGTATATGGAATATTGTATTGATTGAGCTTATAGGCAAGCCGTCGCGGCTGTAAGTTCGTCCGGTATAAAACTGCCTGTTTTTCATACGCGATTCCAGCCTGATACTGTTCCCGGATGTGCCGTATGATACATTCATTTTCTTCTGCCTCGTCTTTAACTGTATGCATCTGTACAATACCCGGTTCCTTCGAATCTGCCTTTAATTCTTTCTTATACCGTGCCCGGTTCTTCTCAATCACCTGCGTTGCTGCCTGTACAATCCGGTAATCAGAGCGGTAATTTTCCCCGAGATACACGATCTTACAGCTTGGAAAATCCTTTCGGAACTGCTGCATGATCTCTGGTCTTGCGCCCCGGAATCCATAGACGGACTGGTCATCGTCTCCGACGATACATGCATTTTTCCGCGGGTTTGCAAGCATCCGGAAAATCTCGTACTGAATCCGGTTACTGTCCTGGAACTCATCTACCATAATATACGGAAACAGCTTTCTACACTTATCCAATATATCCGGCCGTGCTGTTAATAGTTCATAGCAAAGTACCATCATATCGTCAAAATCGATCAGCTTCCTGCGTTTTAACTCTGTATCCAGCCGTCGGTACAATTCCCGGAATGCACGTTCCGGCATGTCCTTGCTATAATAATTTTCCACATCCATCATGTCACATTTGACAAGGCTTACCTGTGAAACAATACTGCTTACAATCTCTTCCTTGTTCTCGTAGCTCAGTTCCATCGTATGTAAAATCTGCTCGATGATCCCCCGCTTTTCTTCCTCGGAAATCACACGCAGCATGGATTGCCCATATGCAGTTTTTAAAATCCAATAAAATATGGAATGAAAGGTTCCAAATCGAACCGGATATTCCTTTCCGGGTGTCATCGCACGAAAGCGTTGCTGCATCTCCCCTGCGGCTGCCCGTGTAAAGGTTATAACAAGAATATCTGCGGGTGAAACACCCGCAGATTCTATCAGATACTTGATTCGTTTTGTAATTACAGTTGTCTTCCCGGAGCCCGGTCCTGCAATTACCATCATAGGTCCATCCACATGCGAAATCGCCTTGGATTGTGCCTCGTTTAATTTCATATTATGCATTCGCTCCACAGCACTTCTTATACTTCTTTCCACTTCCGCAAGGACATGGATCGTTACGTCCAACCTTTGGTGGCTTTACGATTGTCTTGGAAGACTTCTGGATCTTGTACAGTTCCTTTCTTCTTTCAGGTGTCAAGATCTTATCCCACTGTGGAAGTGTATACAACCACTCTGCGTTGCAGTCTACCATGTTCATATAAAGCTTCTCTGGATCGTAGCCGAGCGCTACCTGTGAGTCCTCTTCCAGCTCATCGACCTTGTTTGGCACGATCAGGCTGTCCTCGATACCATCCAGGAATCCGATCATCAGCTCAATACTCATATCGTACTTCTCAGCCAGTTCTTTGACTGTACCGCCCTCGATCTCAACCGGATTCTCAAGAATCTTCTCATAGATTGCCTTTTCTCTCTGGAAATAATCAAGCCAAAACTCCTTTCCTTCTGGAGTTCTGTCATCAAGACTATATGCATGCTCACGCCATTCTGTTAATAAACTCATAACCGTACCTACACAGTGTTATTATCCTGTGTTTCCCTTTCATTTTTTCATCCAATCCAGTATAGCAAACCAGCCTTTATTTTTCAAGACCGATTCTTTCTGTGATTTTGCAGGACCTTTCCAAGCCAAAGTGCCACATAGATAAGTATCGGAACTATAATCATCAGAGCAAGACTTGGCATAAAATATCTGCTGCCTGTCACACCTGTCACGATCACTAATAGGATCAGTGCGAAGATCACAGCCAGTCCTACCCATGCCATCACACGTAAAACCGGACGTCTGCGTATACTTTGTTCATAAGTTTCTGTCTTTTTTTCTTCTTCCATACCTTATCTCCATCGTCACAGCTTTTGCTTATTCATATCGAAGCGCATCAATCGGATTTAAGTTTGACGCCTTGACCGAAGGAATAAATCCAAACACAATACCGATCACCATAGAGAAGATCACAGATACTGCAATCGCAGCACCGCTGATTGCCACAGGAACCGACGCAACATCCGAAATCAGATATGCGAGTCCGACGCCAGCACCGACACCGATAATGCCTCCCATGCTTGTAAGCACAGCTGCCTCCGTCAAAAACTGAAGCAAAATAATTGACTTTCTTGCACCAAGTGCCTTTTTCAGACCAATCTCTCTTGTACGCTCTGTGACAGATACCAGCATGATATTCATAACGCCGATACCTCCTACCAGAAGAGAGATACTTGCAATCCAGATCAGCTGCTGGCTCGTTGATGCACTGACCTCCTGCATCGCCTTTGCCGTCTCCAGAAGATCTTCACTCTTATATTTGAAAGAAGAACCGCCATCCTCACTATCCGATCCATCTCCTTCTCCCGATGAAGGCATATATGAATTCATGATATCCGCGGTTTTCTTTCCCGCATTTGTCATAGCTTCCGTTCCTGCCGGCTTCACTACCAAATTATACGGTTCATCAAACGAGAAAATCAAAGGCCAGTTGACATCTGTGATAAACACCTGACCGAAAGTTGTGTTTCCATAATACGTATACCAGTCATTTATATTCGTTACCTTTGGCGTGAACCCGTCGATCTGTTCCACAACACCTACTATGATAAATGGTTCTCCCTTTATTTCCAGAGTTTTTCCAATCGGATTCTCACTTGCAAACAATGTATTTGCCGCAACCGTATCCAGAATAACGCCCTTCGTATACTCCGTCCAGTCACGTTCTTCAAACAATCGTCCGTTCTGTACAGCATACCCCATCACACGGAAGTAATCCTGATCAACGCCATACACGGGTGCATTTCCCAGATCCTTTGTTCCGCTGATGATTCCCTCATAGAGTGCACCATAGCGGTAAGCAGCTACATCTGTAACCTCGTCAACAGCTAATATTTCTTTTTTTATATCTTCTGTGACCATCGGCATATTTTCCGGTGTCGATGATTCCCCGGACGTATATGTCCAATCGCCCTGATACAGCTTTACATTAACGATGTTATTCCCGGAGCCGACCAGATTCTCCTTGATCTGCTCGCTGGTTCCCTTAATCGTTGATACGATTGCAATAATTGCCGCAATACCAATAATGATGCCTAGCATGGTAAGAAGGGAACGCATCTTATGTGCCCAAATACCCTGGAACGATAATCTTATATTTTCTAACATAGACTCATTTCCTTTCTTATCAGTTATACAGATCGTCTGTCTTTTTCTGCACAGTTTTCACGCCTTCCACCGCCTCATCAAGATATGGAAACGCAATGTAATCCTGCATCGTCAAACCTCCAAGTACAAGCACCGAGTCTCCGGACGTTTTATTTCCAACCTTAATATAGGTCTTCTTCAGTCTGCCATCGACATCCTTCATAACATAATAGTTGCTGCCTTCCTGCTTCATAAACGCCTTTGAGAGATAAAAACCTTCGCTGCTATCCTCCGCGCCCGAATTCAGCGTAATTTCCATATACATATTCTGACTGACATCCGTTGCATCGTTCAACGCAATCTTGATCGGATAATAGGTTTCCACCTTACCATTGTAATTACTGTAATTATCCTCCGGGAAGGTAGATATCTCCGTGATCGTACCTTCATAATTCATCCCGGTATCATAGCAATACATGGATACCGTATCGCCTATTTTCACTGTTGACATTGCAAGTTCTCCAATCTGGCTTTCCACCAGATATCCGTCCGCAGCACTTATTACAATAGCCGGTTCTCCACTGGACGCCGCCTCATCTGCCGTGGTCACTGTCTTGACAACGCCATCAAAATTTGCCAGCACCTCACCGGTTGCATTCTGCATTTCTTCAATCTGAAGCTTTACCTGTGCAATCTCATACTGCGTCTGCATAGATACAATTTCCTGCTGTTTTTCTGCGATCTGTTTTTTTAACTCTTCTCTGGTTGGCGGTATCTCCGCGTCCGGATCTGTATTCGGATCCGGCTGTGGATCCGGCTGTGGATCTGGCTGTGGATCCGGCTGTGGTGCCGGCTGCGGTGCCGGCTGCGGAACCACATCTGAGCCTGTTGCAATCGGTGCCTCTGTTGTTGGTGCCTCTGTTGTTGGTGCCTCTGTCGTTGGTGCCTCTGTTGTTGGTATGTCCTCCAACGGTGTCGTGTTTTTCAGCTTCTCCAATTCCCGTTTTGCGTCAATGATTGACACTCGCGATAATTCCAGTTCTGATCGTTGCAATTCCAGTTGCAGATCATTGGCGGTTGTATCATAGACTAACAGCACATCTCCGGCTTTCACCGTCTGTCCTTCTGTCACCTTAATCTCCGAAACAACCTGCTTTTTCCCTACATACACCTTCTGTTCCGAATTTACAGTCACGTTTCCGCTCAGTGTACTGCTGTCCCACATATCAGAAGCATTATATCCAATATCACTCACAGCATATACACCTGCCGTTTTGCTGTTCTGATTTTTCTGTTTCAGGGTTCGAAGTGTAATATATATACCTCCGAGCACAACCAGACACGCTACAACAATTATAATGATTTTCTTAGTCTTATTCATGCACATCACCCCCGATCGTCACAGAATCCGGCATATCTGTCTCATCTGTCTTCGGCTGTGCATCCCCCTCATATAATTCTCCATCAATGATTTTCACAATTCGTTCGGCATAAGATGCTATTTCATCTGAGTGTGTGATCATAATAATCGTAACTCCCTGCTTATGCAGCGTGTCAAACAATTCCATAACCTGCAGCCCGGATTTTGAATCAAGCGCACCTGTAGGTTCATCCGCAAGCAGAATTTTAGGATCTGCCACCATCGCCCGTGCAATTGCTACACGTTGTTTCTGCCCTCCGGAAAGCTGTGTCGGTTTAAAATTCAAACGATCACCTAAATCGACCATTTCCAGCATTTCTTTTGCCTTCTGTTTTCTTTTTCTGACCGGTACCTTCGCATACTGAAGCGGAAGTGCCACATTATCCAATGCACTCTGTCTTGGCAACAAGTTGAAGTTCTGAAACACAAAGCCAATCTTCTGATTCCGTACCTCTGACAGTTCTTTATCCTTGCATTTTTCGATTTCCACATCATCAAGCAGATACGTTCCCGAAGTTGGCTTATCAATGCAGCCTATTATATTCATGAGGGTAGATTTACCTGAGCCGGACGGGCCCATGATTGCCACATATTCTCCCTCTTCCACACAAAGATTGATATCCTTTAGTACAGGAACTTCCATCGTACCCTGAATATAGTTTTTATAGATATTTTTCAATTCCAGTAACACTATTGCACCACCTCGCCATCATTCGCCGGGGATGCCTCAGTCCCATTGTCACTATCCGAATTTTCATCTGTATCCACGTCTTGAGGCATGATTTCATCTTCTGACTCCCCATTATCTTCCATCAGGCTACCATTATCACTTCCGTTTTCCGTGAATCCATCATCGATCATACCATCCTCATACATGCCGTCACTCATGCTGGCATCCTCATAAGAACCATCATCGATGCCTGTATCATCTGTCATAACATCTTCATAGTTATGAGTAACCTTCATACCTGCTTTGACACGTTCTTCCGGATATGCAATATAATCATCCTCCGTCAAACCGGACAGAATCTGGTACCGCATCATATTTTCATCATATTCGCCAAGCTCCACCTTGCGCTTCTCAATGTATCCCTTTGCATTTTCTGCCCATACATAGGCACCATCGTCCTCCTGCATGATATAGAATTCATCCAGCCACAAGCCTTCCTTTACATCTCCCTGTCCATAATCTGCCTCTACGTAGACATGCTGTCCAAGCATCAATCCTTCAGTGCTGTCTAGGCTGATATAAAATGGATACTTCGTCGCTGTTGTTCCTCCGGAGCCCATCATATAATTATCATTATTATTCCCATTATCTGGATGTTCCAGATCTATCTTTGTCACTGTGCCTGTCCATGTTGTATCATCCACTCTGGAACGGATGATCATGCTCTGTCCCTCTGACATGCTTCGTACAGTCAGCTCACTTGCCGTTGCCTTGATTCTATAATCGCCCTTTGCCATAATGGTGATATACGCATTATCCGTCGAGTCAGTGCCATTATTGGAATTGTTATAACCTGTCTCATCCGAATTATTGGATGAATTATTCTCATTGATTGTCTTGATGATTCCATCCATCGGAGCCACAACCTTCGTATTCTCCATGGAAAGCTTCTGCCGGTCAATCTCCAGCTGCTTTGCACTCGCATCATAATTTGCCTGATTCACCTGTGCCTGCAGATTCTGGATCTGGGCACTGTAACCCAACTGTTCTTCCGCCGGTGCAGTTGCCTTTTCTGAAACCAGAGAAGAAATCTGCTGGTTTAAGGTTGTGATGTTATTGTTGATACTTGTAAGCTCGAGTTCCAGCTGGCGAAGCTGCAATTCCATAGACTCCGTATCATACTCAAACAGTACATCCCCCTCTTTTACTTCATCCTCTTCCTTCACATACAATTCTTTTATCTTCTTATCTGCATCACGGTTTACGCCCTTTACTTCCTGTGACACCACTGTACCCATATACCGGCTTTCCATCAGGTCATAATTTCCCGTCAGATCCGATACCTTTGTTGCATACACAAGCTCTTCTGATGTTTTTTCTTTCTTATTATGCAGGACATAATAAACTGTGCCGGCTGCGCCTGCAAGAACAAGCAATACAACAATTAAAATGATGATTCCTTTTTTCTTCATTTTTCTACCTCTTACTTTTCTTTTTTGATCAGGTGAAACCAATCCTGTATACGCTTTTCATATCCAATATCCCCCGGTTTATAAAAGGTTCTCCCTACCAATTGATCCGGCAGATACTGCTGCTCCACATAATGATTCTCATAATCATGGGCATATTTGTATCCAACATTGCCAAGCTTTGCCGATCCGGAATAGTGTGCATCCCGGAGATGTACAGGCACTTGGCAGTTCCCTACATCTTTTACCGCCTGCATTGCATCAAAGATTGCATTCACAACGGAATTACTTTTCGGTGCGCACGCCACATAAGTTGCTGCCTGTGCTAATATAATCTGTGCCTCCGGCATTCCGACACGCTCCACTGCCTGTGCGCATGCAGTTGCAACCTGAATTGCCTGCGGATCCGCATTTCCAACATCCTCACTGGCACAGATCATGATTCTTCTGGCAATAAATGTGACGCTCTCCCCGCCATATAACATCTTTGCCAGATAATAAACCGCCGCATCCGGGTCGGAACCACGCATGCTTTTTATAAAAGCAGAGATAATATCATAATGATTATCTCCGTCTTTATCATATCGAATCGAACGCCTCTGAATACATTCCTCTGCTACAGCCAGATCAATCACAATCTTTCCGCTCTCCGGATTGCGCTCCGTCGACAAAATTCCAAGCTCAACCGCGTTCAGCACATGCCGCGCATCCCCTTCTGACATATCTGCCAGAAAATCAACCGCTTCCTCTGTAATCTCCGCATCATAACTTCCCATTCCCTTTTCAGTATCCGTCACTGCACGACGGATCAATGTTTTGATGTTGTCCTTCGACAATGGTTTCAGCTGAAAAATAGAAGAGCGCGATATCAACGCAGAATTCACTTCAAAATACGGATTCTCCGTTGTCGCGCCTATCAGTATAACCGTTCCATCCTCTACAAACGGAAGAAGATAATCCTGCTGCGCTTTATTAAACCTATGAATCTCGTCTACAAAAAGAATCGTCTTTTTGCCGTACATTCCGAGATTGTCTTTGGATTCCTTTACAACCGCCTCGATATCTTTCTTTCCGGCTGTCGTTGCATTCAGTTCCTTAAATACTGCGCTTGTCGTATTGGCAATCACCATTGCAAGCGTCGTCTTCCCCGTTCCTGGTGGGCCATACAAAATAATCGAACCAAGCTTGTCTGCCTGTATCACCCGATATAGCAGCTTATCCTTTCCAAGGATGTGCTCCTGTCCCACTATCTCGTCCAATGAAGTCGGTCGAAGCCGCTTTGCAAGCGGAGATTCTCCCTTCTTCATATTTGTCTCTCTCATATAGTCAAATAAATCCATTTACTTTTACCTAGATGATTTCAAGCTTACGAATCAAGCTGTCAAACTTCATGATATCAATCGGTTTACACATGTATTCCTCATAATCATCACTCGCATAGCTTGCATCAAACCCTTCATCAAGTGCACTGATCATAATTACTTTACACCGTTTATCCCTCGGTGTACCGAGCTTCCGCTCTGCATCACGAATAGACGCAAGTGCCTTATATCCATCAATCTTTGGCATCATGATATCCATGCAGATCAAATCAAACCGCTCATTCGTGCTGACTGCATTTACAAATTCATCCACAGCCGCGATTCCATCTCTTGCCAGTACGACCTCACCATACTTTGACAACAGCTTCTGCATAAATTTTCCACTTGCCAAATCATCCTCTGCTACCAATACTTTCATAAACTGCCTCCCAATCCTTTTCTCACGCTTATTTTTTTATCTGAAGTAACTGCATCCATTTCTGAATATTATCCATATATTCTTCCTTGAACGACTTCTTATGATAAGAAATTCTGCGATCCAATATATGGCTCATCGCCATACCTGTTACATTGTTTGCCAACACAGGTGCCGAAATAACGTCTGAAATCTCACCTGCCTCGATTGCTTTCTGAAACAATCCCTCCAGGAATGCCAGACGTTCGGTAATACACCATGCAATCTTCTCCCGGGTTTCCACAATGTGTAACAGTTCTTCATACTGCAGCATCAATGTGGATATCGCATAATAATTATCATAATACGTCGCATACGCTTCGAGATAATCCATCAGTTTTTCTACATTCGATGCATTCTTTGCCTCTACAGTCTGACGAATACGTTCGTCAAACTTGGAATAGGTCTCCACCACCTCTATAAGCACTTCGTCAATTCCTCCAAAATACTTATACATAAGTGCCTCTGACATGTTTTCCTTCAGGGCAAGGTTTTTAGTTGTAAGAGCTGATAATCCGGATTCGCTGATAATTTCGATTGCAGATGCTATTATTCTGTCTTTTCTTGAAACAAAGCTATCCCCCAATAGTTTTTCCTCTCCGTCCTGTTTTTTTCATATGTTCATTCTATGCCATTTACCCTGTTTTGTCAATAAATTACAAAAATAGGAGCCACCTGTTTTTCCGGTGGCTCCTTCTCTGTTTCACTCAATAAATATAACAAATCCCAATTCAAAATTCAGTATAACAATGCATGCAGAATCTATAAAATATAGGTACCCTGTTACTTGATTAAGTTAAACTACTTGATAACAGTTACGTTTGTAGCCTGTGGTCCCTTCTCGCCATCAACAACATCGAACTCAACCTGCTGATTCTCCTCGAGATTCTTGTAACCTTCCATGTTAAGTCCTGAGTAATGTACGAATACATCCTTGCCGTTCTCATCTGTGATGAAACCAAAACCCTTCTGGCCATTGAACCACTTTACTGTACCTTTTGTCATGACAAATCCTCCAAATTCTAAAATCGCTTTTCATATCTGAAAATGCGTTTTAACAATAGCACACACGCGTTCATTCGTCAAGCATTTATGCTACAATATTTCCTAATTCTTTATCATAAAAATAGACTACATCGGACAAAAAATCCATATCGGAAACGACAAACTCATTGACTTCATGCAGTGTGTTTTCCAGCATTTCCTTCTCTTTTTTTGCATCTGTAAGACATAACAAAAGCTCATTGACACTGGACGGAACAATGTATACATTTTTTCCCATATGTGCAGCAAACTCTGCTACGACATCCTGATAAATCATCATAGTCGCACCATAGATAAATTGCTGATTTGACAAAATATATATGTCCGGTTCGTCCGGATATTCTGTTTCCTGTGGATATCTTGTCTCCAAAAATTTATCCAACCGCATCAAAAAAGGCGGAAACAGACGAATCGTATTTTCCTTTGCTGTCTCATACAGCGCATCCACAGACAAGCCACAAGCCTTCAGGTTTTCATAATTGATCAATGCAGATGCAATTCCCGTCTGATCCATCCGGACCAGATACCGGAACGTAATTGCCATATCATGGAATGGTATATACGGGCAGTCTGCAAGTATCTCCCTGTTCCGTTCATAATTTACCAGCCTCAGAAATACATGACTCTCTATCTGATTCATATCAATAGATAACGGTTCCTGCTTCAACAGACTGTTCTGTATCCGCCGGTATTCCTTTGCAATTGCCTCCAGTGCCTCCGCAAACGGCCGCTGCTGCTGTTTCATATACCTATAATATTGTTCCAGATAAATCGTTGGGGAAACACTTTCTCCCTGCAACAAAATCACAAGTCCGACATGCTCAATGCCATTGTTATGGCATACCGTCTCCAGCCGGATACTCTCAATCTCATATTGCAGAAGATACTCTGCGATACCGCTTGCCACGGCATTGCAAAAAGATTTAAAATCCATACGCTCCATATTTAAAACTCCTTTTATTCTAAATAATTCGCGTAGGAAAATTCAGACCGGACATGTCTGAATGATGACATCCCCTATTATATTTTCTTTTTTACAAAAGCACAACCACTTACAGCAAAGTTTTTAAAAATGCAACAAATAATTGCATTTCTTCATCGGTTCCGATGCTGATACGCAGATAATTATCAATCCGCGGTTTGGCAAAATACCGTACAAATATCTTATTTTCTCTAGCCTTCTCAAATATTTCTTTTGCCGGAACCGACTTGTGTGTTGCAAACACAAAGTTCGCGCTTGACGGAAGCACGGTAAATCCAAGTGCCTCGATTTCCTTTACAAACCATGTTCTCGTATTGATAACCTTCTTGACCATCTCCTTGAAATAGTCATCCGCTTTGATTGAGCAGGTTCCAAGCTCGATGCTTGTCAGATCCATCGTATAGGAATTATAGGAATATTTGACATCGTTTAAGTAACCGATCAGCTTCTCATTTCCGATTGCATATCCGATACGGAGTCCTGCCATCGAACGAGATTTTGAGAAAGTACGGACAACGAGCAGATTGTCAAACTCATCAAGAAGCGGCAATGCTGTCTGTCCACCGAAATCCACATACGCCTCATCCACGATCACGATTACATCCGGGTTATGGCTGACGATGTCACGGACAAACTCGACTGGTTCTGCAATTCCGGTTGGTGCATTCGGATTTGGGAATACAACGCCACCATTTTCGCCGTAATAATCAGATGCCTGAATACGAAATTTCTCATCAAGCGGTTTTCTCTCATACGGAATCCGGAGCATATCTGCCCAGACATCATAGAACGAATATGTAATATCCGGGAAGAAGACTGGCTTTCCCGAATTGAAAAATGTCATAAATGACATGGCTAGTACATCGTCGCTTCCGACACCGACGAACACCTGCTTTTTATCCACACCGTGATACTGTGCAATCGCCTCAACTAATTTCGTTGCTGCCGGATCCGGATACAGACGCAGATTGGCTAATTCCACCTGCTTATTTAATACCTCCGGTGCCGGCGGATATGGATTTTCATTTGTATTCAGCTTGATAATGTCCTGTTCCTTCGGCTGTTCGCCCGGTACATACGGCACAACCTTTCGTATATTTGTTTCCCAGTTTCCCATAAGTCTCGTTCCTCCAAACTATTTCAGTCGCTTCAAGATTTCAAGTGTATATTCCCACGTTCTCTGCACGCTGTCAACATGTAATTGCTCGTTCGGCGTGTGAATGTCATACATCTGCGGTCCGTATGATACACAGTCCAGATCTTTCATCTTATCCATAAACAGACCACATTCCACACCTGCATGGATCACATCCAGCTTCGGCTTCTCGCCGTACAGCTCCTCATAGACAGCAACCATCAGATCGCGCAGTTTCGAATCCTGCTTATACTCCCATGCCGGATATGTTCCACTCTCGGTGTACTGCCCGCCCAGACGTTCACACAGTGTCCTTATCTGTAAAGCAAGCAGATTCTTCTCACTGCCGACACTACTCCGCACCGAAAAGCCCATCTGTACTTCATCTTCCTTCGTCGTAAGAATCCCAAGGTTCAACGAGGTCTGCACCAGTCCCGGCATCGCATCACTCATCTTCTGCACACCGTTTGGAAGCAGAAAAAGTGCATCAATGATTGCATCCCCGCTCGCACGGTTCATTACCTGCGTCACCGCTTCTGTGCATTCTGTCATCTTCAATGTCACTTCCGGATCACTTACCTCATATTCATGTCTGATTGTCTCCTGCAGCGTCTGCACTGCCTGCTTCACAGCATCCTTTGCTTCTGCCTCCACAGCAAGCACTGCCTGTGCCGCACGTGGAATCGCGTTGTCCTTCTTTCCGCCGTCAATCGACAAAATCCGGATATCTGCCACTGTCCGTATTGTTTTTAGTGCTCTGCCAAGCGTCTTGTTCGCATTTGCACGCTGCTTGATGATCTCCATACCGGAATGTCCACCGAGCAGACCATCCACAATAAGCTGCATGCTGACCGGGTGTTTCAAGTCGCAGGTCTCCCGGCAAACCGGCATATGGCAGACCGCCGTCATTCCTCCGGCACAGCCGACCAGCAGCTGTCCCTCATCCTCCGAATCAAGATTCAGCATATAAGATGCCTGCAGATCCTCGGTTGTAATCCCTGCCGCGCCAAGCATACCGATTTCTTCATCCACCGTAATCACAACTTCGAGCGCCGGATGTGGAATATCCGTGGCATCTAAGATTGCCAGTGCAAATGCAACCGCAATTCCATCGTCGCCGCCAAGGGTTGTCCGGTCGGCACAGATCACATTCCCATCAAGCACCAGATCCAGTCCCTGCGTATGGAAATCAATCTCCTTATCGTCCGTCTTCTCGCAGACCATATCCATATGTCCCTGGATCATCACAACCGGCGCATCTTCATAACCACATGACGCCGGCTTTTTGATGATGACATTTCCAAGTGTATCCTGTCTCACATAGAGCTTCCGTTTCTTTGCAAATGAAACCAGATAATCACTGATTGCCTGTGTGTCGGAAGATCCATGCGGAATTCCGCAGATTTCCTCAAAATAATGAAAGACTGCTTTCGGTTCTAACTGTGCAAGCACTGCCATATTGGCTGCCTCCTTTATTTTCGCAATTACATGCAAATTATTTTTTCTTTATAGTTCTTACTTTCTCTTCAAATGCGGCAATGAAATGTGCCACCTTCTCCTCTGTCCGAAGTTGTGCGTCGAGATAAACCAGGATCTCGCGCAGGGACTTCTGAGGGGAATACTGATAATTGTTCCGGATCAATCCGATATCCCAGCCTTCGGCTGCCCACGCGCTGTCCGCCGCTTCAAGCAGTGCATCATCCTCGCAGATAACCTTGAGCTGTGTATCCACGCTGTAGCTATATGGGGACTTCACATCAAGATAGACGCGTGTCTGTCCGAATACATCCTCTGCTGCCGAAGAGGTTGCAGCCAGAATGTCATAATAGCCTTCCTCCACCGTAAACTGTCCGAGATCCATGTCGTACGACGCAAGGCTGCTTCTTGCAATTGTGAAGGTCACATTCTTCTTTTCTCCCGGTGCAAGCATTACCTTCTCAAAAGCCTTCAGCTCCTTCTCCGGCTTCGAAAGTGTACTGTACGGATCATGGATATATATCTGTACAACCTCGCTGCCTGCCACCTTACCGGTATTCTCCACACTTGTATGAACCTTGATCATATCCCCGTCAACCACTGCATCGATCAGTCTGCAGTCAAATGTCGTATACGACAATCCATATCCAAACGGATACCGCGGACGAAGCTTCTTCTTATCATAATACCGGTAACCGACGTAAATACCCTCACCATAGGATACATGATACCCATCTCCCGGGAAATTCATGTATGTTGGCATATCTTCGATTCTCTCCGGGAATGTAATCGTCAGTTTGCCGGATGGATTCACCCGTCCCGCAATCATATCAGAAAGTGCCTTTGCACCTGCCATACCCGGAAGGAACGTTGCAAAGACAGCCTTTACATTGTCTGTATCAATCTCACGCATATCGATCGGACCGCATGTATTTAATACTAAGATTACATTCTTACCCGCCTGCTCCAATCGTTTTAACACTTCCAGATCTTTATCTGCAAGTGCAAGCGTCTTGCGGTCATTTCCTTCCATGCCAGGCACTATGCCGATCACAACCGCATACTCTGCCTGTGACTCATCAACCACATCAAAATACCTTGCAAATTCCGCCGCTACGTCACCATGACGGCTTGTATCAATGCCTGCAGAACCGGAACCACACTCCAGCATCTGTGCATGTCCGCTGCCAAGCAGTGCGATTTTTGTATGCTCTGCAAGAGGACATGCTTCATTTTTAAGCAATACGATTCCCTCGCATGCTGCCTCGTATGCCGCCTCGTCCGTCTGCTTTATAATCGCCTCAACCGGAAGCTTGTCCACTTCTTCCTTCTTATAATTCTCAGTGATCCAGTTGATTGCAGCAAGCACACGTGCACACGCCTGATTAAGTTTTTCTTCTTCAAGTGTACCATCTTTCACAGCATCACAGATTGTCTGTGCTTCCCCAGGACCTGGCATCGCAAGATCCGTCCCACCGGCAAGCGCCTTTACAGGATCCAAGACAGCACCCCAGTCCGACATCACCATACCTTCAAACCCAAAATCCTTGCGCAGCTTCTCGTCCAACAGCCATTCATTCTCTGTACACCGCACACCGTTGATGCGGTTATACGCATTCATAATAGACTTTGTACCGCCCTCTTTCACGCACGCACGGAACCCTGGGAGATAAATCTCTTCCAGTGCGCGCTTCGAGATCGTCTCATCAATACCTACCCTGTTTGTCTCCTGACTGTTCGCCGCATAATGCTTCACCGTCGCAGAGACACCATAGCTCTGGATTCCCTTCACAATCTCCGGTGCAAGCTTCGATACGACACACGGATCTTCGGAGTATCCCTCGAAGAGACGTCCGTTTCTAGGATCCCGCAGGATGTTGACATTTGGTCCAAGCAGGAAATGCACACCATAGACACAACTCTCTAAGCCAAGTGCCTCTCCAACCTTGCGGATTACATCCGGATTCCACGTACAACCAAGCAGGATGCCCGGCGGATAACAACCCGGTGCATAATCCTTTCCCTGCAGACGCGCATCCATATACTTCTTGATCCAGCCATACAAGATCTTCTCATCCGCAGAGAGCTTCTCCGGCTCAAAATAATGTTCAATCACATGCACAAGTCTTGTACTTCCGATTATATTAACCGGCTTGCTTGTATCTGCGTCTATCTGCTTACGTTCCTCGGCATTCGACCAATCCTCATACTCGGTCATATCTCCAAATACCTGCTCCAGATTCATGCCGGTAGCGCCATCTAACAGCTGCATCCGTGGTACGCCGAGACGGTCAATCCCATAGCTTCCGAAGAAGGTTGCACCATTGACCAGATGTGCCTTCTCCTCCAATGTCATTTTATCAATCAGTTGATCAATATTATTTGTCATGTGTATGTCCTCCTTATGATATAATGAAGCACGCTGATGCGTGCGCAGGTCATCACGCTAGCGCGTGGTGACATATAATATAATAAGCAGTTTTATTAATTATGCAGCAAGCGCAAAATATGCAATCACGGCGATGCCAAGGATAATACGATACACGCCGAACACCTGGAAATCATGCTTCTTGATATAGCTCATCAGGAACTTGATCACTACAAGTGAAACAGCAAACGCAACGGCACAGCCGACAATCAGGATTACAAGCTCCGAGCTTGTGATTGCCACACTCATCTTGATTACCTTCAAAAGGGAATATCCAAACATAACCGGAACTGCTAAGAAGAATGTAAACTCAGCAGCTGCTACACGGGATACCCCAATCAGGAGTGCACCTATAATCGTCGAACCGGAGCGGGATGTACCTGGTACGATGGATAACACTTGGAAAAGACCGATCAAAAACGCAGTCTTGTATGTGATATCTTCCAGCTTCTCCACCTTCGGCGTCCGTGTCTTGTTCCAGCGTTCCACGATGATAAAGACGATACCGTAAAAGATCAAGGCACCTGCGATCACATACGGCGTCTCAAAATGTGCTGTGATATAATCATCAAACAGCAGTGTCACGATAGCGCCCGGTATGCAGGCAACAATTACCTTAAACCACAGGGAAAATGTCTCCTTCACACAGACCGGTTTTGTCTTGTCTTTCATCTGGAATGGCCACATTTTTTTCCAGAATAACAGGATAACTGCCAAAATTGCGCCAAGCTGGATGACAACAAAAAACATCTCCTTGAACTCTTTGGATGCCTGAATCTGGATGAACTCATCCACCAGAAGCATATGCCCGGTGCTGCTGATTGGAAGCCATTCTGTGACTCCTTCTACAATTCCTAAAAAAACAACCTTTAAAATTTCAACTATACTTAACATGGTTTCCTCCGGCAGAGGCGTTTGTATCCGAAATACCCCTGCATTTTGATTTTAATATTTTATGAATTTTTCTTTTTCTTGATCTGCTCTTCCATCGCCTGAATCACAATCTCCAACGCTTTTATGCGCGCATATTTTTTATCATTGGATTCCAGAATATGCCAGGGCGCATACGTCGTATTGGTCTTTTGCAGCATCTCATCGACCGCCTCCTCATACGCATCCCACTTCTCCCGGTTTCTCCAGTCTTCATCGGTGATCTTCCAGCGTTTCTCCGGGGTATTCTGGCGAAGTGTAAACCGCTCTAACTGGGTATCCTTGTCGATCTGCACCCAGAACTTCACAATAACAGCGCCCCAGTCATTAAGTTCTTTCTCAAACTCATTGATCTCGTTGTATGCCCGCTGCCAGTCATTTTCCGAACAGAAGCCCTCCAGACGTTCTACCATCACACGTCCATACCAGGTACGGTCAAAGATTGCAACGTGTCCGCTCTTCGGCAGTCTGGTCCAGAAGCGCCACAGGAAATGCCGGTTTTTCTCGTGTGGCTCCGGGCTTGCAATCGGGTGAACCTCATAGCCGCGCGCATCAAGAGCCGCAGCAATCCGCTTGATATTACCACCCTTTCCGGCGGCATCCCAGCCCTCATAAGAGATAATAACCGGAATCTTCTCACGATATAACACATTGTGCAGTTCCGACAACCGCTTTTGCAGCTTTTCGAGCTTTTCCTGATACTCTTCCTCTGAAAGTGACTTATTCAAATTAACCTCTGCAAGCTTCGGAATCGGCTCTAATGGGAACACATTCTGCAGGATTGGAACCGCATGTCCGGCATTTGCAAGTGCAGTCTCAATATTCTGGTTGATGCGCTCTAAGATCTGCAGCTCTGCCCATTTTTTGCTCTTGGCATCGACTGCATACCACGGTGCATACGACTGGTTTGTCTGCTCCATATACGCCTGATAGGCGTCTGAACATTTCTTGTACTTTTTGTTCTGCCACAAGTCTTCCTCGGAGACACGCCACGCCGTGTTCTCATCGGCAAGCAGTTCTTCCATCCGCTTCCTCTGCTCTTTCTCATCGATATAGAAAAAGAATTTCAGAATCGTGTAGCCATTGTCCGAGAGTGTCCGTTCAAACCGCTTGATACTGCGGATCTTCTTCTCAAAAGCGTCATCATCCAGCTGTTCATGCACACGGTCTCTCACGATTTCTTCCATCCAGCCGCCGTCCATGAACGTGAACTGTCCATTCTCCGGAATCCGCTTGAAATACCGGTATAAAAATGGTTTCCGAAGCTCCGTCGGCTCCGGCTGATCCATCGTCTCGACATGGAAAAACCGCGGATCCATACTCTTTATGATCCGGCTTAACATACTCCCCTTTCCGGCAGCGCCAAAGCCTTCAAACAAAACAAGTACCGGAAGCTTCGCTTCTTTCACCTTGATCTGCAGTGCTGCAAGCTTCTCTCTCGCCACGGCCAGTCTTTTCCCAAGCTCCGCATCCTGTGGTTTCGTGATTGATGCGATCATTTTTTCCATATCCCGTATCCCCTTTCGTATGTCATGATTCGTTTTTGAACCGCACGCCTTTCCTCATCCTCATAGCATCAAGGCAGATCAACAAAATGGAACTTCTTCCTTCCCTGTGCATAATCATCGACAATATGTCCATCGCCAAACAGTTTATATTTGTAGCTGAGCAGCCCCTCTAATCCGACCGGACCTCTCGCATGTAATTTACTTGTACTGATGCCGACCTCTGCACCAAATCCATAGCGATAGCCATCTGCAAACCTTGTAGAACAGTTCTGGTATACCCCGGCAGAATCAACCATGCGCATGAAATGCAGCGCAGTCTCCTTGTTCTCCGTTACGATGCTGTCTGTGTGATGGGAACCATGCCGGTTGATATGGTCGATTGCCTCATCCACCGATTCCACAATCTTCGCAGAGAGAATATAATCAAGGTACTCGGTATCATCGTCCTTCTCCGTCGCAGGTACACAATCTACAAGCGCCTGAATCTCCTTCGTTCCGCGAAGCTCGACGTGCTTTTCTTTCAGTGCCTGTGCCAGCTTCGGAACCAGATTATTCGCGATATCCTTGTGTACGAGCAATGTCTCTACGGTGTTGCAGGCACTGACATACTGTGTCTTCGCATCTAAGATGATTGGAATCGCCTTCTCGATATCCGCATCCTTATCCACATAGATATGGCATATTCCGTCCGCATGCCCCATAACCGGGATATTTGTATGGCTCATAATATACTGTACAAATGCATTGGAACCGCGCGGAATCAGAAGATCCACCGACTCCTGACAGGTAAGCAGTTCGTTAATCTCACTTCTTGCTTCAAGCTGTAACATGCAGTGCTCAGGGAGTCCTGCTTTCCGTACCGCCGCATAGATCGTATCAAATAAGATTTTGTTGCTCTTAGCTGCTTCGCTGCCGCCCTTTAAGATCACACAGTTTCCACTCTTGATGCAGAGCGCCGATATCTGCACGAGTGCGTCAGGTCTCGCCTCGAAGATGACGCCGATCACACCGATCGGACAGGTCTCGCGATACAGAGTAAGTCCCTCATCCAGCTCTCTCGCAAGCTTCGTCTGAAACAGCGGATCCGGCATCTGCACCAGATCATGGATGCCGTTTATGACATCACGCAGCTTACCCTCGTCGAATCTGAGGCGTTTTAAAACAGGGGCCGCAATTCCATCTGCCTCCGCCTGTTCCATATCCTGTCTGTTTGCTTCAAAGATTGCATCTTTATTATCTGTCAATGCTTTCGCAACCGCCAAAAGTGCCTGGTCCCGGAGCTCTCCGGTTGTTCCTGCCAACTTTGGACCTGCCAGCTTTACAAATCCTGCCTGTTGTTCTATCGTCATATGCTCCTCCTTACTGTGTATCTTGCCAATATCCTCTATCACACATTGTTTTTCCAACTATCTGTTTGTATTCTATAACTACCGTATGAAATTCGTCTGGTTTGAGCGGTCTGCCACCGGCGGCACAATTCCCTTCTCCTTACCGACCTCTAAGCATTTTAATACCCACGCCATATTGTGTCCGAGATTACGCATCGTCTGCATGCCCTCGAGATCCTTCGCCGCATCCTCGGCACATCTTCCATGCACCTGATTCCAATAGGTCGATCCGACGGTAATCATCTGCGTGATACCGAAATATTTATTAAGCACATCAAACGTTGTCGCTGTACCACCACGTCTTGCAACTGCGACCGAAGCTCCCGGCTTGTGGGCAAAACACCTGCCACTACTATAAAAGACACGGTCTAAGAACGACTGGATCCGCCCACTTGGATGTGCATAGTAAACCGGTGTACCGAATATATATCCATCTGCTTCCTTTGCTTTTGCGACAAACGCATTTACCGCATCATCCGAGAAGATACAGCCATTCTCTGTACACTGCCCGCAACCAAGGCAGTCTGCGACCGGTCCACCGCCGATCTGAAAGATTTCATATTCTATTCCATCTTCCTCGAGTGCCTTTCCTACCTCGTTCAAAGCTGCCATCGTCGTTCCGTTGATATGGGAACTTCCGTTTAACATCAATACTTTCATCTTATATATCTACTCCTTTCAAACTTTGCACAAGCCATATAATGCGTACATCCACACGACACATGATGTGATACCGCGCGGATGTATTTTGTGAACGGTTATTTATCCTCTTTCTATCATCATCCAAGCGCTACATCAAGCACCATCATCAGCGCAAAGCCAATCGCTGTCCCGATCGTTCCAATATTCGTGTGCTCGCCTGCCTGTGCTTCCGGAATCAGTTCCTCCACAACGACATAGATCATCGCACCGGCCGCAAAAGACAGAAAATACGGAAGGATCCGTGTCATCTGTGCTGCAAGCAGGATCGTCAGAAATCCAAACACCGGCTCCACTGCACCGGATGCCATGCCACACAAGAATGCTTTCGGCTTTCCCATTCCCTCGCCCTTTAACGGCATAGAGACAATCGCACCTTCCGGGAAATTCTGAATCGCAATACCAAGCGACAGGGCAAATGCACCCGTAATCGTAATTCCCGCATTGCCTGCAAGCGCACCGGCAATCGTGACACCGACCGCCATGCCTTCCGGTATATTGTGTAGCGTGATTGCAAACAGCATCATCAGTGTCTTACTGATCTTCGTATGTACACCCTCCGGCTTATCACTGTTTAAGTGCAGATGCGGAATCAGGGTATCCAATAACAATAAAAATGCGATACCAAACAAAAAGCCGACCGTTGCTGGCACCCACGCGATGCCGCCCTGTGTCTCCGTCATATCAATTGAAGGAATCAGAAGCGACCAGACCGATGCAGCGATCATCACGCCGGACGCAAAGCCAAGCAACGCTTTCTCAAGCTTCGGAGCGATCTTTTCTTTCATAAAAAATACCATTGCCGCGCCAAGTGTTGTTCCTATAAAAGGTATGCCAAGGGCAATCAATATATTCATATATGCCTCCTTATTTCATAGATATCCATATTATATACAAAATAACCGGAATCGGCAACAAAGAATAAAGGATTGCACGGTCAAAACCAATGCAATCCTTCCTTGGGGATTCAGATATAAGTAATAAGCATTTATTTGTTCAATTCTGTCACAAGCATCGGCAATGCACGCTCAAAGCATACGCCATACCAGTGTCCGTCGTCTGTTTTCTTAATGCTGTCCACAACGAAATCAGCAGCCATCTTTGCAGCTTCGGAAATCGTCTTTCCCTGCATCATCGCACCTGTAAAAGCTGCCGCATAACAATCGCCGGTTCCATGTGAGCTCTTTGGCACCTTCTCTGTGAAATAATATTCTGCTTTTTTCTCTGCGCAGTCATATACGACAACTCCGATTTTATCATCTTCGAAGCTGATGCCTTTTAAAACAATCTTCTTGCAGCCAAGCTTCGCAAGAGCCTCTAAAATCATCTGTACATACGCTTCATCCTGTCCTTCTAACCGCAGTTCACAGCCGGTCATAAATGCCGCCTCTGTGATATTCGGAAGGATAATATCCGCACTGCCGCAGAGTTTTGCCATCTGTGCAACAAACGCATCATCAAATCCATAGTACAGGCTTCCGTTATCCGCCATCGCCGGATCCACGATCAGAAGTCCGTCTTCCTTCACAACACGCTTTTTCAGATCATACACATATTCGATCTGCGTGATACTACCGAGATATCCGGTGTACAGGCAGTCAAAGCTGATTTTTTCTTTTTCCCAGTGATCCATAATGCCAGGGATATCCTCCGTCAGATCACGGAATGTATACCCGGTAAATCCGCCTGTATGTGTGGACAGCACAGCCGAAGGCAGTATGATAGTCTCTACGCCACATGCCGAAATGATTGGAAGTGCGACTGTAAGGGAACACTGTCCCATACATGAAATATCCTGAATTGTCAAAACCTTTTTATCTGTCATATTAAACACCTCTTTTTTATTTTCTCTAACTATATAGTCACTTTGACCTTGTGTAAATCTCCAATTGTAAAATATCTAAAAATGTCAGATTTACAAAAATATAAATATAGTTTATACTTTTTAAAAGAAAACATCCAATTCTATATAAAATAGCGGCATTTTCAACTTACAATGCCAGAATACAGAAAAAGGAGCTTATCATGTTAACCTACTCTTTCGATAAACGCGACGGTCAAAGCCTGTATGAATACCTTTATAACTGCATGAAAACTGACATTATAAACGGTGTTTTATCCCCAAATGAAAAGCTGCCATCCAAACGTGCATTTGCAAGCAATCACGGCATCAGTATTGTCACGGTTGAAAACACGTATGGGCAGCTTATGGCAGAAGGATACATCTATTCCAAACCCAAAAGTGGATTCTTCGTTTCCCCGATACAAAGTCAGATTGTTTCTACAAACAGTGAATCTGACCTTATTGAAGCAAAAAAAACTTACGTCCATGACAATTCCATCAACCTGATTTCCAATCATACAGCTCCGGAGAATTTTCCTTTTTCTATCTGGGCGAAGCTGACTCGTCAGATTTTAAGTGAGCAAAGTCCGGATCTGTTAGTGCCCCCACCTGCAGGCGGTGTACCAAAATTACGTACAGCCATTGCCAGACATCTGCACGAATTCCGTGGCATCAACGCATCCCCGGAACAGATCATGATCGGTGCCGGAACAGAATACCTGTATGGCCTGATCGTGCAGCTGCTTGGACGGGACCTTGTCTACGGACTGGAAAATCCGAGTTCCAAGAAGATCCGCAGCATCTATGAGGCGCTTGGTGTGAAGGTTGCACCGCTCGAGATGGACGAGGAGGGGATTCAATTAGATGCCCGGAATCTGACGATTCCCGACATCATCCAGATATCTCCATCCCACCATTTCCCAACCGGTATTGTAACTTCTGTGAGCCGAAGATACGGACTTTTGCAATGGGCAAACGAATCGAATTCCCGCTATATTATCGAAGATGATTTCGACAGCGAATTCCGTCTACAGGGAAAGCCGATCCCATCCCTATTCTCGATGGATACAACAGACAAGGTTATCTATTTTAACACCTTTACCAAAAGCCTTGCCTCCACGATACGTATCAGCTACATGGTTCTTCCCAAGTCGTTGCTGCACCTGTATTACAACAAGCTTGGCTTTTATGCCTGTACGGTATCGAATTTCGAGCAGTATACACTTGCAGCTTTTATACGGGATCAATATTTTGAGAAACATATCAATCGTATGCGGAACCACTATCGCAGTCTGCGCGATGAGTTGATTGCAGGTTTTAAGCAAAGTCCGCTTGCTGATAGGATCACAATCAGCCAGGAAAATGCAGGGCTGCATTTTCTGCTGCATATTGACAGCCAAAAAAGTGATCAGGAATTACAGGCGATGGCTCAGACACACGATATCACACTCGCATTCGTCTCCGATTATTACAGCTTTGATTTCAAATCCGATATAAGCCGGTACGATCACACCGCAATCATCAATTATTCCGGACTTGACATGGACGATATCCCGGTCGTGATTAAACGGCTCAGCAATGCCTGGAGCAATTCACTATGATGCCTGCAGCAACATTTCAATTATTTGAATTGTTCCATATATATCTTTGAAAATGTATATTTTCTTTGCAAACAACAAATGTTATACTCATGTTATCTTTATACGCAAACACAAAGGAGGATATTATGTTCGCTTATAATCTCTGGCAATGGATTGCCTTTTTCATCATCTACTGTCTCATCGGCTGGATCGGTGAAAGCTTATATGTTTCATGGGAACACAGGAAATGGGTCAATCGCGGATTCCTGCATGGTCCGTTTCTTCCGATTTACGGATTTGGTGCTGTGATCATTCTGATCTCCACCATTCCTGTCCGCAATAACTATTTTTTAATTTTCCTGTTCGGTATGCTTGGTGCCACCCTGCTTGAGTACTTTACCGGATGGGCCATGGAACAGATCTTCCATGTCAAATACTGGGATTACACCTACGACTTCTGTAACCTGCACGGTTATATCTGTCTTGGCTGTTCTCTCACATGGGGCGTCTGTGCACTGCTTCTGACCGGGCTTGTGCATACCCCGATTGAAAAACTTGTTTTATCCCTTCCTGCTGTACCTCTGATGGTCATCGATATCGTATTTGCAGTCTATTTTATCTGGGATATGATTACATCTGCACAGGAAGCATTCGATTTGAAGAAGATCATCCTTGAAAACGAGGAAGTCCAGCGTCTGCAGAAACGTCTTGATGTGATACATGCCTTTGCGGAGGACGACAAGGCAAAGTTCCAGGATTATCTGAAAGAGAAAGGATTGGAATTTAACAAGAGTAAAGAAGAACTCACCGAAGAATTCCAGAACCGGCTCCAGGCAGCCAAAGATCGTGTTGAACACCGCTCACAGAAGATGCGCAAGCATGCTACCCGCATCCTGCGTCGTAACCCGGGTTCTGTATCCTACAAGCATAAGGCAGAATTTGAATCGATCAAAGAACGCATTAACGAACTCAGAAAAACGAAATAATATAGAAAAAGGAAAATCCAGGCATTCCCTTATAAGGATGCCTGGATAAATTTTACGAATTTTTCCCGCGGAATCGGCTTCGAGAAGTAATATCCCTGAATATATTCACATTCAAGATCTGAGAAGAGCTCCAGCATTTCCGCTGTCTCCACCCCTTCTACCACAATCTTCATCTTCATTGCCTTAATCATATTAATTGCATTCGTCAGCACAATCCCAAGCTTCGGATTATCATATAACTCCGTAAATGTCCGGTCTAATTTAATAATATCAAATGGTAATTTTACGATACGCTGCATATTCGAATATCCGGTTCCAAAATCATCCAAAGAAAATTTTATTCCCATGTTGGTCAGATCTTCGATATTATCTTCTAACACCTGCTGAGAAATAGACGCCGCTGTCTCTGTAATCTCCAGATTCAGCTGTTCCGGTCGTACACCATACCGATTCAAAATCCCCATAATATGATCGGCCAGCTTCGGCTGCATACACTGTACCACAGACAAATTCACTTCGATATAGGACATTCCAAGCTTCTTATATTCGTCGCTTGCAATAAATGCACATACCTGTTCAAGCACAAAATCACCAATTTTGTGGATTGCTCCACTCTTCTCCGCTACCGGTATAAATACCTCCGGTGAGATAAAACCATACTTTTCATCCTTTAGCCGGATCAAAGCTTCCGCAGAATGGAACTTTTTCTCCTTCACAGAATAAATCGGCTGGTAATATACCTCGAACCGTTCATTTGACAACGCAGATTCAATAATCGCATCCATATCGTGCATCATATCAAAATGCAATTGTTTCATCAATTCTGAAGCCACCATGATATTGCCGGTAACAGGGAGTGTCTGTAATGTATCTCCAAACGCCATCAGCGTATCCACATCCGAGACATCTTCCGGGCAATCCGCAATACAAATATTGGCAATAAAATTGACCGACATCTGGTTGATCACAAAACAGGCTTTCAAAGTACGATTTATTTCTTCCGCTATATCCGGGACATGGTCAGACAGAGTATCTTCCAGCACATATCGGAATTTTCCTTGTCCCAGATAATACATTGCAGCCTTTAATTTCTTCTCTTTATCCAGGCGCATCATATATTCCGAAATCCCTGCCATCACCTGCATGCATTTCCCATATCCAAGTAATTCGAGCAAGGATGCATAGTTTGTAATGTTGACCATAATGATATGTAATGGCTTTCTCGTCCTGAACGCCTGCCGCATATCATCCATATACGCTGTAATTTTATTTAAGCCTGTCACTACATCCAACCGCTCTTCCGGACGCTGCAGCATCAGCGAAATAAACAACAGACCAATCGACATACAAAGCATCTCTACCAATGACGTCGGATAAAAATACTGTATAGCGACACCGGCAATTTCCGCCACAAAGACAATCCCCAGAGAAACGAGATATCTTCGCCGGAACATCTTCCGATGTATTCCAAGATAAACCAATCCGTAAATCAAATAAATCACTGCACATACATATAACAGCGTAAAATATTTACCTCGCGTATATTCATACTGTGCGTTGATATAAAAAATCCATTTTGTTGCCGGACTCGTCAGAATCAGTCCGGTTATCACAAGCACCGGAAACGATGACAAAAAGGCAAGCAGCCGTTTCGCCTTGAACAAATGCCAGGTATCTGTCATTGCTACCACATATGTAATATAAAATGGCATTTCTAAGCTATGCAGCACCAGGTATCCCATATGCGCCACATATTTGGTAAACACCTGCTGCACACCCAGATTATCCAGATGCACCGCCCAGATATCAAACAAAATTGTAAGCCATGCCACAACCAACACTTCCAAAAAGGAACGGTTCACTTTTCCCTTGATCATTCGTCTGAGAATCGTTGTTATAATCAGTATGGATATAATCAACATGGCACAATAATCATAATTGACATTTTTGTAAATGACTCCCATAGCTCCTCTTCTTTCGCTTCCATATACTTCTTACATATCCGGATATAAGAAATGAACCACATCCTCTGCCTGCATCTCCTGCAAATGGTACGGATCTGTCTCATCTTCCGTATACCACCGCATACTGACAGAATCCTCCAGATAGAAATACCCGACTCCGCACTCCGGATATCTCGAGTACCACGCCGGATACTGCCTCTGCATCACCTGTTCGGCAAGCTTCACCGCCTCACTTTTTGTGCCATCATTCAGATATGTCCCACAGATACGCACACCCGGCGGACTTGCATGTACCAAAAGCACACTCCCATCCGCGCAGCTTCCCAGGCTCATCCAGACATGCCCTTCCATACTGCATATATCGCCCGGTTTATAGTTTCCCTGCACCAGATACCCCCAACCGCGTGCCGCACAGGCACGTGCCATCTTCGACGCTCCGGTCACATATCCGGTCTCTCCGTTTCGGGTATGAAATACATTGTACAAAAGCCAGCCAACATAACCGGAGCAATCCAACCCATCGTGACTTTGATATCTGGTCTTGTCAAAATCATATGTTTCTGTCTGTCTTGCGGCATATTCCGCCCATCGCTTTGATACGCCAAGTGTGACAGCCTCCCTGCCAGCCCCTGCATCCTCCTGATTCCAGCCGCCGCCCCAGATATACATCGTCTGTCCAACCGGAAGCAGCGATGTCCGAAGCAGCCGTTCCATCGAAAATTCCCGCAGATGCTCCGGTGCCGGTCTGTGTAACACAAGACTCATCAAAATCCCTATTACGAAAAGCAGGATGCCTGCTGCACCCTGCCTGATGCGCGTGGAACTGTTCATATGTCATCTTCTTTCATATCCATCATTCAAACATATGATAAAGTTCCTGCACAATATTACTTTCTTTTACTTACAAAGTTCTGCTACAACCGCATTGATCACCTTGCCGTCTGCCTTGCCCTTTAACTGTGGCATAACCGTCTTCATGATCATTCCCTTGTTCTTTGTAGCGATCACATCTGCACATTTCTCTGTCAGAAATGCCTTTACCTCATCCTCGCTCATCAAAGATGGCGCATACTCGTTAATGACATCGTAACGTGCCTGATACTCTGCAAGCAGGTCTGTACGCTCTGCCGGGCAGGTATCGATCTGCTCTTTTGCTGTCTTTAACTCCTTTAAGATTACACGATCTACCAGTTCTTCCTTGATGTCATCGCGGCAGCCCTCGTCGATGGCTACCTTCTTCACTGCGGAAATCAGAGAAGAGATGGAATCCTTTCTTGCCTTATCTCTTGCCTTCATAGCGGCAATCATGTCTTTCTGTAATGTTTCTAACTGCATAATTTTATTCCTCCATTCATATTTATACGGATATGGACACACCATCCTGCGGATGCTGTGTCAGGTCGTAACTGCCATCCTAAAATGTGACTTCATCACATTGGGCGATTACTCTTCATTCATCTTGGCAAGCTTCGCTGCCTGGTCCGCGGCGATACATGCATCGATAATCTCTTGAATATCTCCATTCATAATCTTGTCCAATTTGTATAATGTCAGTCCGATCCGGTGATCGGTTACACGTCCCTGTGGGAAATTGTAAGTACGGATCTTCTCGGAACGGTCACCCGTACCAACCTGGCTCTTACGCAGATCTGCTTCCGCATCATGACGCTTCTGCATTTCGATATCCAACAGCTTTGTACGAAGCAGGGCAAACGCCTTTGCCTTATTCTGAAGCTGTGATTTCTCTGTCTGGCTGTAGATCACGATTCCGGTTGGAATATGGGTCAGACGCACCGCAGAATCGGTCGTATTGACACACTGTCCCCCATTACCGGACGCACGCATGACATCGATACGGATATCCTTATCCGGGATATCAATCTCATCCACTTCCTCCGCCTCCGGAAGTACTGCTACACTGGCGGTACTTGTATGGATTCGTCCGCCACTCTCTGTCTCCGGTACACGCTGCACACGATGGACTCCACTCTCATATTTCAATACGGAATACGCACCATTTCCAGTTACCATTGCGGTTACTGATTTCATACCACCGATACCAATTTCTTCGGCTTCCATGAGTTCAACCTTCCAATGGCGGCTCTCCGCATAATGCACATACATACGGTAAAGCTCTGCTGCAAAAAGTGCTGCCTCATCACCACCGGCACCTGCACGGATCTCCAGGATAACATTTCGCTCATCGTTCGGGTCTTTTGGCAGGAGAAGGATTTTAAGCTCATTTTCGCACTGCTCAACCTGCTGTTTTGCGGAAGAAAGTTCTTCCTTCAGCATCTCGCGCATTTCTTCATCACTTTCACCTTCCAGCATGGATATGCTGTCCTCAATCGTCTGCTTGGCTTCCTTGTATTCCTGATATTTCTCTACGATTGGAGCCAGGTTTGCCTGCTCCTTCATCAAATTCTTAAATCTCTCTGCATTACTTGCCACGTTCGGATCTGAAAGTTCATTTTGTAATTCGTCCAGACGGGCTACCAGGTCCTCTAATTTATCAAACATGTTTTTATCCTCCAACTATTTTTCTATCTCAATATACCCTTCCTATGTGCCAAACCTCTATAACATCTCATTTATCCAATTATATACGCCACAAGGATTATCTGGCTGTTTCAGCCAAATCAGGTATCTCATTATGTATTTTCTCTTATCCGAGTGCAGGATACCGTGCCATCACGATCCGGTCAAGTCCCGCATAATCTTTCATTCCCTCTATATCCACATATCCGTTCTCTACAAGGAATCCCCGAACAGCGTCCAGCTGATCCTGTCCGATTTCAAACAGTATATATCCATCTTCATACAGATACTCCCTCGCTTCCCGAATTATCTTATCATAAAAATACAATCCATCCGCTTTTCCGTCAAGTGCCAGATGTGGTTCAAAATCACGCACCTCTGCCATAAGCTTTGGAATCTCATCCGTCCGGATATATGGCGGATTTGATATTATCATATCATATTGTTCTTCAATCTGCGCAAATAAATCGGTCTGTATCACCGTACAATCTGCCTGTAACCGCTCCCGATTTTTCTTTGTAAGAGTAATTGCCGCATCCGAAATATCCGCAAGGTCAACCGATACAGCCGGAACAAGTTTTGACACACTGATTCCGATACAGCCACTCCCACAACACATATCTAACACACGCAACTTTCCGTCACCGGTTTGTTTCCGTTTTTTCTCTCTGAGTTTCTCCAGTTTTCCGCATGCCTGTTCCACGAGAAGCTCCGTCTCCGGTCTTGGGATCAGCACTTCCGGCGCTGTTGCAAACTCCATCCCCATAAATTCCTGTGACCCAAGAATATACTGGCATGGCTTATGCGTCATGCGTTCCGTGACATAGGCACGAAGCTTCCGCGCCTGTTCCTCTGTTGCTTCCTCTGCCATACGCAGAATCAGTGTCGAATATGTACAGCCTGCCACATCCATCGTCAAAAGCCGGATATCACTGTCCGCCTCCGGAATGTCTGCCTGTCTCAGGCGCTCTAATTCTTCCTTCATCAATGCCTGCCACGTCATAGTTTTCCTCATTTCTTACTCTTTGCCTGCTCTGCCAGATATGCACGCCAGTCCAAAACCGCCTCCACCGAAGCAATCGCAACCTCGACCATATCCTCGGTTGGCTCTTTCGTTGTCAGTCTCTGAATCAAAAGTCCCGGCTTACTCAAAACATTTGCAATCCACGAATCACTGTTTCCTGCAAACCGGATAAATTCATAAGAAATTCCTGCAATCAGCGGAACAAGCAATACACGCAGCAATAACCGCAGCCACATCGCATCTACCGAAATGCACATAAACACTAAAATACTTACGATCATAACAATGAACAGAAAGCTCGTTCCACATCGTTTGTGGAACCGGGACGCCTGCATGACATTCTCCACCGTCAGTTCATGCCCATGCTCCAAGCAGTTGATCGTCTTATGCTCCGCACCATGGTACATATAGGTTCGTTTAATCTCCTCCATACGGGAAATTGCGATTACATAACCAAGGAAAATAATCAGCCGGATCACACCCTCGATGAGCCCAATCAGAACATGATTTTTTACCACATCGTCGAGCAACGATGCAATCCACGCCGGAAGCAACATAAAAAGTCCGATTGCAAGCACAATCGAAAATGCAACTGTCCCTGCCATCTCCGCTTTCTCTGCCCGAGCCTCCTGTTCCTTCGTCTTCTCTTTCTTCTTTTTCTTTTCCTTTATCGGTGTATCTTCTTCCTCATCTTCGAAGAACTGCGCCGAATACATCAGTGTCTTTACGCCAATGACCAGAGACTGTACAAAATTATATACACCACGCACAATCGGAATATTACAGATCGCCGGTCGTTCCGACGTTCCTGCACACGCATTTACTTTTACATCTATTTCTTTATCTGGTTTGCGGACCGCTACCGCATACCGGTTATTGTTACGCATCATCACGCCTTCCATAACCGCCTGTCCGCCAATATTAATTCTGCTCATAATTCTCCTGTCCTATACATAAGAAAATAGGCTTGCTACATATCGTAACAAGCCTATTCCATGTCTTCTCAGTATTATGCCTGAACGCCGTACTTACGGTTGAACTTATCGATTCTACCACGAGCCTGAGCAGCCTTCTGCTGACCTGTGTAGAATGAATGGCACTTTGAACAAATTTCAACATGGATATCTTCCTTAGTTGAACCTGTCACGAACTCATTACCACAGTTGCAAACAACCTTTGCCTGATAATACGCTGGATGGATTCCTTCTCTCATTTCTTTCACCTCTTAAAATATACTTGCTGCCATGTGCTAGACATAGCAGACTATTCATTACACAACATACGGATTTTATCATACCATATCAAGAAATTCAAGCATTTTTTGATATTTCGTATAAATATTTTCTATAAATATTATTTATGAATAATACCATTTTTCTGATATATTTTTATCTTCTGCCATAAGGCAAAATCTTCTTTACCATCTCGATGAATTCCCGATTATTCTTTGTTCTTGCAAACAGCTTCAGAATCTCATCTGTAAATTCTTCGGATTTTGCAGAGGTTAATGCCTTATGAATCATATTGACTGCCTCCTGCTCCTCCGGTGTCAGAAGCAGATCATCCCGTCTCGTACCGGACTTTGCAATATCAATAGCTGGGAAGATACGCTTCTCGGATAACTTCCGGTCAAGCACCAGTTCCATGTTACCAGTTCCCTTGAACTCCTCAAACACGACATCATCCATACGGCTTCCGGTCTCTACCAGTGCTGTTGCAAGGATCGTCAGACTTCCGCCCTCCCGCATATTACGCGCCGCACCGAAAAACCGCTTTGGCATATGCAGTGCTGCCGGATCCAGACCACCGGATAATGTTCTTCCACTTGGTGGTACAGTAAGATTATACGCTCTTGCCAGTCTTGTGATACTGTCAAGCAGAATCACAACATCCTTGCCATGCTCTACCAGCCGCTTTGCACGCTCGATTACCATCTCTGAAACACGCTTATGGTGATCTGGAAGCTCATCAAACGTCGAATAGATAACTTCGACATTTTCCCCCTCGATAGATTCGCGGATATCTGTCACTTCCTCCGGACGTTCATCAATCAAAAGCACGATCAGATGCATGTCCCGGTTTCTTGTGCTGATACTTTTTGCAATCGCTTTTAATAAGGTTGTCTTACCTGCCTTCGGAGGCGATACGATCATTCCTCTCTGGCCTTTTCCAATCGGAGAAAGCAGATCCACGATACGGATTGCTACCGGAGCACCTGTCTCATCGAGTGAGATACGCTCATTCGGGAAGATCGGGGTCAGATCTTCAAACGGCTTGCGCTTTGCCGCTACCGAAGGCAGCATGCCATTTACATGCCGGATAAACAAAAGCGCTGAGAATTTCTCTCCCTGTGTCTTGTTCCGCACCGGTCCACCGATGATATCACCCTTCTTCAAACAGAATTTCCGGATCTGTACCGGTGATACATAGATATCCCTGTCTCCCGGCAGATAATTTGCACTACGGATAAATCCATACCCCTCAGTCATAACCTCCAGAATACCATTTGCTTCCGAACCGCTATCCAGCTTCGGATTATATTCCTGTCCGTCAAATGCCTGGATTTCTGCTTCTGTCTCCCCTTCCTCAGGTTCGATATTCCGAAGCTCCTGATAATTTTCTGCTGGATTTTTTGTACGATTCGCCTGTCTTGTATCCGGACGGACCTTTGCCATTTCCTGTGTCTTTCGTTCTGCTACTTTCTTCTGTTCTGCTTCTTTTTTCTTCGCTGCCATCATCTTCTCCATATTTTCCAGAAGCTCGGCAAGCTCGGCTTTTTTGAGCGTTGAAATATTGCGGATTCCTTTTTCCTTCGCATATTCCCGTAACTCAGCCAAAGACATTTTTCTAAATTCCATTCGTGTCTCCTTTTTGAAATACTCTGCTTACTATTTTTACATTTTACTAAATCAATTATATTCTCTAATTCTGGGGCATCTCACTGAATAATGAAGTGATAACTTATACCTTTAGAAAGATTAAATTTATCTTAGCACACTTATTGAAGCACGTAAACCTTTAATTTTGCTTTTTTTCTTGATTTTTACTTTCTTGTAGCGTAAAGTAAAAATGACACAATAGGAGGAAACTATCATGGAAGGGTTATTACTTTACAAATTAATGATTTTATATATGCTGGATCGCACGGATTATACAATGACAAACTCCCTGATCTCTGGTTTTATCGTTGGAAAGGATTACACCAGTGTATTCAATCTGCATGAATCCCTAAGCGAACTGATCAACGACGAGTTTATCTCCACAGACACGATCCGTGATACGATTCATTACAAAATCACGAGCTCCGGGGAGGAGGCACTCTCTTATTTCGAGAACCGTCTGCCTTACGCCATCAAGGAGGATATCTTAGAATACCTCAAAGCAGAACGTATCAACGTAAAAAAAGAGTCCGAAATCTATGCGGACTACTTTTACAACGATTCAAACTGGTACACCGTACAGTGTATTATCAAGGATCGAAAGGAAACCCTGATCGATCTGAAATTCGATGTTCCTACAAAATCACAAGCCGAAACTATTTGCAACAACTGGCGAAGCAAAAGTTCCGGCATTTATGAATATCTTGTCAATCAACTGTGGATGTCTGAATAGAATCTTCAATCAGATTCCAAATCTCCTCTTTTCCCTGTTTTGATACAGCGGAGAAGGGGATTATTTTTGTCTCTTTTCCACATCCCAGCGTCTCTCGAATCACTTTTATGTTCTTGTCTTTCTGACTCCGCTTGATCTTGTCCAGCTTCGTCGCTATGATAACCGGCTCATATCCATTTGCCACGATCCAGTTATACATCGTTACATCATTTTCTCCCGGTGCATGCCGGATATCAATCAAAAGCAATACCGCCTTTAACTGCGACGATGCATGCAGATACCGTTCGATCATCTTCCCCCATTTGTTACGGATCTCCTGCGATACCTTCGCATAGCCATAACCAGGCAGATCTACAAAATACAGATTCTTGTTGATATTATAGAAATTGATCGTCTGTGTCTTTCCGGGCGATGCCGAAGTCCTCGCCAGCGATTTCCGGTTCAGTAAACCATTAATCAGCGAAGACTTTCCAACATTCGATTTGCCCGCAAAAGCAATCTCCGGGAATGTATTTTCCGGCAATTTACTCGTAATGCCGCATACTGTTTCTAATTCTGCTGATTTGATAACCATTACGCAATTGAATCCTCTTGCTTTATCCGCTTACGGGAAGCGTTTTTCTTCGTTCTAGGTTCGTCTGAACGCTCAATGACCGGACCTGCAACGCCATCCACCATATCCTTTGTGATACGACAGCTGACAACGGTATCATCGGAAGGAATCTCATACATCTGTTCCATGATCGTCTTCTCGATGATTGCACGCAATCCTCTCGCACCTGTCTTTCTTGTCATAGCTTCCTTCGCAATCTCTCGAAGCGCATCCTCGTCAAAGATCAGTTCAACACCATCTAATTCAAACAGCTTCTTATACTGCTTGCAGATGGAACTCTTCGGCTCTGACAAAATCCGTACCAGTGCATCCTCATCCAGCAAATCCAGCGTAACGCTGACCGGTACACGTCCGATAAACTCCGGAATCAGACCATATTTTACAAAATCCTCTGGCAATACCTGTTTTAAAATCTCGCCAACCTTCTTGTCTGAAGAACGGTCTGCAATCTCTGCATTAAATCCGATGGACTTCTTACCGATACGGTTATCGATAATCTTCTCCATGCCCTCAAATGCACCACCACAGATAAAGAGAATATTCGTTGTATCAATCTGGATAAACTCCTGCTGTGGATGCTTTCTTCCACCCTGTGGTGGCACAGAAGCAACAGTACCCTCGATAATCTTCAAAAGTGCCTGTTGTACACCCTCACCGGATACATCACGTGTAATCGATACATTCTCTGATTTCTTCGTGATCTTATCAATTTCATCAATATAGATAATTCCATGCTGTGCACGCTCAATATCATAATCGGCTGCCTGAATCAGCTTCAATAAGATATTCTCTACATCTTCACCGACATATCCTGCCTCTGTCAAAGCAGTTGCATCTGCGATTGCAAACGGAACATTCAAAAGCTTTGCCAATGTCTGTGCCAGATATGTCTTACCGGAACCCGTAGGTCCTATCATAATAATATTACTCTTCTGAAGCTCGACATCAAAATCTTTCTCCGCCAGAATACGCTTATAGTGATTGTACACCGCCACAGAAAGTACTTTCTTTGCCTGTTCCTGTCCAATGACATAATCATCCAGGAATTCTTTGATTTCCTTCGGCTTCAAGAGATTGATCTCAGAGTCAGAAGGCTCGTTATCAAATTCATCCTGTATGATCTCAGAACAAATCTCAATACACTCATCACAGATATATACATTCGGACCAGCAATCAGCTTGCGCACCTGCTCCTGTGACTTGTTACAGAACGAACATCTTACTTTTTTCTTATCGTCTGAACGATTTGCCATTCTAATTATCTCCTAACTAAGTGAAGCTTTTCTGATTAAACTTCCTTACAATTCTCGCCAAGGAATTCGAGTGCCTTTCTGGAAGCGATATCCTTCTTGATATTCTCCATCTCCGGAGCACCAATCATATCCTTGAGTTCCTCTGGCTTCATCTGATACTGTGCAGCCATATCCTGGATCTCAGCATCTACATCCTCATCACTTGCAACGATATTCTCTGCTGCTGCAACTGCCTCAAGCACAAGACTTGTCTTGATTCTTGCGATTGCATCCGGCTTTACACGCTCTAAGAACTCTTCCTTTGTTGTTCCCATAAGCTGGAGATACTGTTCCATCTGAAGTCCCTGATACATCATTCTCTGAGACATCTCATTCATGATTCTTTCCTGGTTGTACTTGATCATTGCTTCCGGAATCTCTACCTCAGCTGTCTCAGCGATCTTCTCAACTACCTTAGACTGCTTCTCGCGCTTTGCCTGCTCTTCCTTCTTTACTTCCAATGTCTTCTTCTTATCTTCCTTGTACTCAGCAAATGTCTCGAAAGAAGATACATCACTTGCGAACTCATCATCCAGCTCTGGAAGCTCCAGTGCGGAGATTGCAAGAAGCTCTACCTTAAATACAGCTGGCTTGCCCTTCAGCTCTTCTACATGATACTCTTCCGGGAATGTTACGTTTACATCAAACTTATCGCCAATATTCTTTCCAACGATCTGATCCTCAAATGTATCAATGAAGGAGTGTGAACCAAGTGTGAGCTTGTAGTTCTCGCCCTTTCCACCTTCAAATGCAACATCATCTACAAAGCCCTCGAAGTTGATTGTAACTTCGTCATCCATCTGTGCTGCTCTGTCTGTTACATCGATCTTTCTTCCGTTTTCCTTCTGATCCTTCAGGATTTCTGCCATAACATCTTCATCTGTTACAGTTGTATCAATCTTCTCGATCTCAACACCCTTGTAATCACCAATCTTGATCTCTGGCTTTACAGCTACAGTTGCTGTGAAGATAAAATCCTTACCCTTCTCAATCTGTGTTACATCGATCTCTGGATTGGATGTAATCTCTTCCTCACAGTTTTCGAGTTCTTTTGGATAATACTCATTTATAAGCTGATTTGCAGCATCTTCATAAAAGATAGCAGCACCGTACATTTTTTCGATGAATGCCTGTGGTACTTTTCCCTTACGGAATCCAGGTACAGAGAATTTACTCTTCTGCTTATTGTATGCAGAAGTAATTGCCTTTGTAAACTCCTCGGCTGGTACTGTAATTGTCAATTTCGCCATGCTTCCGTCTAATTTTTCTACTGCTAAACTCATTTGTTTTTTTCCTCCTTAACTTGCAACGCCTACTATCCACTGTAAGCACTATTCTCTGCATTATAACATAAGATTTTTCGCAAGTCTATATATTTACTCAAAAAAAGAGCTTGTTTCTATATCTTATGCAATAATGTTTCCCATTATCACTGATATAGAAACAAACTCCCTTACTTGGTCTTACTTAGTGCATATCCATCTGATAAGTCCGATTACTTACCAGACATCTGCTGCTCCTGCTTCTTGATCATCTGTCTGACCATCTCGCCACCGATTGAACCGCTCTCACGGGAAGTAAGATCTCCGTTGTATCCCTGCTTCAGGTTTACACCGAGCTCATTTGCTACTTCCATCTTGAACTTGTTCATAGCTTCCTTAGCCTCTGGTACGCTTGTTGTGTTGTTTGAGTTCTTCATAATTTTCTACCTCCATACTTTTGAATTAAGACATGTATGTCTTACTCTTATTATGTTCGGTATGCGAAGAACTATGACTGTTAATTTTTAGAAACTTTTTTCTTTTTGATCGTAACCACGATTCCTACGCCCGCAAATACAAATGCGCACACAAGCAATACGATTGGTGTTGCATCCCCCGTCTGTGGAGATCCGGCTGCACCCATATAGGTATACTTCACAGGATTCTTCGTAGTGTTCTGTCCGCCGTTTGCGCCATTACCATTATCGCCCGGTTTCACATCCGTATTCGGCAGCTCTGATGTTCCTGGTTTCTCGGTTGTTCCCGGTTGTTCCGTTGTTCCAGGCTGTTCCGTCGTTCCTGGCTGTTCCGTTGTTGGTTCTTCCTGTTTTACCGAATAGAACCATGCAAGAATCACCATGTCTTTTGTAACATTTGTATAATCCTGATCCCAGCCCTCGAAGGTGTATGTGTAATCCTTCGTTGGTGTCTTGGTCGGTATACCTTCCGGCGGTGTTGCAGAAGCACCTTCTTCTACTGTCTCAGTTTTTAAGACATTACCATCGCCATCCTTCCATACAACCGTATAAGTCTTTGGCTGTGTTACACGATACAACGCATAGGTTGAAAAACGATCTGTATTAATAATAACATAATCATGTGTAAGTGTAGCCTCACTTGCGTCTATCCAGTTCTTGAACGAATAATTTTGCCCTTCCGCATGTAATGAAGCTACCTTGATATTCTCGCCTGCCAGATCCTCCAATGGGAATGATATCGTAACTGGCTCATACAGTCTCGTCAGATTCTGTGTATATTCCAAATTACCGTATTTATTATAAACATTTTTCTCAATATACAATTTGATATATCGAACAATCTCTGTCTGGCTGCCAAGCTTATCTGCGAAAATCCCCTTTTCTTCAGATGTCACATCGTTTACCTTAATATAGCTTGCATGCAGCGCAATGTCGATCCGACCACCATTTTGAACGATTCGCAGATCATCATCCGTTACATTTCCCTTGTAGTAGCTGTTATTGTAGATCTTATCAAGACCATCCACAGCAATCTCCACATCGCCATCATCCAATATCACGTCCGTAGACAAACCGGAAAGTACGAAGTTGATTCCTCCGGTTGTCGAATAAGTTTCTGGATATGTGATCATTCCATCCGTAACCGTTACTGATGCTTCTTTCGTCAGAGTACCGTTTGTTGCAACGATACGATAGGTTCCATCGGATACACCCGTAAACATATACCGTGTGTTTTCTGCGCTTGTTACAACCTCGCCGCCGACAATGGTATTGCCACGGTACAGGTTGATATAAATCGGCTTATCCTTCACATCGTCCGGCAATGAATCATTATAAGCTGCCGTACCGTAGACTGTGGTCGTTGAATTGCCAGACAGTGTCTTAAAGCTTCCTTCAATCACACGCTCCTCAGCAGAATTCAGAGTTGCTGCATGTACGCGGTAATTATATACCGTATCTGGTGTCAGTTTGCTGAAATTGTAAATCATTTCAATTCCACGTGCGGTATCTGTTTTATTGACAAGTACAGTATCATAGCTTGTCTCAGTTGCCTTCTTGTATTCGATATAGCACAGACTCTTTGATAGCGGATTTGTTCCCTGAATCACCTGTACCTCGATATGTGCTGTCGTATTTGTGATGGCTGTAACCGGTGTTACCTCCAGACCAAGCGGTTCAAAGCTTACCTCTGCAGACTTGTTACCTGCATTGTCGTAAGCAACAATCGTGTAAGTTGCACTGCCATCTGCCTTGAAGCTTCCCTTTGACACACCATCTGTATCCGTAACAGCAACTGCATTGCCATTCACAAGCACCTGATCAACATTTACTCCACTAATCAGATCGACGGCCTGAAAATTAATGGTTACTGTACCACTTGCATCTACCACAGAATCTGTAATCGTCACAGACGGTCCCTCAATATCAACCTTTACATCCTCGGAAGCGGTATCACTCTGACAACCCGCCTCGCTGACTGCCCATGCTTCCACCGTCACATCGCCCTGTCCATCCAGTGCAAATGTGTAGTTTTCTCCTGTAAAGCTATCAGAGGATTCGTGTTTTCCACTTGCATCTGTGTAAATCACTTTATAATAGGTTTTGACCGGAACCTTATCACTTGTCTCCGTTGTCGATTTGATCGTTACCTTCGGCTTGTCCTCGATCAGCCAGCCCGCATTTCCAATCGCTCCATTATCACCCTTTGTGATTGATACGCTTGGCTTATCCGGTCTCTCGGAAGAAATATGACTGTAGGTTACCTGTTCGGTAGACTTATTGCCTGCGATATCCGTTACAACCAAGATATAGGTTCCACTCTCTGTTACATCATAGCTTTCTGTCCAGCTCTTCGCACCGGAGGCCGACCATGTCTGGATCGGCTCACTGTCTGTGCTGTCCTTGTACAGCGCAATGCTGTCAATACCACTTTCCAGTTCACCCTCTGTCGCTTCCATTTTAATCGTGACATCAGACTGGAACTGCGTCTGGCTTTCTCCATCATCAGACAATGTCACTGCCGGCTTGATGCCATCGAAGAGGAATGGTCCCTGCTTCTCCACATTTACCGTATTGCCTGCATTATCCTTTACAACCGCCGAGATGTAATACTTGCCTGGCGTGTAATCATTTGATGCTCCACCTGTGATAATCTGGTGGAATGTATAATCTGTAATCTTTGCATTCTTTGTCACATTGACACCATACGCAGATGTCGTAGCCGTCACAGTCGTGCTTGGTGTCTCAATACTCCATATCGCTGCATCCAGTCCACTGTCAATATCCGTTGCCGCGATTGCTGCATCCAAGGTGTTATACCACTTGTCTGTCAGAGCAGCTTCTTCATTTCCCTGCACGTTCAGCGCAGCAGTTGGAGGGTTTCCCTCAACCATCCACTCATAATATTTATCTGTCAGACTTGCATCTGTATTCGTCGTATAACATACCAGCTTTGTATGTGCAGACTCTTTCTGCTTCGTATCGGTTGCCCATACAACCAGCTGTCCGGCATATCCACTTCCTACCAGAAGTTTTGCCTCATACAGACCATTTCCTTTCGATACCATCTTCGTCTGCATCATTGTCGTCGAAACAGTGCCTGCATCCTCGCCCGCAAAATAATAATGCAGGTAATCACAAGGACTTTCGTCTGAACGATATGTAACCGTCAATGTCATACCTGTGACATTGTCCTGCGAATGATAATAGGTACCAAATCCAAGCTGATTTACAAAGCCTGCCGGTTCTACCGTATGGCTTACATAAACCGGAATCTTCGTATCTACAACGATTGTGTCTTTCACCGTATAGATAGCAGAGATTGCATCAGTTGTCGAATTATACAGCTGGAACCGGATGTTCGTGTATGTGCCATCCGCCGTAATACCTGCGGACTGGTTTTTGAACAGCGCCTTTGCCTGCGCACGTGTCATCGTATCAGAGATATCCACTTCGCCATCACCCAGGATTCGAACCATATCATATCCGTTCGTTGCCACGATCGTATAGCTTTGATAATATCCACCGACTGCTGTCTCTTTGACAGTGAAATATCCGTCAGAACTTTCTCTTGTTACCGAAAATTTCGGTGGATTTGCAACAACCACCTCATAGTTTCCGTTGCTTGCAAAGGTTGGTCGGATATAATAATATGCATTTGCCGGACTGCTGTAAACCTTACGGTTTGTCTCCCATGCATCCTTATTATTCAATCCAAGATATCTTGTCATAAATGCATTCGGATCTGCCGCATATGCATTCTGCTCTTCGTTGTTATTTCCCTGTGCAATATTATCCGGATTTGTGATCGTCAGTGTACAGTCCGGACTATCCTGTCCAAACAATACAGAATCCATATCGTATGCAACCTCTACGTTCAGGGTACGCTTCGTTACGCTGGCTGCATTTGCTACATCAAGGTGCCCTTCTTCTACATTCAGTAGCTCATAGCAGTTTGCATTATTTCCGGATAGCTTTGGTGATGTGAGACGGATTGTCTTTCCAGTTCCGACATCCTTGCCTTTCACGCTTCCGGTATCAAGCATCTTCGCTGCAGCATCAAATGTCACCTGAATTGCATCATTCGTAATGCACGCTGGTACACTGCCATCCTGCGCAGTGACAGACGCTGTCGTCTGCACCTGAATGGTATCCGAATTATCATATACCTTTGTCAAAGTTCCTCCCGTGGAAGCATCCTTGACCTCACCGATGATAACCGGAAGCTTTTCAACGGCAAACACAAGGTTGAAGGTTGCTGTCTTGTTTGTGTCGTTTGTATCTGTGACCGTAAATGTATAGCTCTGTGCATCCGTTGTCACATTGTTCGGTGTACCTGTTATCGTATAAGAGTTTGCTGATTCATTTACAGAAAGTCCATAGGTACCCAGTCCGGTTGTAACTGCCTGCATACCATTTGTAAACTGGATAGACTCGCTCTCTGCGCCATCTTTCTTGTACTTTGCCGTAATGACATGGTTCATGGCTGTACCGTACATGCCTGTCACAGCCGCATCACTGCCATCCACCTTATTGCCATCGACATACAACTCAATTTCCTTATATTTCCACTGACCAATCAGTTTAACCGGCGCAACATTTGTTTCATCTTTTAGCTCACCAGTTTCTTTTACCAGTCCACTCTCGATCGTCGCAGCCATTGTTGCTGTCTGGGATGGATCAATAATCGTATCAGTGCCCTCGATCTTCCAGCCTGCAAAATAATATCCCTTGTTATTGATATAAGCTGCTTCGTCCAAAGACAAGATAGATACCACATCACCATATGCAAACGGCGCACTTTCTTCTACCGCATCAGCTGCATTTACCGGACCAAGTACACTGACAACCGACGGATCATACAACTGGTATGTCAGCTTCATATCCTTAATCGGCTCCCAGCCTGCCTTCACCGTGATCGTGTTCGTGCGAACATCGGAAGACTTCACCTCGATATTCTGACCAATCGTCTTATCTCCAAGACTGATATACTTATATCCTCTCTTATAGAAATGATAGGTAGCATCTGATCCCGGTACTGCAAATGACATTCCCTGTTCCACATTACCGGTATCTGTCTCATTCGTCGGTATCGTAACGCTTGCTACCTCTCCCTGATCACCACAATCAGAAAATGCGAGTGTATATGCAGTTCTTGTGATCTTTACAAATACCTGATAGGTTCCATTTTCTGTCGTTGTCATCTGATTGCCAGCGATTTGAGTTGTACACTGTGCATCACTGTACAGATTTCCGTCTGTTGTAAAATAATTTGCATCCAGACCAAAGCCCTGCAGAATTTCTGCTTTATTGTTCATCAAAGTAATGATAGAGTCTGCAACTGCACAAGCCTTTGAAAAACCGGCAATTGTCTGAGATGAGGTTGTATATGCATAGTATGTAACATTGGCCGTTCCTGCATCCGTCGTTCCGTCGTCTACAGCATCGGCATTTCCGCTTTCATCAAGCAGTTGAACTGCATCGTCTGCACCATCCTCGCCATTCATCACACTGGTTGCGTCTGTCGCGGTATTCGTCAGTGCCGCGTTTGCATCATCGCCATTATTTACAGCGGATGACGTCAGGAACATCGACTGTGTGATCAGAAGAGCCACAACCATAATCGATGCGACCATCTTCTTGCCATTTCCGCGTCCCCAGCAGATGACATGTGAAATTGCAGTTACAACCGCAACCAAAGCAAGCATCGGATAAACTAATATCCGGTGTTTCTTTCCAATATCCAATAATTTACTTACCAGCTTGTCTTTCAAGTTCATAGTTACACCTCTCTACCTTATAAACTCTCTATATCCTCGATACATTTTCCATAATAATTCAAGTCAAACTATACCTGTCCACAATTATACTTCATTGTATCATACTGCTATGTAAAATCAAATACTTTTTATGAAATTTTCCACAAAATATTGGGGTTGTTTTAGAAATAATGACTTATTTTGTACTTTCGGATGCTGGCCAAAGCTCCTTACCGATACCACGACTGTTTCCAGAGCGGCACATACGAACCATCGTAAAATGATGGCAGATTCTGATTGAGATATGCAAGTTCTTTCTCATACTCACTCCGGCTTATCCCTTTGTAATAAAACGGCTGTTCTTCCACAATCGAAGGGTTGCGAAATGAATCATATTCGACAAGGCTTTCATACTCGATCTTCCTGGATATATCCTGTTCTTCTCCCATGCAAATCCTCCTTCCATCCTTACCTTATACTAAGATGATAAGCGGTTTGCATGGGATTTTCAAGACATTTTACAAAATGCAACAAATACGCGCATTTTGTGGATATTGTGGATAATTATTCCGGATAGACGAGTCTCTCCTCTGAAATATTCTCCAATACTTCCGTCAGATATTTCTTACTCAGATATTTTGCCATTGGCAGGTTCATGTCGAGATAGTTTCCGCAATCCCGCGCACACGCACCCGGCACTTCTCCCTCGAACTCACTCATAAATGTATAAAGCTCTTTCAGCAATGGCACGATATCCTTCGACTCATACTCGCCTGCCAAGATCAGATAGAATCCCGTCCGGCATCCCATCGGTCCAAAATAAATGATCTTATCGCCATAATCCTTATGATTCCGCAGAAATGTTGCTGCCAGATGCTCTATCGTATGTACCTCCGCCGTATTCATCACCGGCTCATAGTTTGGTCTTGTCATACGCAGATCAAACGTCGTAATCACATTTCCGCCGACGTTATCCTTTCTTGACACATATACGCCTGGGAGTAAATTCAGATGATTGACTGTAAAGCTTGCTATTTTTTCCATGATTTTACCTGCTTTCTTATTGATTCTATATTCGACATGTGATTCTATTTATACATGGAATCACATATGAGATTAACTCTTATTCTATGCATTCGCATATCCTGCAACGATTGCCTGCACGAGCTTCACGCTGTGTGCGATTGCCTTCGCCTCAAAGGTTGGATAATCTTCGGTTGCACTGTCATCCGCCTTGTCTGAAATCGCACGGATGATCAGAAATGGAATCTGATTTAAGTATGCAGCCTGTGCAATTGCTGCGCCTTCCATCTCGGTGCAGTCGCCTGCAAATGTCTCCAGAATAAATTCTTTTTTCGCCTTATCGGAGATAAACTGATCACCACTGACCACGCGTCCCTCAAATACATGGATATCCGGGTTCACACGCTCGCAGCATTCCTTCGCCAGCTTGCGCAGCTTCTCATCTGCAACAAATGTCGATGTCTCCATCCGCGGAATTACGCCCGGCTCATAACCAAAGCCTGTGGCATCCATATCATGCTGCAGTGCATCGGTCGAAAGTACGATATCACCGATATCAATCTTCGCATTTAAGCTTCCTGCGATTCCTGTATTGATCACTGCATCGACATGATACAGGTCGCACAAAATCTGTGTGCAGATTCCCGCATTGACCTTTCCGATTCCGGAGCGGACAACGACGACATCCTTGCCGTTCATCGTTCCTTTATAGAATTCCATAGATGCCTTTGTCTCGACTGTAACATCCTGCATGGTTTCCTTTAATTTTGCAACTTCTTCATCCATTGCGCCGATAATTCCGAGCATTTTTCTTTCCTCCTTAATAAATATAATTGCAAATTCAAGTATTTCTATCTTCCATATTTATAGTTTAAGCTTCAATCCTATGCGATGTATTGGAACTAAGAATTACTAAATGTTCCGATACACTCCATCACTTCGTACGAAACCGCCGCCAATTCGCCATCCATGGCTCAGTGGCGGCTTGATTGAACATCGTGTTCAATCATTTCTGTTTATGTCACAGAACATTAAGTAATTCTAAGTTCCAAACATATGCATATTCTTGAATTTCAAACTATAAATATGGAAATACACATATCGCATTTTGCAATTATGCATTTACTTCATCATTTCAAAAATGTTCAAGAGATTCTCTTGCATTTTCTATCTTATTGCATAATGTTTCGTAAATGGCTGTGATTCCTGCATCATCGTAGGCTGCTTCCGGCAGATCTGCAACATAGAATTCGTTCAGGATGTACATGGCAAGTTCCTGTAATTTCTCTCCACGCCCGCTCTGTTTATGTTCCACCATCTTCTGTCCGGCTGTACGTATAAGCGCGTGCCACGCTGTGATAAATTCCCGATTTTTCTCCGGACAACGCATGGAAATCCACTTTTTCACCTTAATCTTCGCCAGATTATTCTTCTCACACTCACCGGTCTGCAGAAAATAGGAAAACTCCCCTTTCGCATCATAGACTCTTCCAAGTGGAAACAACCGGCAGATGCCCGGTCGTATATCATGGATTTGACATCGTCCCTCGTCGTTAAGATAAGCGCAGCTATCCTGTTCCTTTTTCATGCTGAGATTCGGCAGAATCAATCCATCTACGATATTCAACTCTACATTTCCGGTTGCAAGAAGCTGTTCAAATGTAAGCTTCTTTTCTTCTGAGAAACTCTTCAGAAGCCAGATATCATAGGGATCTAAGATAATTGACGTACCCATGCCCATGCAGCATTTATGACAGCCACCGCATCCAGCGGTATCCGCCTTCACCATATCATTTTCCCGGTATGTCCGTCCATCGGATATCTCTTCCAGACTACATTCGCGTATCATTTGCAACTCCTTTTTCTGTAACTTTTTCCACGTAACGATAATAGCATAGTTTATAGGTGATTTTCAATAACAAAAACCACCGCATATCTTACGATACACGGTGGTTCTAAACTCTTATTTACTATTTACTTTCGCAAATAATCAGATTACTTTGCAGCAAGCTCAGCCTTGATAGCCTCTGTCAGTGCTGGAACGATCTTGTTCAGATCACCAACAACACCATAGTCAGCTACATCAAAGATTGGAGCGTCTGGATCCTTATTGATTGCAATAATGATATCAGACTCTTCCATACCAGCTACATGCTGGATTGCTCCTGAGATACCGATTGCGAAGTAGAGCTGTGGACGTACAGTCTTACCTGTCTGACCAACCTGAAGCTCCTTTGGCTTCCAGCCTGAATCTACAACGGCACGTGAGCATGAAACCTGTCCGCCAAGTACGTCTGCAAGATCCTCCAAAAGCTTGAAGTTCTCAGCAGAACCAACACCACGACCACCAGATACAAGAATCTTTGCATCCATGATATCCTTGATGTCTGAAACAGCCTTAGAAATCTCAAGGATCTCTACATATCTGTTATTTGGTGTGAAACCTGGGTTGTAGTTGATAACCTCAGCCTTTGCACCCTCAACCTTGTCAAGCTTCTGCATAACGCCTGGACGTACAGTAGCCATCTGAGGACGGTTGTCTGGACATGCGATTGTAGCGATTGTGTTACCACCAAATGCTGGACGAGTCATAAGAAGCTGATTGTGCTTCTGCTCTTTTCCTGGGATTGGGTTAACAGGGAAATCACCGATCTCAAGTAATGTACAGTCAGCTGTAAGTCCTGTCTGAACTCTGGCTGAAACTGTAGGACCAAGATCACGACCGATTGCTGTTGCACCAACCAACATGATTTCCGGCTTGAACTCATTGATAACTGAAGCAAGTGCGTGTGCATATGGCTCAGTTCTGTAATTCTTCAACTCTGGATCGTCTACTACGATTACCTTATCTGCACCGTAAGCAGCAAGCTCGTCTACAAGTCCTGAAACATCAGAACCAACCAATACTGCTGTTACTTCTGTGCCTAACTTCTCTGCAAGTCTCTTTCCTTCGCCAACAAGCTCGAAAGAGATTCCGCTTAATACATTATCTACCTGCTGTGCAAAGACGAATACGCCCTTGTACTTTGCTAATTCTTCTGCATTCATTGCTCCCATTTTATTCACCACTTTTCCTTTTTAATTAAATTACATGCTTATCCTTCAGTTTACCAACAATATAGCTTACTGGATCTGCGTCTTCCGGAGCCATCTCGCCCTGACCCTTCTTAACCTTGTCAGAAGCTCTGGCGATCTTCGTTGGAGAACCGTTCAGACCGATGTTTGAATCATCAACATCTACAAGATCTGCTCTACCAAGAGTTGTGATCTCTGCGTTTACTGCATCGAAGATTCCACCTGGTGTCATATATCTTGGATCATTTAATTCAGAAAGTGCTGTGATAAGACATGGCATCTGAGCCTTTACCATATGGTAACCATCGTCATACTGACGCTTAACGATTACGCTGTCTCCATCCACCTTGATCTCCTGTGCATAAGAGATAACTGGAAGTCCAAGGTGCTCAGCGATCTGAGGACCAACCTGAGCTGTATCACCATCGATAGCCTGACGGCCTGTGATAATCAGATCATAGTCAAGCTTTCTGATCGCACCAGCGATTGTTGTAGATGTTGCCCAGGTATCAGCACCACCAAGTACACGGTCTGTTACAAGAACACCCTTGTCAGCGCCCATAGCGATTGCTTCCTGAAGAACATCTGCAGCCTTTGGAAGTCCCATTGTAAGAACTGTAACCTCAGCGCCATACTGATCCTTCAGTCTAAGAGCTGCCTCAAGACCAGCCTTATCATCCGGGTTCATAATTGTGAGCATTGCTCCTCTATTCAATGTACCATCCGGGTTGAACTGTACGCCACCCTTTGTATCAGGTACCTGCTTAATACATACGATAATTTTCACGATAAGTACCTCCTTACTTTAACAAGTTTGCTGAGATAACCATACGCTGTACTTCTGAAGTACCTTCGTAGATCTCTGTGATCTTAGCATCTCTCATCATACGCTCAACGTCATACTCCTTGATGTAACCATAACCACCATGAAGCTGTACACACTTTGTTGTTACTTCCATAGCAACCTCAGCAGCATAAAGCTTAGCCATAGCAGCCTCTACAGAGTAAGAAACCTTAGCGCCACTCTGATACTCATCTTTCTTTCTTGCAGCCTTGTATACAAGAAGCTTAGCAGCCTCTACCTTTGTAGCAAGATCAGCAAGTACAAACTGTGTATTCTGGAACTGGGCAATTGATCTACCAAACTGCTTTCTTTCCTTTACATAGTTTACAGTTGTCTCAAGAGCGCCCTCAGCGATACCAAGAGCCTGAGCAGCGATACCGATACGACCACCATCGAGTGTGTGCATAGCGATATTGAAGCCCTTGCCCTTCTGTCCAAGAAGTGCATCCTTAGGGATACGGCAGTCTGTGAAGATCAACTCATATGTAGAAGAACCACAGATACCCATCTTGTTTTCCTTCGTACCAAATGTAAATCCAGGTGTTCCCTTCTCTACGATAAATGCAGAAATCTCTTTCATCTTTCTGCCACGCTTCTCGATGATACCTGTAACAGCGATAACGATATATACGTCAGCTTCCTTACCATTTGTAATGAAGCACTTAGAACCGTTCAATACCCACTCGTCACCATCAAGAACTGCCTTTGTCTGCTGTCCCTGTGCATCTGTACCGGCACCTGGCTCTGTCAGACCGAACGCACCGAGCTTCTTACCAGATGCAAGATCCGGAACATACTTTGCCTTCTGCTCTGGTGTACCAAATGTTACGATCGGGTCTACACACAGAGATGTATGTGCAGATACGATAACACCTGTTGTACCACAAACCTTAGAAAGCTCTTCTACGCACATAGCATATGTGAGAATATCACAGCCCTGTCCGCCTAATTCCTTAGAAACAGGAATTCCTAAGAAACCATACTTTGCCATCTTGTCTACAGTCTCTCTTGGAAATCTGTGTTGCTCATCAATTTCCTGTGCAAGAGGCTTTACTTCGTTCTGCGCAAAATCCTTGAACAGGGTCTGCGCCATTTCATACTTCTTGTCTAAAGTGAAATCCATTCTTTCTATCCTCCATAATAGATTGTTTATTACACCCGCACGTGGCTAACAGCCACATGCGGAAATTGTACGCTTATTACTGAGCGTCAACAGGTGTCTTTGTACGATCTGCGTTGTATACGTAGAATCCCTTGCCTGTCTTACAGCCGAGGTTTCCACCACGTACCATCTTACGAAGCAATGGACATGCACGATACTTGCTGTCGCCTGTTTCCTTGTACAGAACATCCATGATTGCAAGGCAGATATCCAGACCTACGAAATCACCTAACTCAAGCGGTCCCATTGGGTGATTTGCACCAAGCTTCATAGCTGCATCAATACCTGCGATATCAGAAACACCTTCCATCTTAATGAAAGCTGCTTCGTTGATCATTGGGATAAGGATACGGTTTACAACGAAACCAGCAGCCTCATTTACCTGTACAGGTGTCTTACCGATCTCCTCAGAGATCTTGATGATCTTATCAACTGTCTCCTGTGGAGTATTTACACCGGCGATAACCTCAACAAGCTTCATTCTGTCAGCAGGATTGAAGAAATGCATACCGATCATAGGACGTGTAAGGCCATTTCCGATCTCTGTGATAGAAAGTGAAGATGTATTAGAAGCGAAGATACACTCTGGCTTTGCAATCTTGTCAAGCTCAGCAAATGTTGTCTTCTTAACTCCCATATCCTCGAATGCAGCTTCTACAATCAGATCGCAGTCTGCACAGAGATTTTCCTTCAGACCAGGTGTGATGCTTGCAAGAATTGCATCTACCTTCTCCTGTGTCATCTTTCCTTTTTCTACAAGTCTAGCATAGCCTTTAGCGATCTTATCCTTTCCGCCTTCGGCCCACTCCTGTTTGATGTCGCAAAGTGCAACCTCGTAACCATCAACCATAGCAAATGCCTTTGCAATGCCCTGTCCCATGGTACCAGCACCAATAACGCCAACCTTCATGTTTATTTCCTCCTTAAAATTTTAATTACTTACCTGTTTATTATTTGTTCTGGAAAGGAACAACCTTTAACTTCTTCTCCTTGTCTTTCTCAAGGAAGTTGCCCATACCTGCCTTCTGGTCTTCTGTCTCGAAGCAGTCACCGAAGAGCTTCTCTTCGATCACGATTGCCTGATCCATATCTACCTGAAGTCCATCGTTGATTGCCTTCTTGCAGTTTCTAACAGCGATCGGAGCATTTGCTGCGATGCCTGCTGCCATCTTCTTAGCTGCCGGAAGAAGCTCTTCCAATGGATATACAGCGTTTACAAGACCGATTCTGTATGCCTCATCAGCCTTAATATTTCTTGCTGTGTAGATCATCTGCTTTGCCATACCGGCTCCTACCAGACGAGCGAGTCTCTGTGTTCCACCAAATCCAGGTGTGATACCAAGACCTACCTCTGGCTGACCGAATACTGCATTCTCAGAACAGATACGGATATCACAGCTCATAGAAATCTCACAGCCACCGCCAAGTGCAAATCCGTTGATTGCAGCGATTACCGGGATCGGGAATGTCTCAATCTTACGGAATACATCATTTCCCTTCTTACCGAATGCTTCGCCCTCAGCCTTTGTAAGTGTAGACATCTCTGCGATATCAGCACCTGCTACAAATGACTTCTCGCCAGCACCTGTAAGAACTACGGCTCTTGTTGTATCCAGATCAATTGCATCGAATGCAGCTTCAAGCTCATCCAACACCTGACTATTCAACGCATTCAAAGCCTTAGGTCTGTTGATTGTAACAACGCCTACAAAGCCTTCCTGCTCATAAGTAATAAATTCCATCTTAATCTCCTTAAACTATATCCAAATATGTTACGCGGCTCAATTAGTCCTCAATCTTAACGATTGTAGAGCAGCCCATTCCACCACCGATACACAGTGTAGCAAGACCTGTCTTAGCGCCTCTTGCCTGCATCTCATGAAGCAATGTAACAAGGATACGGCATCCGGAAGCTCCAACCGGATGACCAAGTGCGATTGCACCACCGTTTGGATTGAGCTGCTTCTCTGTATCAATACCAAGATCCTTACCAACTGCGACTGACTGTGCAGCGAATGCCTCATTTGCCTCAATGATATCGAAGTCTTCGATCTTCATGCCTGTCTTAGCCATAACCTTCTTTGTAGAAGCAACAGGTCCGATACCCATGATAGAAGGATCAACACCTGCAAGTGCGCCTGCAACGAATGTAGCCATAGGCTTAACTCCAAGCTCTTTCGCCTTCTCCTCAGACATAACAACGATTGCTGCTGCACCATCGTTGATACCAGAAGCGTTACCAGCTGTAACGAATCCGCCTGGGTTGATTGTACGAAGCTTAGCCAGAGTCTCAACAGTTGTTCCAGGACGAGGACCCTCATCCTTCTTGAACTCGATTGTCTCTTTCTTCTTCTTAACCATAACTGGAACGATCTCTGCGTCAAATGCACCAGACTCCTGAGCTGCTGCTGCCTTCTGCTGGCTGTTTGCTGCAAATACATCAAGCTCTTCACGAGTCAGTCCCCACTGCTCACAGATGTTATCAGCTGTCTTGATCATGTGGTAATCATTGAATGCATCCCAAAGAGCATCATTTACCATTGTATCAACAAGCTTGCCGTTGTTCATTCTGTAACCAAAACGAGCGTTCATAGCTGCATAAGGAGCCATAGACATGTTCTCCATACCACCTGCTACAACGATATCAGCATCGCCAGCCTGAATCATCTGAGCTGCCATGTTAACACAGTTCAAACCAGAACCACAAACTACGTTTACTGTAACAGCAGGTGTCTCGATAGGAAGTCCAGCCTTCAGAGATGCCTGACGAGCTACGTTCTGTCCAAGACCTGCCTGGATAACGCAACCCATATATACATGATCGACCTGATCTGCAGGAACGCCTGCTCTGTTCAGAGCCTCCTTGATTACGATAGAACCTAACACTGGTGCCGGTGTTGTCGAAAGAGCACCACCCATAGTACCGATTGCTGTACGACATGCGCCAGCTAAAACTACTTTCTTTGCCATGATGAAATTTTCCTCCATTTCGTTTTATTGTTTCTATCTGTGCCGATCATGCATATGTCGACACGCCTAGATAGATAATATCATAATTTCCATGGTTTCGCAATAAAAGAAACCTTTACTTTTGTTTCTTTTTATGTACATTGCGTATACTTTTCTTATTTTTTGTATTCATTTGTGGCTTCTGATTTTGTCCCTGCTTCTGGGCAGAATTTTTATGTTGCACATTCGAACGGTTTCCAGTTTGTTTATTCAGCGCCCCATGTTGAGATTTTTTCTCATATACAGCATTTTTCATCTTCCGTGGTTTGATCAGACAAGTTTTATCAAATCCAATCAAGTCTGTCCGCCCTGCTTTGACAAGTGCCTCATGCACCAGATCATAATTATCCGGATTTCTATACTGGATCAAGGCCCGCTGCATTGCCTTTTCATGTGGCGAATTCGGTACATACACCTTTTCCATCGTCCGCGGATCGACACCGGTGTAATACATGCAGGTCGATATCGTGGATGGTGTCGGATAGAAATCCTGCACCTGCTCCGGCATGTAGCCTAAGTCCCTCAGATACTCTGCCAGTTCCACCGCTTCTTTCAGGGTCGAACCCGGATGCGATGACATGAGATATGGTACCATGTACTGCTTTAAACCAAGTTCTTCATTGATCCGCTTGTATTTCCTGCAAAATGCCTGAAAGACTGCATTCTCCGGTTTACCAAGTTTCATCAGCACCTTATCCGAGATATGCTCCGGTGCCACTTTCAGCTGTCCGCTGATATGATATTTGCAAAGTTCCCGGAAGAACGTGTCATCCTTGTCCGCCATCAGATAATCAAACCGGATACCTGAACGGATAAATACTTTTTTTACCTTCGGCAGACTCCGAAGCTCCCGCAACAGCTTCAGATAATCCGAATGGTCCACGATCAGGTTCGGACAAGGCTTCGGAAATAAGCACTGCCGATTCGCACAGACGCCATATTTTTCCTGTTTCTTACAGGCTCGCTGCCGGAAATTTGCCGTCGGTCCACCCACGTCATGGATATATCCCTTAAACTCAGGATCTTTCGTCATTTCCCTTGCTTCTTCTATAATAGAAGCATGACTGCGTGTCTGTAATGTCCGCCCCTGATGGAATGTAAGCGCACAAAAACTACATCCGCCAAAGCACCCACGATTACTGACAAGTGAAAATTTAATCTCCGATATCGCTGGAATTCCACCTTGTGCTTCATAAATCGGATGATAGGTCTTCGTATATGGAAGTGCATACACCTCATCCATCTCCAGCTCCGTCAAAGGATCTGCCGGCGGATTCTGGATCACATATTGATAATCTTTGTATTTTTCTACTAGAACCTTCGCGGTGATATGGTCAGTGTTATCATATTGTATCTTGAAGCTTCTCGCATAATTTAACTTATCTTCCTGTAATGCATCATACGATGGAAGTTCAATATAGTCTTCATACAGATGTTCCAGATTTCTTGCTTTGTAGACGGTTCCATGAATAAAACTTAAATCTTTGATGTCGATACCACTTTCCAGTGCATCTGCAATCTCCACGATTGCATGTTCACCCATACCATAGATTACCATATCCGCCTGCGCATCAACGAGAATCGAATGTTTGAGTTTGTTCGACCAGTAATCATAATGAGCCAGCCGGCGCAGACTTGCTTCAATGCCGCCTGCCACGATTGCTGCATCCTTGTATTTTTTCCGGATCAGATTGCAGTACACGACTGTCGCATAATCCGGTCTTTTTCCCATCTCTCCACCCGGCGTATAGGCGTCCGTATGCCGTCTTTTTTTAGAGACAGTATAATGGTTTACCATCGAATCCATATTTCCCGCACACACCAGAAAGGCAAGCCTCGGTCTGCCATAAATAGCAATGGAGTTTTCATCCTTCCAGTCCGGTTGCGAAATAATTGCCACCTTATATCCATGTGCCTCTAACACCCGGCTTATAATCGCCGGTCCAAAAGATGGATGATCCACATAAGCATCCCCTATCACATAGACAAAATCCGGCTGTTCCCAGCCTCTTAATTGCATTTCCTTCTGCGTGAGCGGAAGGAATCTCTCGTCATACATATATTCCACGTCATGTTCACGCAGTGTTATTTTCCTATTTTCCACGTATCTCTATCCTGTCTTTTACTCTTCCAAGGTTCTTCCGTCCTTGATATAATAATGCGCCGTTCCGGCGCCTGTCGCAACAACTTGATCCGGATTCTTGATATTCACGACCGGAACACCTATCCTTTCCATAATCAGCTTGTCCATACCGAAGATCTTGCTTCCGCCTCCGGCAAGAATAATACCATGCTCGGAAATATCCGAAACAAGCTCTGGCGGAGCTCCCTCCAGCATGACACGGATAGCATCCATAATCTGATCTGTCTCCTCCTGACACGCCTCGATCATCTCAGATGATTTGACAGCCATCTTTGTTGGAAGTCCACGTACCAGTTCCTTTCCACGTGCATATCCAATCGCATCCTGCTCCCGTGGATATACAGATCCAATGTCCTTCTTCAACTGCTCGGCAGAACTTTCGCCAAGCAACACATTGTGACGTTTGCGCATGTAACGGATGATTGCCTCATCAAAATCATCGCCACCGATCTTGATAGAACTGCTCTGTTGTACGCCGCCTCTTGCAACAATCGCGATATCTGTCGTTCCCGCGCCAATATCCACAACCATCGCACCAACCGCGGATTCAATATCCACACCTGCACCGATAGCTGCTGCAAATGGTTCTTCGAGTACATACACATTTTTTGCACCGGTACGATATACCGCGTCACACGCTGCACGTCGCTGTACATCCGTGACACCACTTGGTACACAGACGCAAATGTTTGGCTTCCCCCAGATCTTTCGTTTTGCAATCGCTGATTTCACATAGATCTTGAGCATACGCTCCGTCATAATATAATCGGAAATAACACCATTTCGAATTGGACGTGCTACTTCGATATCCTCCGGTGTTTTTCCAAGCATCTTCTTCGCTTTATTTCCAACCGCAATAATCTTTTTGCTCTTCGCTTCATATGCGACCACAGATGGCTGGTTGACCACAATCCCCTTGTCTTTTATGTATATGACCGTGTTCGATGTTCCAAGATCTATACCGATATCTATATTTACCACGTTTTATACCTCTTATCTTCTGGTTTCTTATTTATCATCTTGCCATCAGCTTATTACACAAAAAGCCGATGCTTAAATTATAAGCATCGGCTCTTATTTTTTCAACGATTATTTAAAATCTTCGCTTAGTAAATATTTCCGACTGGATCCCTTTGCCTTCTCACGATCGTCACATTTCAACATCGCCTCATCACAAGCCTTGAGCATACGATCGATATTTCCAGACTCCATCGCCATCAGAAGGTTCTTCACAGTACCCTCTACAGAATCATCTGTCTTAAAGCCCTGTTGCTTGAAATATCCTTTTGCAATTGCAAGCATATCCTTTGTAGAAATGCCTTCCATATTGATCTGATGTGCAAACTTGTTCTTTGCTTCTCCGGTTGCGCCAAACAAGCGATTGATAGACTCAGTTGCACCCGTCAGAATAACTACAACATCATTTGCATCCTTAGCTGTAAGCTTTATCAACTCTGTCATCTTGTCTGGTGCAATCAAGCCTGCGTTTTCAACAACCATACATCCGCCGGCAAGTTTTGACATCGCGTCTGCAAGCTTTACCTTGTTCAATGCCTGTGCCTTGATCTTTGCAATCGTCTTTGCCTTGCAGATTCCCATATCATAGAAGCTTCTTGCAAAATCTTCGCCAACACAGGTCAGACCAAATCCATGATCACCCATCATACATACATTACGGTTATTCTGGTCAACTGTAATTGCATTGAATGTCTCGACAAGACTCTTTCCGGATTTCTCCATCTTTGTATACTTCTCAAGATAAGATGCAGCAAGTGGAAGTTTTCCTTCTTCGGCCGGCTGTGTCAAATCGATCTGAATCGTATCTGCCTGTTCTGCCGCCTTCAACGCTTCCTCTTCCGCTTTCTTCGCAGCCTCCAAAATCTTACGGGCTTCCTCTGCCTTTGCCTTTGCTTCCGCCTCTGCCTTTGCAGCTTCCTCGGCTGCCTTCTTACGAGCCTCTTCTTCAGCTTTTGCAGCAAGTTCTTCAGCTGCCTTCTTCTTAGCTTCCTCTTCCGCCTTTTTCTTTGCTTCCGCCTCTGCCTTCTTCTTTGCTTCTTCTTCCGCCTTCTTACGTTTCTCTTCCTCAGCCTTTGCCTTTGCAGCTTCCTCGGCTGCCTTCTTTGCATCTGCCTCTGCCTTCTTACGAGCTTCCTCAGCTGCCTTTAGTGCTGCCTCTTCCGCCTTCTTTGCTTCTTCTAAGATACGCATAGCCTCTTCAGCTTTCTTACGGGCTTCTTCGGCTGCTTTCTTTGCTTCTTCCTCAGCTTTCTTACGGGCTTCTTCTTCGGCTTTCTTCTTTGCCTCTGCCTCTGCCTTCTTCTTTGCTTCCGCCTCTGCCTTCTTCTTTGCTTCCGCCTCTGCCTTCTTCTTTGCTTCTGCTTCGGCTTTCTTCTTGGCTTCTTCCTCAGCTTTCTTCTTTGCTTCTGCTTCGGCTTTCTTCTTGGCTTCTTCCTCAGCACGCTTCCGATTCTCTTCTGCACGCTTTGTTGCTTCTTCTTCTGCCTTCTGTGCCTGTTCTAAGATACGCTTTGCTTCTTCGGCTTTCTTCTTTGCCTCTTCCGCCTTCTTCAAAGCTTCCTGCTTTGCCTTGGCTCTTGCCTCTTCTTCCGCTTTCTTGCGGGCTTCCTCGGCTGCTTTCAGACGTGCCTCTTCCGCTTTCTTACGTTTTTCTTCCTCTTCTGCCTTGAGGCGTGCCTCCTCGGCTGCACGTTTCTCAGCGGCTGCAGCTGCACGCTGTCTGGCTGCTGCTTCTGCAATTCTGCGCTCCTGTGCAGCTGCCTTTTCTTCTGCCTCTTTCAGTTTCTTTCTTCTGGCTTCTTCCTTCCGTTCAGCCTCCTCAATGGCTGCCTTTTTCTTGGCTGCCTCCGCCTCAGCTGCCTTCTTTGCCTTCTCTTCCTGCGCTTTCTTCTTTTCTTCCTCTGCCTTATTCTCAGCATCACCATATTGCGCAAGTTTTGATATCTCTGCACCCAGAGCATCCTCATCCTCGTCACCAAGATCATACATACTCTTCACATCATTGGTAGGAGTACTCCGATTTGGTACGATGCTGATAATATCATCAGCATCAGCCTTGGTTGTCTTATTCTCCTGTGCTTTCCATTCTACGCCATCGGAAATAATAGTTGTATTTCCCTGTTTTGTAAATGATGCTTCACCTTCTGCATCATCTCCACCAATTACTTTTACATCGCCACTGTCACCGGATAACTTTGTAGGACGCAATCTTGCCTTTTCATCATCCTGAGCCTTTTTCTTCTCAGGTGCATTCTCTTTCTGCTTGTTACCCATGTCAATATTGAGTCCAAGACCGCCGGATGGTTCTGTAGCCCCAAGGCCGCCGCCCAATCCTCCAAGTCCTTTGCTTTCTGTTTTACTTCCGGATAATCCTCCTTCCACCGGCGCACCAAGTCCGCCACCAGCTGGTTTATCCAAAGTTTTACCAGACTTATCTGCCTGAATGCCAACACTCATACCAAGTCCTTCATCACTTGCTTTCTTTGGCTCTTCCTTTGCAGGCTCTCCCACCTTTGCAGATGTCTCTTCTGGTTCCTCATCCTCCAATTTAATACCAAGTTCTGCAGCTTTCTTACGACGTTTCTTCTCTTCGATTTTCGCAAGTTCCTCCGCTGACAGAGTTTTGTATTTTGGCTTATTGTGGTCCGCAGCAGCTTCTCCAGCCTCTGCAGCCCCAGACAATTGCATTGCTTCCTGCTCTTTTTTCAGTTTTGCAGCCTTGGCAGCTTTTTCCTTTTCTACCTGTGCTCTTACCGCAGCAATCAACGCTTCTCTTTGATCAATAGCCACTCCCATTGCCTCCTTTCAGTCATACCTTCTCTCGGTCATGTCTTCTCGTCAAGAATTATCTGTATTCTTTCACACGTTTCAGCAAATTCTTCTTAACAGAATCTATCTTCAAAGATGCTTTTAACTCATCTCGTGAAGGTCCTTTTTGTGCGGGCTGTTCTTCTCTCTTCTCAGCCTCCGGTGTTGTTGATATAGCATCCATGCTGATTCCAAGTGATGCAAGTAACGCTTCTGCCTCTCTCTGCATCTGCTCCTCTTTACGCATGTTTTCCGTCATCTTATCCTGTGCTTCTTCCATAATCACGTTAAAATTGTTCTCAACAATTTTCGTTTCCTTATGGTAATCTGGGAATAACGATGACTTAAATACTGGAAAGTCCAGCTTCTTTTTTTCCGGTTTTGTTGTAAACGGAGCTACATGGAATTCCTCTTTCGGTTCTTCCACCGTTTCCTCGTTTTCCGGTTCCGGCTCAGTTTCCATCTCCGGCTCCGGTTCTACTGTCTCTGACTCTTCGACTTCTGCCTCAATCTCCGGTTCTTCTTCGACAGCTTCTTCCACCGTCTCCTCGATCTCCGGTTCTGGCTCAGTCTCCATCTCCGGCTCCGGTTCTACTGTCTCTGACTCTTCGACTTCTGCCTCAATCTCCGGTTCTTCTTCGACAGCTTCTTCCACCGTCTCCTCGATCTCCGG